>CAMCTU010000127.1 GCA_945878525.1 Sphingobacterium thalpophilum
AAATACCTTTCCGCTAACCGTTTTCTGAGTATCGCTTAAAAATGCTTCGATATTACGCATGATTGGATCGTGGAATTGCCCTTCATGAAGCCAGTTGCCGTAAAAACTTGATAATTGGTCTTTCCAACTCAGCTGCCATTTGGTCAAAGCATGCTTTTCAAGTGTATGGTGTGCCTTAATGATGATCATTGGTGCTGCTGCTTCAAAACCTACGCGACCTTTGATTCCAATAATGGTATCCCCAACATGAATATCCCTTCCAATTCCATAAGGCTGAGCAATTTCCTGCAGTTTCTGTATGGCCTTAACCGGTGATAAACTTTCTCCATTAATTCCTACAAGTTCACCTTGTTCAAATTCAAGTTCCAGTTTACGGGGCTCGGTTTGTGTTACTCGTGTTGGCCAGGCTTCTTCTGGTAAAGTTTCACTGGAAGTCAGGGTTTCTTTACCACCAACTGATGTTCCCCAGATACCTTTATTGATTGAGTATCTCGCTTTCTCGGCAGTATATTCAACACCATGTTTATTTAAATATTCAATTTCTGCCTCACGACTTAACCTCAGGTCACGGATTGGTGTAATAATTTCAACTCCGGGGATCATAATATTGAATATCATATCAAAACGTACCTGATCATTACCTGCTCCGGTACTGCCGTGAGCAACATAATCAGCACCAATTAATTTAACATAATTGGCAATAGCTGTTGCCTGGCTCACCCGCTCGGCACTAACCGAAAGTGGGTAAGTTGCATTCTTCAGAACATTCCCGTAAATAAGATACTTGATGCAACTTTCATAATAATTCTGTGTTTCGTCAACTACAGCATGAGAAGTGACTCCCAGTGCGTATGCACGCTTTTCAATCTGCTGCAACTCTTCTTCAGAAAAACCACCGGTGTTCACAATCACAGAATGCACTTCCAGATCACGGTCTTTTGACAAGTAAATGCAGCAAAAGGAAGTATCTAAACCTCCGCTAAAAGCTAAAACCACCTTCTTCTTCATCGTTTAATTTTGTATAAGTTTAACGAATAATGTACCTATCGCAGCAATCATTTTCAATGAATTGCGTAATTTTTCTTCAAGACGCTTGAAAAGAGTTTGCTTACGGGCAACTTTAGTCAAGCGCTCCTCGGCCTCCATTTTTAAACGATCGTTCTCTTCTTTCATTTTGCGCTCAATCTCTTTGGCCTTTTCTTCAGGGTCCCACAGCATAGCCGTGCACATACAGTTTTTACGCTCCTTGCTTTTAAGAATATCATAGTTCACACAACTCTGGCAGCCTTTCCAGAAATCCTCATCCTGAGTTAGCTCAGAATAAGTAACTGGTTCATAAGCAAGCTCTGAGTTGATCTTCATCACAGCCAGCCCTGTAGTCAATCCAAAAATCTTAGCCTTTGGATATTTTTGTCGGGAGAGTTCAAAGACTGCACGTTTAATCAATCTTGCAAGCCCCCGATTTCGATAAGTGGGATTCACTATAAGTCCGGAATTAGCCACAAAAGTTCCGTGGCTCCAGGTTTCAATATAGCAGAAGCCAGCCCAGGTACCATTTTGGTGGAGCGCAATAACAGCTTTTCCTTCAAGCATTTTTGAGGTAATATACTCTGGAGTGCGTCTGGCTATACCTGTACCTCTGGCCTTGGCAGATTCTGCCATCTCATCGCAGATTTGCGTTGCGTATTTAAGATGTTGTTCTGTTGCCGGGATGACAACAAATTCGCTTTCTTTCATTGATTTAAAGAAAAAATCCGGTTTTGAATCGGAAAAAAGAAACGTTTTTCTTTCCTTTTGTGAATAATCTGATTGAATTCCGGAAGGAATGCTCCGGTTACCTAAGGGTTAATGCCAAGATTCAAGTCCGCGGCATAAAGGGTCGTCGGAAACGCAAAACTAACTTCTCAGACCTGAAATTACTACAACCAAGACCTCTCATACAACCCGTCTGGATTGATGATTTTTTATTGGCCTGATAGTTTAAACTATTCATTTTTAATAGTGTAAGTAGTGTTGAAAAATTTTCACAAAAAAACAAAAAAAATACTGAAATCCACAATAATAAAGCAGATAATATGACAATTTTTTAATATTGATTTGCCTTTTAAATTGCTTTACCATAAGCTCATATGCGCTATTGAATTATTCCTGTTTACTGTATTATGCCTGGCAATGATTAAATAATTATTGATTCTTAGTAACCTGTCTTTAATCAACTATAATTTTTTTAACAAAAGAGAGATTTCTGAATTTTAGTATTGTTCAGTTTCGTACCGATCTATTCAACGGACAGAATGCTACGGCAAGTCCCTTACAAATTAGTGATGTAATCCTGTCTTTGAACGGCAATGTTCCTGCTGATTTTAAAGATGATTGTGATTTTCTTCTTTGGATGTACCCTTAAAAAACTCTGAACTAACTATAAAAACATTAGAAGGCACAGAGAACCGGGTATTTTCTGTTACTCCCTTTTTGTTTTACCCAACATATTATCTAAATTGCTTAAAGTACCTCAATATCCTGGAAAACAGAATGGGCGAAATATCTTTAATTTATCTTCAAACATCTTTACAGCAGAATGAATGAATAAGGAAAAAACCGAAGTTTCATTGAATAGAACCTTAGGGCTTTTTGCAAGTACCCTGATGGTGGTAGGGATAGTTATTGGGAGTGGAGTATTCAAAAAAATAGTTCCAATGGCTCAAACCGGATTAAGTGAGACTGCAATCCTGATGGCCTGGATTCTGGCTGGTGTGATCAGTTTATTTGCTGCATTTACCGTAAGTGCTTTAGCATCTCTAACTGAAGAATCCGGGGGACTTTACGAATATTTCAGGATATCATTCGGTAATTTTTTTGCATTCATTTCAGGCTGGGCTGATTTTATAATTATCAGTCCGGCAGCAATTGCAGCCCTCGCCTTTTTGTTTGGTGAAATTATCAATTCCTTTATACCCCTGCCAAAACCACTTGATACCTGGAAAGATTTTTCAATTGGAGGGTTCATTTTCCCGTTCGCAAATTCTGGTGTAAAACTTATTGGAATTTTTGCAATTGTCATACTTACCGGTGTGAATTCTTTGGGATCCCGCGAAAGTGGTGTTTTTAATTCCATTATTACCAGCGCTAAAATTTTGGGTATTTCAATTCTGATTATTGTGGGATTTGCTTATTCTGGTCAGGAGATAGAAAGTACCAAGGGCATACTTAATGCCGTAAAGTTACCGGAAGGACTGCTATTTTATAGCGCATTTTTTGCGGCAATGCTTAGTGCATTTTGGGCTTATAACGGATGGGAAACAGCGACAAATATTTCAGGTGAGATCATCAATCCAAAGCGTAACCTACCACTTGCTCTAACAATTGGTTTATCTTTGGTAGCATTGGTTTATACACTTCTTAACTATACTTATATGAAAGTGCTCAGCATTGAACAAATCAGAGCCATAGATGTAAATCAAATTGGTGCATTTGTAGTAGCAGAGACTTTGCTTGGAGCTTTCGGAAAAATACTGCTGATAATACTGCTAATTATCTGTGTTTTCGGTGCATTAAATAGTAATATTGTTTCTTCTCCCCGTAAATTCTATCGTATGGCGCAGCAAGGATACCTTTTTAGCCATATAAAGAAAGTTCACCCGAGGTCCAGAACACCTCATGTTTCCTTAATTTACATGATGATTCTGGGGTGTTTTATGTTAATCTCGGGATCTTTCGATACACTCACCAATATGGTCATATTTCTGAATTTCGTGTTTTATGGTTTTCTTGCTTTCGCAGTACTTCGGTTGAAAAGAAAAGGCTCAATTCAGGTAAGGGTAACAGGATACCCATTCGTTCCAATTGTACTACTATTATTTTCTATAGCTCTAACAATCAATACAATATGGGTTCAGCCTCAGCAATCTTTGACAGGAATAATGCTTGTTCTTAGCGGTGTCCCGTTTTATTATTATTTCAAAAAGCGAATAACGAATTAAGATTTTTAATTTAAAATCATAATTGTATGTTTAGAATGTATTTAAGCCAATTTTTTTGAATAAAATCAAATTTTAACCCTAATTCTGTCTGATCTAGTTAAATTTAGAACTATCCGCCAGGAATAATGCCCTTATGAATATTAATTATTACAAAGAATATGCTCAATTAGAACGAGAACACTGGTGGTTCAAAGTAAGAGGTAAAATCATAATCAAACTGATTGAAAACTCCATTAAAAGTGCTGAAAATAAACAGTTAAATATTCTCAATATTGGTGCTGCTACCGGAAAAACCAGTGAGTTACTTTCAAAATTCGGGAAAGTTATTTCGCTGGAATATGATAGGGACTGTTGCGATTATACCGAACAACATTTTAATATGACCATTATTAATGGCTCTATCCTGGAACTTCCATTCAAAGATGAAGAGTTTGATCTTGTTTGTGCTCTTGATGTCATTGAACATATAGAAGATGACTTACTGGGCATTCAGGAAATGAAAAGGGTATGTAAAAATGAAGGTCTGATGGTGCTTACAGTTCCTGCTTACATGTTTTTGTGGAGTCACCATGATGAAGTCAACCATCATTACAGAAGATACACGCTCAAAAATCTTAAAAATTTAGGTAAAAAGGCGGGTTTACATCCAGTCAGAAGCACTTTTTATAACACCCTTTTATTCATTCCCATTGCACTTTTTAGATTACTGAGTAAAATGATACCTGAAAAGCTAATCAGGAAAGGAGCAGGTTCAGATGCTACGCTTCATCATACCAATAGTTTAATCAACCAAATCCTTTACCAGATATTTAATTTGGAATTGAGTTTAATTAAACTTTTTAATTTGCCTTTTGGTGTATCTATTTTTCTATCGCTATCTAAAAAGAAACGATGATGCTGAAGAATGTAAACCTGTTTTTTACTGAAACTTTATTCAAAAAGAAAATCTATATTTTCTCCTTATGGTTTCTGATCAGTGCTCTTGCTTTAATTAAAATCTTAAATGGTGGTAGCTATAACAACTTCCTTATTTTCAAGTATACTTTTTTCAGTCTGATCAATCAGAAGAATTTATTTTTACCCCAGCCAGAAAATTTTCAGCATTACAATTTATATGGCCCAATTTTCAGTGTTCTGATTGCTCCCTTCGCTGTACTCCCAAACTGGCTGGGTCATACCCTATGGACATTTTTCAACTCATTCATACTCTTGTACGCCATTAGGAAATTACCATTATCATCTGGCATAACCCTGGCAATTTTACTCATTGCAGCACACGAAAATCTGACATCAATTCTTAGCTCTCAGTTTAATCCATCAATGACGGCAATCATTCTGCTGACCTATTCATTTATAGACCAGAAAAAAGATTTTTGGGCAGCATTAATGATTGTCTTGGGTACTTTCATTAAGCTCTATGGAATTGTCGGACTAGCTTTCTTTTTTTTCTCAAAAAATAAATTAAGGCTTATTTCAGGTTTGGTATTTTGGGGCGCCCTTGCATTTTCGATTCCGATGTTATTTTCATCTCCTTCTTTTATCATTCAAACTTATAAAGATT
This sequence comes from Sphingobacterium thalpophilum, assembly GCA_945878525.1. Classification (GTDB taxonomy): domain Bacteria; phylum Bacteroidota; class Bacteroidia; order Sphingobacteriales; family Sphingobacteriaceae; genus Daejeonella; species Daejeonella thalpophilum_B. Next base: position 5,542 of record CAMCTU010000127.1, read on the forward strand.
GGTTTGAGGCCATAACAGAAAAAAATCGAATGAATAGCACACTAATTACCGACCAGGATATTTGTCTGATGGGGATGGTGCGAAGGATATCTGGAAACCCTCATATTCCAAACTGGCCATTTTTGGGAGCCGGCATTATTTTATTTGCCCTTCCTTATTTTCGTATCAGCCAGTTTAAAGAACCAGTATTTAGATTGTTAATCTTGGCAAGCACTTTAATATTTACTGTTATATTTAGTACAAGTTCCGAATCTCCAACTTACATTATTGCTTTTACAGGTGTGGCTATCTGGTTTATTGTTCAAAAAAGTCCCTTTAAAATCTGGCAAATTGTACTTTTTATTTTTGCCATGGCCTTAACCAGTTTTTCACCTTCTGATTTATTCCCCAAATTTATTCGGAATGAATTTATAAAACCATATTCATTGAAGGCGCTGCCATGTGTGTTAATCTGGTTCGCAGTCAGTTATCAGTTATTGACAAGAGATTTTAAAAATAGCGATTTGAAGAACTTAAAAAGTTAAATTCAATTGTTACTGTTGATTAAAATATCGCAACAATTTCCCCAGAAATTGAATTAAATTTAAACAGAACTCTTTTTGATTTGAAACTTTTAAATGGTTTTACCTGGGACACCATTTTGATGTCCATGATCTGTTCCATCAATTCCATCTGTCACTTTAGAAAATTAATTGAAAGTTCATCAGTGTAACAAATATTAGCATTTGAACGTCCCCAAAAAAAACAATTCTCATGAGATCAAAATCCCTTTTTTACACTTTTATATTATTAATACTAATTACAATATCTGTCGCAGCACAAGAAAAGAAGCTTGCTCCCACCTCTGCTGAATTATTCAAAGAAATTGAACGAGCCGACAGCATCATGTTTCAGGCCTTCAACAAGCAGGATATGCATACTTTCAAAGCTATGTTTACGGAAGATCTGGAATGGTTTCAAGACAATGGCGGACTCATACCCTACAAAACAGTATTTGAAAATTTCGGAAACACCTTTAAAAAGGAAAACAAGCTGAGCAGGGAAATAGTCAAAGGCAGCCTGGAAATTTATCCCATTATGGATTATGGCGCTATTCAGATCGGTAAACATCAGTTCAAACATATAGAGAATGGAAAATTAGAGATCGGAACCTTTAAATTTCTAATGATCTGGCAGAAAAAAGACGAAAAATGGCGCATTTCAAGGGTAATAAGTTATGATCATTAAAATCAGATAAATTAACCAATTGAAGGACGTAAATATGCCTTAGATTATCATTATTTTTCCAAAAGATAAATCCCAAAATTGACTATTGTATGAAACGCTTACTAATTCTGCTTCTTGTCATTATATTCCTTGCAACTGCACTTTTCGCACAAAAACCAGTACAAAGGCCTATTAAACCGCTCAATGAAAGCGAGTTGCCTCGTGGAACAGGGACAATAGCAATTATAGACGTCAATCTGATTGACGGGAATGGCGGACAGGCGATTCCGAATGCTACCATTTTAATAAAGGAGGATAAAATTATCGCTGCAGGACCATCAAAAAGTATCCAGATCCCACAGGGTGCAGAACTAGTACAGGGTAAGGGAATGTCGCTTTTACCGGGACTAATTGATTCTCATTTTCATATTGATGGATCTGATGAGCTTCCATCAATGTTTCTTCAAAACGGTATTACTTCATTACGTGATCCCGGACTATGGATTGAAATGTATGATCAGGTGCGCAAATCGGATAAAAAAAATCCGCGTCTTTTTTTAAGTGGTCCGCACCTGGATGGTTCACCTCCGGCCTATCCAAACGATGCCTATGTGGTTCGGGATGATGCAGAAGCAATAAGACAAGTGAATGAAGTTGCCGATCAGGGCTCTACAGTAATCAAAATCTACTTCAGAACGCCACCCGGAATGATTAAAGCAATCACAGAGGCGGCACATAAGCGTGGTTTACCGGTAACGGGGCATCTGGAAATTACTGAAGCAAAACATGCCATTGAGTCCGGTCTGGATGGAATTGAACACATCACTTCATTCGGATTATCATTAACACCAAAACGGGAAGCCGAAAAATATCGCCAGGCTATGCTTGCAGACAATAATTACCGAAAACAGGGACGTTATGGATCCTGGTCAGCAATTGACCTGAATTCTCCTGCAGCAGATAGTTTAACACGATTCCTTGTCCGAAAAGGCACATATGTTAGTCCGACATTAGCTATTTTTGAATATCAGCCCGGATCGGGACCTGTTGATAGTACCAAGCTAAAAGGTTTCAGTCAAATGATGAAACTTACCGCCAATCTGCAGAAAGGGGGAGTAAAGGTTGTCGTTGGTTCACATGGAATGGTACCATATGCTAAAAAAGGCTGGGCATATCAGCGGGAGCTGGAACTCTTCGTGGAAAGTGGAATGTCAAACTCAGAAGTTATTCATGCCGCCACAATGGTAAACGCACGCTTTTTCAGGATTGAAAAGGAATTGGGTAGCATTGAGAAAGGAAAGCTTGCTGATCTGATACTGGTTAAAGGTAATCCATTGGAGGATATCAAAGTAATGAGGAATATAGATAAGGTGATGATCAATGGGGTTTGGGTAAGGTAAGTTGATCAAGCTCAGATTTTAATTAACTCCTTTCCACCTACCAATAATACCATCAACATTACCGTTAACTCGTTGTATTTAACTCCATTTGAAATAAGAAATATATTTAATTCTGGCAGATATCTATGTCGGGAAAAATAACATTAGCGGTAATCACTGACTCAATTAATGTAAACTAAATTTTCGAGGTTAGAGGACAAAAGGTCATGCTCGACAGTGATTTGGCTGAACTATATGGGGTTGAAACTAAAATCCTTAATCAAGCACTTAAGAGAAATGCAGATAGATTCCCCTTAGATTTTATGTTCCAGATTACTGAGCATGATTGGGAGGCTTTGAGATCACATTTTGTGATCTCAAAGCCAGGCAGAGGAGGACGGCAATATTTTCCAAATGTATTCA
>CAMCTU010000128.1 GCA_945878525.1 Sphingobacterium thalpophilum
CCGGCTTTACCGGCATGTAAAGTATCCGTTGAAATTGTATTCCAATTTGTTTCACCGGCAATTCCACGTTCATTACCCACCCATCTCACACCTGGGCCTGCATCACTAAAAAAAATTACTTTTGGCTGAATACTTCTGACTATTTCCAATGTTTTTGGCCAATCGTAATACGTGGCTGCATTTATTTTACGGACTTCTCTTGAACCCCCGTAATAGCCGTCTCCACCATTTGCACCGTCAAACCACATTTCGAAAACAGGACCGTAATTAGTAAATAATTCGATTAGCTGATTTCGGTAATAATCCCGATAAGCAGGTTTACCATATTCAGGATGATTTCTATCCCACGGAGAAAGGTACACCCCAAACTTCAGTCCGTACTTTTTTGAAGCCTCCGCTGTTTCTTTAACAATATCCCCTTTGCCATTCTTATAAGGACTGTTTTTTATAGAATGTTCGGTGTATTTACTTGGCCATAGACAAAAGCCATCATGGTGCTTGGTTGTTAAAATAAGCGTTTTAAACCCCGTTTCTTTCAGCACTTTAGCCCATTGCCTGGTATCCAGAGCTGTTGGATTAAAAATGGATTCCTTTTCATCGCCATATCCCCATTCCAAACCAGTAAACGTGTTGGTTGTAAAGTGCACAAAAGCATTGGTCTCCATCTCATGCCATTGCATCTGCTCTTCAGTAGGCAAGGGGAAAACAGGAGCTGGTGCATCAGCTTTCGCTAACTGAGCATTTACCGCTTTAGAACAAATCAGAAAAAATAAAATCAATTTGATGGTTTTTGGATACATATTGTTTATGATTACCTAAATACAAAAATTATGGTGGTTCTGCCAGGCAGATCAATTATTATCCCCTTTAAGTGAGTTCCATCCCTGTGCTTTTATTGGGTGAACCTTATCTGATTTTGAAATCAAATTACAACCGGCTGATGCTTCAGTTATGTGTCCGATAATGGAAATATCTGGATTATTCCGGATCTTTTCAAAATCCGATTGTTTGACGGTAAATAGCAATTCATAATCTTCGCCTCCATTGAGAGCACAAACCGTTGGGTCAATTCCAAAATCACGGGCAGTATCGTAGGTCATTGGGTCAATTGGGATTTTTTCTTCGTATAAATTACATCCCTTTTCAGATTGCTTACAAATATGCAAGATTTCGGATGCAAGGCCATCGGAAATATCAATCATTGCGGTTGGTTTAATTTTCATTTGTTTTAAAGCTTCCACAATGTCTTTCCTGGCTTCTGGCTTTAGCTGTCGTTCAACGATATAATCCTTTCCTTCAAGGTCGGGTTGAATATTAGGATTTTCAAGAAAAATACCCTTTTCGCGTTCTAATAATTGCAGACCAACATAAGCCCCTCCCAAATCGCCTGATACACATAAAAGATCACCTTCATTTGCCCCGCTTCTGTAGCAAATGTCCTTTTCATCAGCATAACCAATACTGGTTACACTAATCACAAGCCCCTGTTTTGATGAAGTGGTATCGCCCCCGGCAAGATCAACTCCAAATTTTTCACAGGCTATACTGATTCCCTGATACAATTCTTCGATAGCCTCAAGTGGAAATTTGCTCGATAAACCGATTGAAACCGTTACCTGAGTAGCTGTCCCATTCATTGCGTAAATGTCACTTAAATTAACCTGGATGGCCTTGTAACCTAAATGTTTTAAGGGTGTGTAAGATAAATCGAAATGGATTCCCTCAAGTAATAGATCCGTAGATATCAGTGTTTTCTTTCCTTCAAAACTAAGTACAGCAGCATCATCTCCAATAGCTTTTACTGTACTTTTGTTTTTAATATCAAAATTCCTGGTCAAATGGTCGATCAGGCCAAATTCACCCAATTCCTCAATCTCCGTGCGTCCTTTATTTTCAAACATGATTTGCTTCTAGAAATACAAAGGTGCTAATTTTTTAAGGAAGCGCAGTTCTGGAATCAGGGTAATTTATACATGCCTTTTAACTTATGGTATTCGGATTCTGGCACCTGAACCAGTATTGGGTTCTTCTTTTTATCGAGGAAGCCGATCAGTTTTAAAATATCTGATTCCTTCATCGCGGTACAACCAGCTGTTGGCTCAGTACTTCCACCCCAGATATGCATAAAAATACATGAACCCATATTGGGGATAGCGGGCTTCAGATTATAGTCCACAAAAATCCCAAACTTATACACATCACTTTTCATGCGCATGGTTTCTGCCGAATTCCAGTCTTTTTTTACAGTATCTGCCTTAACAATCTGATTATAATATGCTGACTTTGAATCATCTACACAAAAAGTTCTGCTATCTACTTTCAAAGAGCTCATTTTTGAAAGAATATCTTCATAGCCAAACAAGCCGCTTATTTGAAATATCCCCGCAGGGGAGTTTCCATCACCTTCCATTTTTAATTTACCTCTGTTCAGTTCTTCTTTGTGCAGACCTTTTCCCCAGGCCATACCACTTCTGCCAGTTACAATTGGGATTTCGGTAAAAACGGGCTGCCAGTAATTTCCTTTGTATTCATAAACAGACATCTTTCCCTGGATTTTGTTCCATGAACTTGTAGTTACCACAATCAACTGGCTGGTGTGGAATCTTGTTTTCAAATCTAGAGGCTCCTGGTTGAATGTAGATAAAATGAGAAAGTATAATGAAAAAATAAAACTCATGGGTTTTTATAACGCAGTTTTAAGCCAGTTTTTACCTTCTGTAAATCTTGTGATCAACATGGCAGAAACTGTATCACCTGTAGCGTTTAGAACGGTTGCCATAGGATCAACAAGAGTACCTATTATCATCACAACCGGTAACATTTCAACAGGAAAACCATAAACCGTCATTACCAGAATTTCACCTATATAACCTCCGTTCGGAATTCCCCCTTCTACCATACTAACAATAATTGTTATACCCAATGCCATTAAAATGGTTCCTGGATCCATAAAATCCTTGCCCATAATAGCGAATACTGCGGCAATTTTTATAATTGATGAAACACTAGACCCATCTTTATGAAGTGGTGCTCCAAGAGGAATTACCAGATTATAAATATGTTCAGGTATTTTCATAGCCCGGGAAGCGACAAGATTTGCGGGTATCGTTGCTACACTACTACAAGTACTCACAGCCGTAAATGCCGGTACTATATTATTCCTCCAAAAAATCTTAACTCCCTGATTTCCTGCAGCTATAAACGCATACATAGTAAATAAAAAGAAAAAATAGAAAGTACAAAAACCATAATAAATAGCCATTGAATGGCCATATGTTCCGAATAGCTGAGGCCCAAACACACCAACTTGATAAGCAAAATAAGCTCCCAACCCAATCGGAGCAAGCTTCATGATCATTATTAGAAATTGCTTCATTACCTCATCACCTGCAACCAGAAATTTCTTGAAAGGCTCGGCCACCTCACCTGATTTTGAGGTTGCAAAACCAACAAGTAATGAAAAAATAATGAATGCAAGCATGCTTTTCCTTGACAATAATTCATTGAATTCGTTAACTGTCAATAAACTTGTGGCCTGTTCTCCAAAACTTGCTGTATGTGCCTCTTCAATAATTTTACTTGTAGTATCTATATTTTGTGGAAGCGGGAATATCCAAACGGTAAAAATGGTTAGTATCGCCGAAATAATTACTGTACTTAGGAAAACGAGAATCATCACAATCATAACTTTACCCATTTTTTTAGAGCGGTCGATATTTGCAATGGATGATGATATTGCGAAAAAAAGAAGAGGAATTACAGCCGTAAAAAGAAGGTTTAAAAATATGTCGCCAACTGGTTTGATAATCTCAACTTTCTTGCCAAAATAAAGACCTAAAAAAGTTCCAATACTTATACCAAGCAGAAGCCGGATTATACTGGAATAATTCTTTAAAAAACCACCTGTGCTTTCATTCATTTTTATAAACCTAATTTTGCAGATATGTCAAGCATTCTTTCAATTGGAAGTTGAGCTCTTTTTATAATGTTTAGCGGGACAGCTACTTCAGGCAAACCATTTTTTATACATAAGTAGAGTTTTTCTAGTGTATTTCGCTTCATATGTGGACAATCATTGCAAGCACATGAATTATCAGGTGGAGCCGGAATAAATATTTTATTCGGACTAGCTTTTTCCATCTGATGAATTATACCGCTCTCAGTAGCTACAATAAACTCCTTGGCAGAATTATTCATTGTATATTTTAATAAACCGGTAGTAGATCCTACGTAGTCTGACATTTTTAAAATGGCCTCTTCACATTCCGGATGTGCAATAAATTTAGCATCAGGGTGTCTGTTTTTTAATTTTAATATACGCTGTTCTGAAAAAATTTCATGAACCATGCAGGCTCCATTCCATAAAACAAGTTCTCTCCCTGTCTTCTTTGCTACCCAAGCTCCAAGGTTTTTATCAGGGCCAAATATTATTTTCTGATCTTTAGGCAGACTATCAACAATCTGCACTGCGTTTGATGAAGTGCATACTATATCGCTCATTGCTTTTAGCTCAGCTGTACAGTTTACATACGTTATCACTAAGTGATCAGGATACTTCTCTTTAAATTTTGCAAATAATTTTGGCGGACAACTATCTGATAATGAACATCCTGCTTTTAAATCTGGTAATAAAACTTTCTTCGATGGAGATAAAATTTTTGCAGTTTCAGCCATAAAGTGAACTCCAGCAAATACAATAACATCTGCATTTGTTTTAGCGGCCTGCTGAGATAATCCCAGACTATCTCCGATAAAATCTGCAATATCTTGTATATCAGGCTCCTGATAATAATGTGCTAAAATGACTGCATTTTTTTCTTTCTTCAATCTGCTTATTTCAGAAAAAAGATCAAGAGTAGGATCTATTGGCTCATCAATAAAACCTTTAATATTTAATTCTTCTAAGGTATTCATTTATCAACTTTTCAGTAATTATAATTTTTATTATTTAAATAATCTTATTGTTTATTAGAGTGTTGGTATTGTGAATAATAAAATTGTTTTTTTAGTATATAAATTGTTTTTAATTTTTTATCCACAGATTCCAAACAAATTTTGGTATGTAAAGTATTGATTATTTAATGTTTGTATTATTTAAGTATTTTTTTTAAAACTTATTTGTTTAAGTTTTATTTTTTTTAAAAAGTTGAATACTATGATTTTTCTGCTCATAACTAATTCAAAAATAAGGTAAATTTGTCTCATTGAATTTATTTTAAGTTTGATTGTGTATTAATTAAGCAGTTGTAATGGGATACTAACATCTTTTAGTAGCTTCTTAACATATATGTATTATTATATAAATTTCTTTCATGAGAAATGTTGATTTTCTAGTTGTGGGTTCTGGTATTGCCGGATTGAGTTTTGCTTTGAAAGCGGCTAAGTATGGCAAGGTTCTTATACTTACAAAGGCGAACGAAGATGAATCGAATACAAAATATGCTCAAGGTGGTGTGGCAGTTGTTGTAGATAAAGAAGAAGATTCATTTGAAAAACATATCCATGATACACTAATTGCTGGTGACGGACTTTGTGATCCTAAAATTGTTGAGATTGTTGTTAAAGAGGGTCCGGCTCGTATTGAAGAAATTATAAAATATGGTACTCACTTTGACAAGACTAAACAAGGAATTTTTGATCTTGCTAAAGAGGGAGGTCATTCTGAAAGTCGCGTCTTGCATTATAAAGATATTACAGGTTTTGAGATCGAAAGAGCTCTTTTAGAGCAAATTCATAATGATGTTAATATTGAAATACTAACGCACTATTTTGCTGTTGAATTAATTACTCAACATCATATTGGTGAGTTTGTTGATAGAAAATCACATAATATAGAGTGTTATGGTGTTTATGCCCTTGACACTTCGACTAATAAAGTGGAAAAGTTTTTATCTCGTGTTACCTTAATGGCCTCAGGGGGAGCAGGGCATGTTTATTCCAATACGACTAATCCAGTTATAGCAACAGGTGATGGAATTGCTATGGCTTATCGGGCAAAGGCCAAAGTAAGAAATATGGAATTTATACAATTTCATCCCACTTCTCTTTATAATCCTGGGGAATATCCGTCATTTTTAATTTCTGAGGCTGTACGTGGTTTTGGTGGTGTGCTTAAGACTAGAAATGGTGATGAATTTATGCAAAACTATGATGAGAGAGGATCTTTAGCTCCAAGAGATATTGTGGCAAGAGCTATTGATGCAGAGATGAAAAAGTCTGGTGATGATTTTGTATACCTTGACATCAGACACCGTACTAAATCGGATATTCTATCTCATTTTCCAAATATATATGCTAAATGTCTGAGTATAGGTATAGACATGACCCGGGATTTAATTCCCGTCACTCCTGCAGCTCATTACATGTGCGGTGGTATTTTGGTTGATGAAAATGGTAGGTCTTCTATTCTTAGACTTTATGCTTGTGGTGAATGTACATCAACGGGTTTACACGGTGCTAATAGATTAGCTTCTAATTCATTGCTTGAAGCACCAGTCTTCGCACATCGAATTTTCGAGGACTCTATTAAGCTTTTTAAGATCTATGACATACCTGAAGGTATTCCTGAATGGGATGAAACTGATACAAAGCTGTCAAATGAGGATATCCTTGTTACCCATAATCTTCGTGAAACCCAGAAGGTAATGAGTGATTATGTAGGTATTGTAAGATCTGACTTTAGGTTGGAAAGGGCCATGAGAAGATTGGGCTTACTTTATGAGGAGACAGAAAGCTTTTATAAAATGACAACATTATCTGTAAAATTGTGTGAAGTTAGAAATGTAATTCAGAATGCATACATTGTTATAAAGTCGGCAATGCTGAGAAAAGAAAGCAGGGGTCTTCATTATACAACTGATTATAAGCCTCATGCATTAAAACCTAAAGACACCGTTTTTTAATTTAAATCAATGGCGCTTATATTACCTGTTAAAAATGTTTATCCTGAAATTGGTTTAAATTGTTTCCTTGCTGACAATTGTACCATCGTAGGTGATGTTGTTTTAGGAGATAATTGTTCTGTTTGGTTTAATACAGTAATAAGGGGAGATGTCAATTCTATAAGGATTGGCAATAATACTAATATTCAAGATGGGGCTGTAATTCATTGCACTTATCAGAAGGCGGTAACCGATATTGGTAGCAATGTCTCAATAGGTCATAATGTTTTGGTTCATGGCTGTAAATTATTTGATTATGTATTAATTGGTATGGGTGCAATTGTGATGGATGATGCTGTCATTAATGAATATTGTATTATTGCTGCCGGTTCAATCATTTTGGAAAATACAATTTGTGAATCAGGTTTTCTATATGCAGGTATTCCTGCAAAAAAAATTAAACCATTATCGGAACAGCAAATTGAAATGTTGGTTAAGCTACCCGAAAATTATAAGCTATACTCTTCTTGGTTTGTTAAGGATTTGGGATAGATATTACTTCTTCTAGATCCCAGTTTGGTCTTAATGCTATTGTTTTTTCAAAGTTCCAGCTCTTTTCAGGTTGTCTTCTTTCCTTTAAATTTCCTGTGTCCCATTCGCTATTATTATTTACGTCATATATTATCCTGATAAAATATTTAGCCGTTGGATACCTGATGTAATTCAAAACAGTATTTTTTTTGATGGAGTTTTGTCTAATTATTTCTTTTTTTTCGTTTAACCATTGAACTAAATATGATTTTGCTGTATCCGGAACGCTAAGGTTTATGGATATACTACCGTAGTTATCTTCAACATCTAGTTCAAACTTTTTGCTATATGGTTTTGATTTTGTTCCTAAAATATCTGTAAATGCATTTTCTGCTAATTTTAAGGTATATTGTTTCTTAGTTTTCCAAGGATATTTCAGATTGTACGTTCTCAACGAATTGGGGATTTTTGTTATTTTATATCCTCTTATGATGGTAGAGTCTTCATAGAGTGTAATTTGTGTTTCCTGGTATGATTTTATTGGTGATGTTAATTTTAATATTAAGTCTGAGCCAGGTCTGATTTTGTTACCTGACAGATTATCTGATGCTAATAGTGCTTTCACATACGTATCTCTTTTGTTTCTTCTTAAGGTTATAGTGTCAAGTGGTTTTCCTCCTGATTTAATAGCGACGTCTATAGTATCAAAATTTAAATCGGGCAACCATACTGTGGCTGAATCTCGTTTTAAATTAAATTCAACTGTTTTGTCTTCGTCTAGTTCCGAAGGTTCAATTATTGTTATGGAAGGTTCGAATACTGGCTTATTAAACGTTAATGTTATTCTCCCGTCACTTTCTATTCTCCTGTCCTTAATCGTAAATGCAGACGGATATTCTTTAAATACCTGTAATATTATTCCTGTCGTATCCTTGATGAGTTTTAGTGGATTACTTAAAAAAGCAATTTCTTCGTTTTCTGAATTGTATACTCTATCACCACCTTGTTCTAATAGTGCATATAGTTTGTATGTGTTTTCTTTCAGATTAGATAATTTAAATTTTCCTGCCGTGTCGGTTATATTAAA
>CAMCTU010000129.1 GCA_945878525.1 Sphingobacterium thalpophilum
CATCAAATACAATCTGCTATTTGAGCGTTTCCTGAACCCCGACCGTAAGTCGATGCCCGATATTGACACGGATTTTGATGATGCCGGCCGCCAAAAAGTGATTGATTACGTAGTTGATAAATATGGTAAAAATCAGGTAGCTCAGATCATTACCTATGGATCCATGGCCGCAAAATCGAGTATTAAAGATGTTGCTCGTGTATTAGATCTTCCTCTTGCTGAATCCAATATGCTGGCAAAGCTTGTTCCCGACAGACCTGGAACTAACCTTGTGCAGGTAATGACCGCTCCGATTGATACGGTTAAAAAAGAGCAGAACCCCGAGGATTTTGAGAATATTAAAACGCTAAGGAAGATTCTGAAAGATGGTAAATCCTTACAGGCCGATGTTTTGAAAGAGGCAATGATTCTGGAAGGCTCCGTGCGGAATGTGGGTGTTCATGCCGCAGGTATCATTATTGCCCCATACGATCTAACCGATATTATTCCTGTGGCAACTTCAAAGGAATCTGACTTGCTGGTCACTCAGTTTGACGGTAAGGTTATTGAAGATGCGGGCGTAATTAAAATGGACTTTCTGGGACTCAAAACCCTGACTATCATCAAGGATGCCTTACGTTTGATCAAACAAAACCATAATGTTGAAATTGACATTGATTATATCTCACTAGAAGACCAGAAAACTTTTGAACTTTATCAGCGTGGAGATACCAATGGAACTTTCCAGTTTGAGAGCGACGGCATGCAAATGTACCTTCGTGATCTGAAGCCAGACAAGTTTGAGGATTTGATCGCGATGAATGCGCTCTATCGTCCGGGGCCCATCGAGTACATCCCTAAATTCATTTCCCGTAAACATGGCCGTGAAGCGGTGAGCTATGATCTTATGGATATGCAGGAGCATCTGGAAGAAACCTATGGAATTACGGTTTACCAGGAACAGGTCATGCTGTTGTCGCAAAAACTTGCAGGCTTCAGCAAGGGTGATGCGGATATGCTGCGTAAGGCTATGGGTAAGAAGCAGATCGAAGTGCTGAATAAAATGAAAGCTCAGTTCATGGAGGGCTGTGAAACAAAAGGACATGATGCAAAAGTAGCTGAGAAGGTCTGGACAGATTGGGAAGCTTTTGCACAATATGCTTTTAACAAATCGCACTCTACGTGTTATGCCTTCGTAGCTTATCAGACCGCCTATTTAAAGGCGAATTATCCATCTGAGTATATGGCTGCTGTATTGAATAATCAGAATAACATCGAAAAAATATCTTTCTTTATGGAAGAATGTAAACAGATGGGTATTTCGGTGTTAGGACCAGATATTAATGAATCCGAACTAAATTTTACCGTTAATAATAAAGGTGAGGTTCGTTTTGGTATGTCAGCAATGAAAGGTGTGGGAGAGAAGGCTGTTGAAAGTATTATTGAAGAGCGAACAGAAAACGGATTTTACCAAAGTATTTATGATTTTGCAAGACGTACCAACTCCAAGTCTGTGAGTAAAAAAGTATATGAAAATCTTGTTTATGGGGGAGCGTTTGACTGTTTTGGTCATCATAGGCAGCAATTCTTTTTTAAGGCTGACGGTAGTTTTTATAACGGTATAGAGCTTCTGATAAAATATACGAATGATTTTCAGAATAACCTGAACTCTTCTCAGGCTTCCTTGTTTGGAGGGACGAATGATGCTGAAATCTCAGAACCTCAATTACCTGAATGTGAAGAATGGGGATTGATTGAGAAATTGAAATATGAAAAGGATTCAATTGGTATTTACCTCACCGGTCATCCATTAGACAATTATAAGTTTGAGCTTGATCATTTCTGCTCGCATCAGGTTAAACACCTTAGCCTTGTTAATAGAATGAAAAGCACTGAAATTCTGCCTGAAGATTCGGAGGAGTTCAAAAAAATAAGTAACCGCGATCTGGTTATTGGCGGATTGGTTTCAGCATGCAGACACGGTACCACAAAAACTGGTAAACTTTTTGGATCCTTCATGTTCGAAGATTATGGTGAGACTGTTGAAATTGCTCTTTTTGGTGAAGATTATATTAATCTAAAACAATATTTGGTGATTGGTTTGTTTCTACAAGTTAGAGGAATTGTTACCGAGCGGTTTAAACAAAAGGATAACTGGGAGTTTAAAGTTAATAGCATAGTTCTTTTATCTGAATTGCGGGATAAAATGTCAAAATGTCTGACCATTCAGCTTCCTCTTTCTGAGCTATCCGAAACTTTTATGAATAAGATAGATGAAATTGTAAATATCAATTCTGATCAAAATCAAAGCAGAAATTGTCAGTTGAAATTCATGATCATCGATTATGATGATGAAACGACACTAGAAATGCCCTCCAAATCATTGAGGATCAATCCAAGTAATGAGTTTTTAGAAGAGATTTCTAAATTGGTTGGAGTTCGCTATAAGTTAAATTAATGTCAGAATAGCAGTAGTAATTTGTGGCAGGAATATTGAATACTATCTTTAAATTATAAACAGTAAATCTAATTATTATGGCATTAGAATTAACAGATGCAAACTTCGATGAATTAGTCCTTAAGTCTGATAAACCTGTATTGGTTGATTTTTGGGCAGAATGGTGTGGTCCTTGCCGTATGGTAGGCCCTGTTGTTGAAGAACTGGCAAAAGAGTATGAAGGAAAAGCGATTATCGGAAAAGTGAACGTCGACAACAATCCTGGTATTTCAATGAAATTCGGGATTCGTAATATTCCTGCTCTTTTATTTTTCAAAGATGGTGAAATTGTAGATAAACAAATTGGTGCAGTGCCTAAATCGGTGCTGGCCGAGAAGTTAATGAAGCAACTTTAATTACCTCATAAACTATATTGAAAAGCTCTTTAGGTTGTCTGAAGGGCTTTTTTTATGTAAACGATTAGGTTAGAATTATTTCTTTAAAAATAAAGTGTCAGGCTTCCAATTAGGCTTCATTTAAAAGACATGTAAACTAATCCGGTGTTTGAATTTCTTAAAATTCCTACATGCGGCCCCTTCAGGGGCGGAAAACTACTTGATTGGTGTTTCTATAAACATATGACCACCTACGGGGTCAGGTGATTTCGTAAGTCCTTCCATTTGCTAATTTCTTGTTTGCGAAGACGAAATTTCATTGTCATTGAAAAGGTATTTTCGATTTCTTTTGTCAATTCTAAACAACAATTTCTGCTTAATAAAATTTCTTTTGACGCATTTCAAGCAATGTTTTTTAAAGTATTTTGAAGTTAAATACCAAACTCAATAATCGTTAAAATTGCAATAAATGTTGAAAACCATAAAAAATGCATTACTTCAATCTAGATAACAATCATCTAGAGGATTTTTCTTATGTAGCGGTATGGTTTAATTGTTTAAAAAATTTGGTTAACACGGATATCCCGACCTTTTTGGATGTTTGCACGTGTTGAAATTCATATCATAATGATTGGTTGAAGAACAAATAAATAGCCTAAAACTTTGAATTTAACTCAAATATCATTTCCAATATTCCAAAAAATCTTGTGGTAACGCTTTTTGCAACATATTTTGATAAATAAACCTCACATTTTCCTGAGTGCTGTGCCTCGCTTTTGAACCTCCCCAGCCATGACGCTCGCCCGGGTAAAGCATAAATTCAAAATGCTTGTTCAAATCCTGTAATTTATCAATTAGTTGTATGCTGTTTTGCATGTGTACATTATCATCCATGGTGCCATGCACGATGCGCAGACTTCCTTTCAGCTTATCAGCATAGGTAAGTGGTGAAGTAATTTTATATCCTTCTGGATTGTTTTGAGGTGTTCCCATAAAGCGCTCGGTATAATGAGTATCATACAATCCCCAATCAGTTACCGAATAATTGGCAATACCATGTGTAAACACATCAGCACCATAAGTTAAGGCCATGACTGCCATGTATCCGCCAAAGCTTCCACCTGTGATTCCAATTTTGCTGCCGTCTACATAGGGTTTTGATTTAAGCAGAATTGCGGCATCCATATAATCTTCAATTTCATATTTCCCCATTTTACGGTAAATGAAATCCATACCTGTCTTGCCCAAATGCCCTGAACTTCGATTATCTATGGCAACCTGAATTACGCCTTCTTTAGCACACCAATAGGTCTGCCCCAGGGGACTGCTCCATCTGTCGAAAACCCTACCAGCATCCGGTCCGCCATAAACTGAAATCCATACCGGGTATTTTTTAGCAGGGTCAAAATTCAGGGGTAAAATAACGGTCATTGGAAGTTCCAGTCCGTCGCGGGTTTGATAATAGGATAACTCGATCTTTGGAAGTTTGAAGGAATCGTATGCCAAACCTTTTGCATCTGCAAGTTCCCGGATAATATTGCCTTTAGTGTCCATCAAGGCAGATTTTGGTGGACTGGTTAAATTTGAATAAGTGGTGATAAAGTGTTTTCCATCCGGTGCGAGACTAATCTGATGATCATAATTGCCGAAAGTTAGGCGCTGTGGTTCTTCAGTTCCCTTCAAACTTACCCGGTAGAGGTCGTTGCGGGTTGAATTTTCCTGTCTTGCTGTGAAATAGATATCCTGGGCTCTTTCGTCTACCAAAAGAAGCTCTGTTACGCGCCAGCTTCCAGAAGTGAGCTGCTTTTTCAAGTTACCTTCCAGACCATAATAATAAAAATGTCCCCAGCCGCTTTTATCACTTTTCAGGATAAAACCCTGTCCATTTTTGAAAAAATACATGTTTTCAAACCAGTCGACCCATGTGTTTTGTTTTTCCTGATAAATAATGTTTTTAAGTCCGCTTTCATGGTTCACACTGTAAATAATCAGAGTATTCTGATCGCGGTTCATCCATTGCATCCAGAGTGACTTACTATCGGCCATCCAGAAAGGGGTGCCAAAATACTGATCCATTTTAGGGTCAAAATCTGTCCATATAATTTCTTTGCTACCGGCATTGACAATTCCTGTTTTAACCTCCGGATTTTTGTCGCCAGCTTTTGGATATCTTGTATTTTCAAGAAAACCATGCTGACCCTTGGAGTTGTAGATCGGAAAAACCGGTACTTTGGAGTCGTCAAATCGCATAAATGCAATTTTTTTGCTATCAGGACTCCACCAGAAAGCTTTGTAACGGCTTGCCCTACCTAAAATCTCTTCAAAATAGACCCATGATGCCCATCCGTTATAGATCACATCAGAACCATCAGTAGTGTAGCGGGTTTCGGCATTGGTGTTGATATCAATTGAATAAAGGTCGTTATTACGGGTAAATGCAACCTGTGTACCATCGGGAGATAGAGTTGGGTTCTTCTCAAGCATCGTATCCCTGGTCAGTTGCTTTTCAATACCGGCAGCACTTTTATAAAATACATCCTTATTTTTAACAGAAACTGAGGCTTCATTAACCTGTGCAGGAGCCGATGGAATAGCCTCTCCGCTGCGAACGTCAACAGTATAGGGTTTACTTTGACGATATTCAATATAATGAGAATCATCTGCCCAGCCCCGATAAAATGGCATTGGATTTAGTAAATCTTTTGGTTGATTACCAAAGACTTCCTTGAAATTCAGTTCTTTTAGTTGCGCCTGTGTGTATGAAGAAAACAGTATCAGGTTTAAAATGAGGGCATAAAATGTCTTAGTATTCATAAGTGAACGTTCAGAATATGGAGTAAATAATTTTGGTTTTTGGATATTATGCTGGTTAAGGGCATATATTTTGTTAAAGGTATAAAAATTGAGTTATTTTTGGATGTCTTAAAATTTGGGTAAAAGACATACATTCTTCAGAATAAAGATTTTACTTCAGAGAATGATTTTTATGCTATTTTAGGAAATGGAACCCAATCTTACAAACTACAAAGACCTCCAGGATTTTGGAAACCTCGAACTGCTTTCGAAACAGGTAGTTGAAGGTTTTATAACAGGGCTCCATAAAAGTCCATTTCATGGGTTTTCGGTTGAATTTGCTGAACACCGGCTTTACAATACCGGAGATTCGGTAAAGAATGTGGATTGGAAACTTTTTGGTCGGACAGATAAACTATTTGTAAAGCGCTTCGAGGAGGAAACAAATTTAAGGTGTCAAATAGTCTTGGATGTCTCTTCTTCAATGTATTATCCAGAAAAAGATTTTAATAAATTATTGTTTTCTGTGTATTCGGCTGCTTCTTTGATGTATTTGTTTAAGAAGCAAAGGGATGCCTTTGGGCTCAGTTTATTTTCTGATAATCTGGAACTATCTACAGTTGCTAAATCCACTGCAGTCCATCAGAAATATTTATTTTCAGAGCTTGAGAATTTATTGAATAGAAAGGGCCGGGACAGTCGCACGGCCGTGGCTTCTGCTTTGCATCAGATCGCAGAAATGATTCATAAGCGTTCTCTGGTTATTATATTTAGTGATATGCTGGTGGGGGAGTCGGAGGATGGATTATCAGAGATTTTTTCAGCCTTGCAGCATCTCAAACACAACAAACATGAAGTAATTATCTTTAATGTGCTGGATCATAAAATGGAAATGGATTTTAATTTCGAAAATCGACCGTATCATTTTATAGATATTGAGAATGGTGAAGAAGTAAAAGTCCATCCCAATAATGTTAAGGAGGCCTATATTGAAGCTTTTGATACTTATCATAAAGAACTGAAGCTAAAGTGTGCCCAATATAAGATTGATCTGATTGATGCGGATATACATGATGGGTTTTATCAGGTGCTTCATTCATATTTGATTAAGAGAGGTAAAATGAGTTGAGAATGGAGAGTTGAGAATGGAGAGTTGAGAATTGGAAATCTGGAATAGAGAAAGACAAGTGTTTTGTTATAAATTAGAGCTGTTATTTTATATTGAAATCGGTTTTTGTGCGGACTTTAATTGTAAATAATTTCTTTCCAGCCTGAATGTTTCCAATCTGGTATGTACCAAAGACATTGAATTCTGGCTACTCTGTATTTATGACAAAAGTTACGAATATAACATATGGTTATAGAACGTCTTCTGGCCAAAGTAGTATCTCTACGTTTATTTTTTTTCCGCCTTGGCTGGTGAGGTAGAGCTAAGCCAAGCCTTAATACTAACTTTCGAAGCAGCTGACGCAGCGGCGGGTTTTTGGTCCTTTTTCCTGAAGAAAAAGGACTAGGCCTCCGCGGCTATGAGCGGAATAAACTGCTTTAGCTGAATTTAATTGATGGGTTAGAGAATTTAAATTAAATTTTTATCGCACCTTGTTTTAATTTAAATCATACTAATAGAAAACAAACATGAAAAAAGTATTACTCTCTTTCGCTGTAATTATCATTATGAGTTCCATGCAAATCCAAAAGCCTGTTAAAGTCATTTTCTTTGGTGATTCGATTACCCGGGCGGGGCTTGAGCCGGAAGGATATATTACCCTGATGCAGAATGCTTTGCGCGGAAAGACAAATCCTGAATTTGAACTCATCGGAGCCGGAATTGGTGGAAATAAGGTCTATGATCTCTTTCTGAGGTTTGAAGAGGATGTGCTGAGTAAAAAGCCGGATGTGGTGGTGATGTATGTCGGGGTAAATGATGTCTGGCATAAACAAAGCTCACAAACCGGTACCGACCCGGATAAGTTCATTGCTTTTTATACGACAATGATTAAGAAATTACAGACTGCCGGTATCAGGGTTATTGCTTGTACTCCGGCAGTAATTGGAGAGCGTACCGACTTCAGTAATGCACAGGATGGGGATTTGAATCGTTATAGCAACATCATCCGGGACTTAGCTAAGAAATACTCCTGTGGCTTAGTTGATCTGAGGAAGGCATTTTTGGATTATAACCTTAAAAATAATTTAGAAAATAAGGAATCAGGGATTTTAACCACAGACAGGGTGCATTTAAATCTTGCAGGCAACAAACTGGTTGCTGACATGATGCTTAAAGCACTCTCTGAAAAATAAAAAAGTTCTGAGTTTAATTCCGGAGCCTTTTTAACTTTTTTATCTTCTCTTGTTGCCGAAGCGCCTTCGCGGACTCCCGCTTGTAGCATCTCTTGCCGAATCGGGAGCAGGTTTTTTACCTGAACTGCCTTTCTTTTTGGTTGATTGACTAAAAAGAAATGATGCAGCACGCATATGATAAGGCTGATCTTCAGTAACAGGAATCTCCCTGCCGATCAGTTTCTGAATATCTTTCAGGTATTCCATCTCTTCCTCATCACAGAATGAAAGGGCGATTCCGCTTGCTCCTGCACGACCTGTACGGCCGATGCGATGGACGTAGGTTTCCGGTACATTCGGTAATTCATAATTGATCACATGCGAAAGCTCATCAATATCAATTCCTCTTGCTGCAATATCTGTTGCGATTAAAGCTTTGATTTGTCCGCTTTTGAAATTAGACAAAGCCTTTTGACG
>CAMCTU010000130.1 GCA_945878525.1 Sphingobacterium thalpophilum
CATTTGCTAATTTGCTCATTTTCAAATTGTCAAATTCCTAAATCAAATAATTACATGAATTTATGTATGGCATTTATATTAGACCAAACTAATTCAATTGCAAGTCATTGATTCTTGCATGGGATTTAATCAATTACATTTTGATTTCGTCTTTTATCCGTTAATTTGTAGCATAATTTTAGAAATTAGTTTTGATGCCATATAAACATCTTTTTTTCGATCTTGATCACACAATATGGGACTTTGATAAAAATGCAGAAGAGACGCTGACTGAACTTTATCATACCTATAAGCTCAGGGATCTTGGCTTGCATTCTCCGGATCATTTTATTGAGGTCTATACCCAAAATAATCATCAGCTCTGGGCAGATTACCATGTCGGTAAAATCACAAAGCAAAAACTCAGGGAAACCAGATTCTCGAAAACATTCCTTGACCTCGGTCTTTCACCTGAGCTAATACCCAGTCGGTTTGAAGATGATTATGTTAATATTTGTCCGTCAAAGACCAATTTATTTCCTAAAGCCCATGAAACCCTTTCTTATCTTAAAGAAAAGTATTCATTGCATCTCATATCAAATGGATTCAAGGAATCCACAGAACAAAAGGTAAACAATAACGGTCTTGATGTTTATTTCGAAAATGTTGTCATTTCTGAAGTGGTGGGTTTTAATAAACCGGATAAAGCTATTTTTAATCATGCATTAACTTTAGCTAATGCCGATATTGCAGAAAGTATCATGATTGGTGACAGCCTTGAAGCTGATATTCGTGGAGCGCAGGATTATGGTATGAAAGCTATTTATTTTAATCCGGAAAGAAAGCTAAAACCTGAAGATGTACAATACGAGATAAACTGTTTAAGTGAACTTATGATTATTTTATGAGTATTGAAGCGAATTACAAATCCTTATTGAGAGCAGTATCGCGATATGAAAATCTTTTGTTAGAGGTGTCGGAAGAGGACTTTATTCAAAGCCCTGATGACGGCGGATGGTCCTATTCAGAAACATATTCTCATATTTTCCAGTCCAACCTGTTTTCACTCCTTGCAATTGAGAAATGCATTGCAGGCATAGGGTCTCCAAACCGCAAGCGGATACACTGGCTTGCATGGCTTATTCTATTTTTTGGAGGATTTCCCCCTGTAAAGTTAAAAGCACCTGAAAAAATTGCCGCAATGACGACAAAAATAAGTAGGGAGGATGCTCTTATTCTTATTAATAAATTTAAAACTCGTCTGGGGGAGATTAAAGCCAAAATAAGCAATGCAAATTCGTATCAAAAGACTAAACATCCCCGGCTTGGGCTGCTGAATGCTAAGGAATGGTTAAGATTTATTGAAGTGCATACCGTACATCATACAAGGCAACTGAAGAGGATAGGGAGACAGTTGAGAATTGAGAATTGAGAATTGAGAATTACGAAAAAATGCAGGCTCAAATTATTACATTTTACACAAATAGTTCTGTACTAAATACTCAATACTAACTACTAAATACTATAATGATTAAGCAGTTCAGGAGCATTCATCCATTAAATATCATTCTTCTGATTGGTATCGCTACCTTATTAAGAGTTGGTGTATTAATCCAGTTGCCTGATCAGATAAGCTTTGAGTTTATGGAGCCTTTTGCAAGGTTATTAATAAACGTACCGCTTGAAAATGCATTCAGTCCGCTTGCAAATGTTCTGATTGCACAAATCATATTGATCATACAGGCATTAATTTTCAACCGGATCATAAATCAACACAGTTTACTCGGGAAACCTACTTTTTTACCCGCATTGATGTACGTAACGGCAGGTAGTTTACTTAGTCTATTCCTGCTTTTAAGTCCTGTTCTGGTTTGTAATTTTTTACTGCTCTGGATGATTGACAATTTTTTAAGTATTTACAAAAGAAATGAGGTCAAGTCACTAACGTATGATTTGGGAATGATGGTAGCTATCGGCACTCTTATTTATTTCCCATTTATATCTATGCTTCCTCTTGTATGGATAAGTCTTATGATTTTCAGGCCGTTCAACTGGAGAGAGTGGTTTGCGGTGATTTCAGGGTTTATTACCATTTTCTTTTTTCTGGCGGTTTTTTATTACTGGAATGATTCGCTGGACAAATTCTATCGGATCTGGTTACCACTTACCACTAAATTTCCTACTAATCTTCGGATCAATCTCTATGATTCTTTGGTGCTGATACCTGTGGTATTTATTCTAGTACTTGTTTTTTTTCAATTGCAACAAAGTTTCTTCAGAAGTGTCGTACAGCTTAGAAAATCTTTTCAATTTTTATTTTTCATGTTCTTTATCGGACTTTTATCTTTTTATCTAAAACAGAATCATGTTCTTTATCATTTTTTATTCTGTGTACCTCCGGCTGCAGCTTTGATGGCCTATTATTTTCTCCACTCCGGCATAAGATGGTTGTACGAGAGCCTTTATCTGGTTCTCACTGCTTGTATTATTTATTTTCAGTTTTTCTGACCTCGTGATGATTTAACCTTTTTTAACAGAATTAAGTCCCCTGTATTTTAAAAATTAAATAGCTTTGTATAATGCAAAATGGACTTTTAATTATCTCAAATCTTAATAAAAACCATTCTGCCTATTCAGTTGTAAGTGATCAGTATCGCGCTGGCAATATGGAGTTGATAAGAGAATTGTAATGGCAAACCTGGTTATTGATATCGGCAATTCACGTGCAAAGTTTGCTGTTTTTCATCAAGGAAAACTAAGGGAAACAGGTAAGATTGTGAAGTTTGACATTGATCAATTAAATCTAATACTTGACAATCAGAAAATTACTCACAGTATAATTTCGACGGTTAATGATGAAATTTCTAATCTGGAAAATTTATTAAAAATCAGAACTAAATATATTCGATTCTCAACAGAAGTTAAAGCTGGAGTAATAAATAAATACAAAAGCCCTTTAACTCTTGGATTAGATAGGTTTGCTGGAGTTATTGGTGCAAAAACACTTTTTCCTGGTTGTAATTGCCTTGTTATTGATGCAGGTACCTGTATTACCTATGATGCGGTTGATGTAGCTGGTGTTTATGAAGGTGGAAGTATTTCTCCGGGGTTGAAAATGAGGTTGAAGGCTATGCATAAATTTACTGGCCGGTTACCGGAAATTGAACTATCAGACTATTCAGACTGGAGAGGATATGATACCTCAACTGCAATGTTATCGGGTGTTCTCAATGGCAGCACAGAAGAAGTAAAGGGGATGATTGAGATTTACAGATCAAAATACCCCGAATTGAAGGTGATATTATGTGGTGGAGATGCGATTTTTTTTGATACTAGGCTTAAAAATAGCATCTTTGCCCACACTTTAAAAACCGAACCTGATTTGGTATTACATGGTTTAAATAAAGTTATAGACAACAATGATTAAAGTACTAAAAAATATATTTTTCTTCTCTCTTCTTTTTGTTAGTGTATCTGCTTTAGCACAGGTTACTTCTTCCTCTCCTTATTCTCAATTTGGACTTGGAGATTTGAACGGTTCATTATTGCCTCAAAATCGGGCTATGGGTGGTTTAAGTATGGGTATTCGTAAGCCCGGACTTTATGACAATGTTAATTTGGCGAACCCGGCATCCTATTCAACATTTGAACTGACAGCCTTTGATGTTGGGGCCTCAATGGATATTAGGCAGCTTAGCAAAGGAGGAGTTTCCGGTAAAACACAGCTAAACTCAACGCTAAGTCATATTGCTTTTGGTGTTCCTGTAAGTAGATCTTCTGGGATAAGTTTCGGACTCGTTCCTTACAGCGATTTAGGATATCAGTTCATGAATTCTGGTTTGGTAGATACTAACAAAGTAAATTATATTTATGGTGGCGAGGGAGGTATGTCAAAGGCGTACTTAGGTTATGGCTTCAGAATCAATAAAAATTTAAGTTTAGGCTTTAACTTTGCTTATCTATTTGGTAACCTTAAACAAACCAGAGCCTTTGAATTGGTAAATGAATCTTCTGTAGCGTTTAATTCACGTACGCAGTATAATAATGCAGTTGCTGGGGTCAGTTATGATTATGCCATACAATATTCTGCTGAAATTAATAGCAAAACTAAATTGATTCTGGGTTATACAGGAAATTCAGGTAACAATCTGACCTCCAGAAATAATATTGTAACTACCCGGTACAGAAAGGATGTAAATGGAGATGAACTTGCAGCAGCAGATAGTACCCTTTTTGCGGAGGGAGCTAAAACAAAAATTACGATGCCACTGACTCATACTGCTGGCTTTGCTTTCGAAAAAACTAATTCCTGGCTTTTTGGGGCTGATTTCACTTACAGCAGGTGGTCAGACTATAGAGAGGGATTATCAAATCCAGGCCTGAACGACAGCTATGGTATTATCGTTGGGGGGCAGTTTACACCAGATGCGAATTCTGTAAACGGTTATTTTAAACTTATGGATTATCGCATAGGTATTAAATATGACAAAACCTTTGTTAAGATTGGTAATAACGATATTAACCAATATGCTCTAAATTTTGGCTTTGGTTTCCCATTGCCTCGTAACCGTTCAAGTTTCTATAAAATAAATTTGGCTGCAGAGATAGGACAACGCGGTACTGAAATGAACAACCTTGTTCGCGACCGCTATGTAAATATCCATCTTGGTTTTACACTTAATGACAAGTGGTTTCAGAAAAACTATATTGATTAATCGATGAAATTTCGGCGCTGCCTATACGGTGCTGTTTTTTACGTAGGAATTTTTCTGCTGTTCGCCTGTGAGAATGATTTGCGTAAGGTTGAGCAAATATCCGCCAAGAAAATGTTGGTGCCAGTTGATAAATCTACAGGCGTAGAGATTATTTACAGTGATTCTGCCATTGTAAAGGCAAAACTTATTACTCCCGAATTGCTTAACTTCAAAACAGAGAAACCTTACATCGAGATGAATAAAGGCGTAACTGTGATTTTTTTTGATCAGTACCAACAAGAATCGAGTAGGGTAATAGCCGATTATGCAATTCGGCGTGAACGGGAAAGTATTGTTGAGCTTAAGCGAAATGTTGTTGTTACAAACATCAAAGGAGAGACATTCAAATCCGATGAATTGATTTGGGATGAAACTAAGAGGCGGTTTTATTCCAATAAGCTTGTCAGTATTACTTCAAAACAGGACATACTTTATGGCACTAGTTTTTGGGCAAATGAAGATTTTTCATATTATGAAATCGTACAATCTACCGGGGATCTGAGATTGACCGGGGAGCAGGGGTTTTAATTTAATTGAGAGTTGAGAATGGATAATGAATACTGAAAATCGAATTCTTAGCTGTTAATTCGTAAAAGAGTAGATGTCATCCCGACGAAGGAGGGAACTTAGCGGAGGTTAAGGAAGAATTCAATATTGAAAATTTAAGTCTATAGCAACTAGGTCTGCCAAGGCGGATGACCGAGAATGAGAAAATCTTTTGACATTTAATAGGATTGTACCAACAACCAACAAAATCACAACCAATACACAATGAAAGGAATTATACTCGCGGGTGGATCAGGAACAAGATTACACCCACTCACACTAGCGGTTAGTAAACAATTAATGCCTGTGTATGATAAGCCGATGATTTATTATCCGCTTTCTACCCTGATGCAGGCAGCAATTCGCGAGATTCTGATTATTTCTACTCCGCATGATCTGCCAAACTTTGAGAAGCTTCTGGGAGATGGAAGTAGGATAGGCTGCAAATTTTCTTATGCAGAACAGAAAATACCAAACGGACTTGCCCAGGCTTTTGTTATCGGTGAAAAATTTATTGGGGGTGATGATGTTGCACTAATATTGGGTGATAATATTTTTCATGGGGATTCTATCAGTAATCTTTTACCAACTATTCAAAACCCTGAGGGAGGAATAGTTTTTGCCTATCAGGTATCTGATCCTGAGCGATATGGAGTAGTTGAATTCGATCAGGATTTTAAGGCACTTTCAATAGAAGAAAAACCAATTAAGCCTAAATCCAATTATGCAGTACCCGGATTATACTTTTACAATAATTCAGTTGTAGAGATTGCGAAAAATATCAAGCCATCTCCAAGGGGTGAATACGAGATTACGGATGTAAACCGTGAGTATTTACAACAAGGGAAACTGAAAGTCGGGGTATTAAGTCGCGGTACCGCCTGGCTGGATACCGGGACCTTCAATTCGCTGATGCAGGCTGGTCAGTTTGTACAGGTGATTGAAGAGCGGCAGGGATTAAAAATAGGTTGTATCGAGGAGATTGCATATCAAATGAAGTTCATTGATTCCCAACAATTAAGGAAAGTTGCAGAACCTTTGATGAAAAGTGGGTATGGGGAGTATCTGCTGGGATTGTTAAAGAATTAGCAAATTAGCAAATGGGATGACTACTCCATTTGAAGCTATCGTTCTTGTCTTTATTCCTTGTTCTTTGATTCATTTGATTTGTCAATTAGATGATTTGTCTATTTGTCGATGAGTGGGTACACAATGTGTAGTGTATGTCATCCAGAGGAGCCGGTTGATTTTCTCAGTTTAATAAAATTTTGCGGCGACGAAGGATCTCATCACTATGAGTATGAAATTTTGCTGAAGCAGGATTTATCTCACTATTTGTGGGTAATCTACTAGTAAATCTTAATCTTTAATAAATAATGTAGCTGTCAAACCATTTTTTGAGCCTTAACCTGCGTACGGAACTACTGGTTTCAAGTTTTGAGCTGCCCTCCGCCCTGGGCGGAGAGGGTTTAAAGTTACTGCAATGATATCCTCCAATTTGAAGCCTCTATATCGAAAACATTAGATTTCGCAGCTATTAAGAATCCAATAAAATTTTTAGGCCTATTCCTCCAATAAAGCCGGATATCTCAGACCTCAGACCTCAGATTTCAGACATCAGATTTCAGAAATCAGGCATCAGACATCAGATTTCCGATAACCGAATTAAGTATAAAACCTACCCCCCTCTTGCACTCTATTTAAAAAATCTCTTATCTTGTTTTAAAATTGACATTCATCCCGCATCTGTGTGTGGGAATTTATAAAATTAAGAGCTAAAACCTGCCTGTCTGACTTGTGTCAGCCAGGCGTGCTTTATAACCATTTAAAAACAAATTATATTCAAATGAAAAATAATCGCAGAGATTTTCTTAAGGTAGCCAGCATAGCCGGAGTTGGTGTGGTAAGTAGCAGTATGCTGAGTAGTCTGGCATCTTGCAATGATTCGAAACAGGCTACAGATGTCCCTGTTGTTGATGAACCTATAGACCCGACAAAGCAAAGTATCATCGGTCTTTATGGCCCCTGGGCTAATTCACTAAATGATAATAAAATACCTACTCATTCTTTCAGAAATGAAAAATGGCAAAATATTGATCAGTGGAAAGCGTCCGCCAATGAGCGTATACTTGATCGTTTGGGTATTCCCGAAATCGGAGGGCTACCGGTCGTAACTGTTAAAAAGCAATATCAATACGATGGTTTACATATCGAAGAACTTAGCTGGCAATTACCTTACGGGCGTGCGACTGAAGCAATTTTGCTAAAGCCAGCAGATGCAAAGGGTCCATTACCTGGAATTCTTGCATTCCATGATCATGGAGCAAACAAATACTTTGGAACCAGAAAAATTACACGTACTTCTGATAAGCAGCATCCTGATATGGTAGAACATCAGGATAAATATTATAGCGGCATGGCTTGGGCAAATGAGATTGCAAAACGCGGCTATGTTGTTTTGGTATCTGATGCTTTTCCATTCGCCAGCCGCAGGGTAATGATGGAGGATGTTCCCTCAACTATGCGCAAAGGATTGAGTGATAAAGATTCTGAAAATTCCGAGAATATTGTTAAATACAATACTTGGGCATCCGATCACGAGCACATCATGGCGAAATCCTTGTTTTGTGCAGGTACAACCTGGCCTGGTGTCTTTTTTGCTGAAGATCAAAAAGCCCTGGACGTTTTATGCGCCCGTAAAGATGTGAATCCGAATCAGGTAGGATGTGCAGGATTATCAGGTGGAGGTATGCGTACAGTATTTATGGGTGGATTGGATTCCAGAATAAAGTGTGCGGTTTGTGTTGGTTTCATGACAACCTGGAAAGATCTGATTCTGAACAAGTCCTTTACCCATACCTGGATGACTTATGTTCCGATTCTGCCAAATGAAATGGACTTTCCTGAGATTCTTGGCTTAAGGGCTCCACTTCCAACCCTTGTTCTAAACGATTCTGATGACGAGTTATATACCCTTCCGGAAATGCA
>CAMCTU010000131.1 GCA_945878525.1 Sphingobacterium thalpophilum
TATCTTGAAATTCCAGTTCCTGTTTCAAAGCGATGGTTTCTTGAAAATGGATAAGATCCAAATGCAGAAATTTGATCTTCAAAAGTTCTGATCATGTCAAAATTTTCGACATAGGTTTGTCCCACACCGGGTATATTTTCAATAGTTGCGGATACTTGTCCGGTTACAAATGGAATATGTGAACCTACAACACCCCAGTTGATCCGGCTTTGCTGATTCACATAAGCAACCTGACCACCAAAATCATAAATTTCACCATTAACTGATGCAGTTGCAAAAATCTGATTTCTTCCCAATA
This sequence comes from Sphingobacterium thalpophilum, assembly GCA_945878525.1. Classification (GTDB taxonomy): domain Bacteria; phylum Bacteroidota; class Bacteroidia; order Sphingobacteriales; family Sphingobacteriaceae; genus Daejeonella; species Daejeonella thalpophilum_B. The sequence continues at coordinate 299 of CAMCTU010000131.1, forward strand.
TATCACTGAAAACACCTTGCACACCACTGGCAAGTCCTGTTCCAAATCTACCTACAGAAGCACCAACCCCGTTGCTTGAAAGATAATCAAGCTTAAATTTAGGTTGAAAGGCAATAGTGCGGATTGAATCTTTTGGTATTCTTTCGAAACGCTCAAAATTGTTAAGGTTAGCATTGATAATGTTTACACCAACAGATCTTGCGGGTGGTAAATTGGCTGCATTAAAATTTAATTCCTGAACACCGATTTTTTTAGGTCTGAATTCGGAAGATTTTGCGTTATAAATAGTGTATTTCTGCGCTCTGTAATACGAATACAAAATATCATCGTTGTTAGAAACACTAAGGGCAGGGGAGTATTCTGTAATTCCACTAATACCAGTAAAATAGTCTGTTAATTGTTCAACACTCTGACCCTCTAATGAATAGCGGTACAGGTTTCTAAATCCGTCTCTGTTCGACAGAAAATATATACTCTTGTTATCTCCCGAAAACTGAGGATTCAGATTGTTTGCTCCGTCAAAAACATCCAGATTTTGTATTGATTTAGTTGCAATATCTAAAACGGACATTCCCATGGTTATTTCTACTCCAATTGCTGATTTGTCGTAGGTGGTACGGTCTGTACTATACACAATTGAACGCCCGTCTCTTGAATAACTTGGATGATAATCCGAATATTTGTCATTAGTTAATTGAGTCAGTAACTTCGTACGCAGATTAAATTGATAGAGATCATTTTGTCCTTCTTTTAGTCCAGAAAAGGCAACGTCATTTCCATTTGGTGACCATGTGATATTGCTGAACTCTTCTACACTACCCATTCCTTCGGTTGATATTACCTTTCCACTTGATATATCAACTACCAAAAGTTTGGTTACCCCTCCACTAAAAGCGCTGAATGCAAATTTTCTACTGTCAGGCGACCATGCTCCTGCAGATTCTATAAAATTATATTCATCAATATGTCCGCTTTTTGCCTTACTTGATAATTTTTTAATGATTTTTCCGGTTCTTGCATCAGCAAGAAAGAGATCGATACTCAGTAGATCACGTTCAGAAAGGAAAGCAACATAATTTCCATCAGGAGATATTGCTGGAGCCAGGTTATACGTTGCGCCACCATTCTTATCATCAATTATCTTTTTTCCGATAGGTGTTTGGGCAGTATCCTTTAAGAATGGTCTGTAGGTATTTTCTACGCTTGTTTTCCAGAGACTGGAGAGGGTTCTTTCGTCATATCCAAAAGTTCTGCGAATAGCCATTTCATAACCATATTTCGCGGTTTCTTTAAAAAGCGGAACAATAACCGTGTCGCCGTATGTAGAACCAATATAGGACCAGAATGCCTGTCCGTAACGATATGGAAAGTATTTGTTTGTGGTAGTCAGATCTCTTAAAGATGGGATATCTTTATTAAGATAGGCATCCCGCATCCACATCGACGTGTAGGCATCTTGTTTTCCAATTGAAAGGTATTCAGCCATACCTTCAACCATCCAGAGTGGTAAATTACCTATATTTTCGAGGTTGGTTGAATCGCCTTCTATCAAGGAGTGGTATTGAAAAGCATGCACAAGCTCATGTCCCAGAACATGTCTGGTCTGATGATTTAGCTGAGAAATCGGCATGATCACCCTGTTCTTCATTCCTTCAGTAACACCACCTGTACCAACACCAACTTCTCCCATTAGTGCTGTTGTTTGCTGAAAATCAGGATGATTCGAATAGAGAATAAATGGATTTTTTTTCAAAAACGTATCTCTGAAAACCTGCTGATGGAGTTCATACCAAACCTCTGCTTCTTTAGCAAAACGCTGTACCAAACTGTCATTTTTCAAATAATAGTACAAGTCAAAGTGTGGGGTTTCGTAAACTTTAAACTTTAGATTTTTATATCTTACCCTATTTTGCCCGAAATATTGCGCATTTGTTTCTGTGCTAGCACTAAAAAAAACAGCTGTAAATAAGATCATGATCAGCCAAAATGATGGCGTTTTTCTGCAAATACTACGTTCTCTCATACTTTATAATGAAATGTACTTTTTCTAAATTACGTAAAATTAATGATTTTGATTTTCAGAGATTTAATTATTAAGTCATAAAATAACGATTCAATTATTTTGCTTTGCCTTATTTTGTCTGCGCTCTTCCCTGATCTCTTTACGTGTTTTTTGTGGTTCAACCGGAGGTTCTATTTTAGGAATTGAAGGCTGTTTGTTTTCCTGGGCTTGTTTGCTTTTATTTTCCTGAATTTTCGGACTTGCATTGCTTCGTATTGGTAAAGCTGGTACTTCTGCTGAGTCAGGGGATTCAAATGGAATATATAAAGAATCGATGAATGCTGAATCAATACCTGTGGTATCTGGCCTGATGTAAACGGTCTCGCATTGGTATTCCCTCGTGATTTTCACTCCGGGTTTTGGGAATGGTCCGGGTTTTATTCCTAATGTAGCATCCTTATAAACTTTTTCCATGAATTTACCGAAGATTGGAAGTGCTGTTCTCGAACCTTCTCCGGTTTGTGAAGTTTTAAAGTGTACGCTTCGCTCATCACAACCAACCCATACTCCGGTTACCAGATCTTTTGTAACTCCCATGTACCAGCCATCCACGTAATCTGAAGATGTTCCGGTTTTACCACCGATCTGGTTATTGTTTTTCCAAAGATCCCATTCCCATAGTGCTTGTGAGGTTCCTTCAGGCTCCTCCATACCTCCTCTGAGCATATAAATCATCAGATAAGCAATTTCTTCAGTAAGAGTTCTTTTTTGTTCAGCTTTGAACTCTTCTATCAGATTTCCTTCTGAATCCGTTATTCTTTCTACCAAAATAGGTTCAGTTCTTACCCCCTTGTTTAAAAAGGTACCGTATGCCCTGACCATTTCAAAAATGCTGACATCATTTGGACCCAGACTCACGGAAGGTACAGCTTTCAGGTCACTTTCAATTCCGCAGGCCTTTGCAAATTTTACAACATTCTGCGCCCCCACTTTTTCAGTAATTTGTGCAGTTATTGAATTCACAGATTTGCCCATTGCCCAGCGTAAGGACATTTCTCTACCTGAAAAGCTGTAATTTGAGTTTTTTGGTTCCCAGTATTCAGTCTTTCCTTTTAAAGTATATGGTATCCTTACCGCTTCGTCGATAAATTTATCACATGGATTCATGCCTGCTTCAAGTGCAGCCAGATAAGCAAATGGTTTGAATGTTGAACCTGCTTGTCTTTTCGCCTGATTTACATGATCATATTTAAAGTATTTGTTATCAATTCCGCCAACCCAAACTTTTATATGTCCATTGAAAGGATCCAATGTCATCATTCCGGTATTCAGGATTTTAGCATAATATTTAATCGAATCTATTGTCGAAAACTCCACTTCTTTTTCTCCTGCCCAGTTAAACACTTTCATTTTCTTCGGTCTGGTCAAATAGAAATTGATTGAATCCGGATTATTATTGAATTTTTTCTTCAGAAATCCGTAATAAGGAAGCCTTTGTGCTGCCATTTCGGGAAAGTCAAGAATTTCCTTTCCATCTGAGGTGCGCCATGGGTTTTCATTGCCCCAGACATTTTCGAACCTTTTTTGTAAAAGCTTCATCTGACTGTCTACTGCCTCTTCCGCGTACCGCTGCAATCGGGAGTCGATTGTGGTGTAAATTTTCAAGCCGTCGCCATACAAATCATAGTCGTTATCCTCACACCATTTTTCCAGGTATCTGGACACAGCAGATCTAAGATATGAACCCCCATCACTACCTTCATCCATCGTTCCGGGGTTTAGTTTAAGCGGCCTAATACTGTACTTTTTAAATTCTGCCTCAGTCAGGTAGTCGTATTTCTGCATTTGACCAAGTACTGTATTTCTTCTTTCAAGTGTCTTATCAGGATTCCGGATAGGATTATAAGTGGTAGTTGCCTTGAGCATCCCGACAAGGACTGCTGCTTCTTCAACCTGAAGTTTGTTAACGCCTTTATTGAAATAACGTTTGGATGCAGTCTTGATTCCGAACGTATTGTTTCCAAAGGGGACAGTATTTAGATATAAGGTTAAAATTTCATTTTTTGAATAATACTTTTCAAGTTTAAAAGCAGTGAGCCATTCTTTTAACTTAAATACAACAGTCCGGACAAGTGGAATGTATTTGATCAGACCCTGAGATTTTCTGTTTCGGGTACTATATAGATTTTTGGCAAGCTGTTGCGTAATCGTACTGGCGCCACGTCGGTCGCCTGTTGCCGTTGAAATAGTACTAGATATCAAAGAGCGAACATCTATGCCGCTGTGTTGATAAAATCTTACATCTTCAGTTGCAACCAATGCATCAATCACTGCAGGGGAGATGCTGTCATATTCTACCGGGGTACGGTTTTCTTTAAAATATTTACCTATCAGTTTACCGTCTGCGGTATAAAGCTCTGAAATTATATTAATGTTAGGGGTTTTAATATCTCTTATTGAGGGTGAATAGCCGAAAAGCCATAAGAAATTGAGCTCAAGGGCACAGAAAAATAATATGATAGAATAGATAACTATTGAAAAATAATGAAGAGGCTTGTTTTTTATTCTTCTGAACATTGGGTAAATATGAGGAAATCGTAATGAATATGCAGCAAATTTCTAAGAATTTCGAATTACTGGCAAAATAACATTAAAGGGCTAAAATTTGTTTTAAATTGCTGACAAAGATTTTCTATGGATGAATTAATATCAAAGTTCAAAGTCAGTAAAGGATCCTCACTAAATTTAAAAAGTCACTATCCCAGATTTTCAGGAGATTTTATTAGCAAGATAATAGTAGAGACTTTTAAAGAAATGAATATGAAGCTTCCAGAGCTTCCAGAATCTGAAAAAGCCATGCTTCAGGAATGCAGAGAACGTTTGCTTGATGAAATTGATGTATAAATGCTCATTTTAGCTTTTCAGGGATTACTACGTCCTGGAATTCAGGTTAATTTCAATTAAAATATTGGCTATCAGACAAAGGGAGACTATTTTCAGGTTTTTTGTCTCACGTAATTGATTGCAGCTTCAGTCAGATTTTTTCCTAATGTCTTTTTCCTGAATGGCTGATATGTTAGTTTGATCGATAATTAGTTCATCTCTCCTGGCATAGCTAAACCTTAACTCCGCATTTTCACGATGTTTTACTTCCATTTCGCCAACTAATCAGGGATCTATTTTTTTAGGATTGCTTAAAATTATTGGTTTAGTTCAAACTTGTCTGCATCCTTAAGAAAGGGGAACGACTGCCTGGCGGTAATCAGATCTTCTTTGTTGATTGAAAAAGTGTATAAATCTTCATCATTTGGTTTATAATAAATCACATTTCCATTAGGATCAATACACATTGAATCACCGGAATGATAAATTTCATTTCCATCATTTCCAACTCGGTTAACAGCTACTACAAATGACTGATTCTCTATTGCTCTTGCAGGAATAAGTGTCCGCCAATGCAGAGAACGGCGTTCAGGCCAGTTTGCTACAATTAGAAGCATGTCATATTCTTCACCTTTATTTCGAAGCCATACAGGGAAACGGAGATCATAACATATCATCGGACAAATTTTCCAGCCATGTAATTCAACAAATAGTTTTCTGTCTCCTGATGAATAATGTTTGTCCTCTTCACCTAAACCAAAAAGATGTCTCTTGTCATAATACTCATAGCTGCCATCAGGGCGCATCCAAATTAATCGGTTGAAATATTTTTCATCTTCTTTAATGATGATGCTTCCGGTTATTACACAGTTAAACTTTTTTGCCTGCTGAAGCATCCAATTCATGGTTTTGCCATCCATTGCTTCGGCATGTGCTTCTGGGTTCATGGAAAAGCCTGTGCTGAACATTTCAGGCAATACAATCAGATCTGTTTTTTCGCGAATTGAGGAAAGTCTCAGTCCAAGATTTTGCAGGTTCTTATCGATGTTTTCCCAAAACAAATAAGCCTGAAAGGTGGTTATTTTTAGCGTATTCATTGAATGATATTCATTCGTTCATGTTTTAAATTACTTGCTGTTAAATTTCAGCTAACCTACTAACGGCCCTTTCAAGAGTTTCGCGCTTCTTTGCAAAGCAAAAGCGTAAAACTTTATGATCAGTACCTTTTTGGTAAAAGGCAGAGACAGGGATCGAGGCTACGCCATACTCCCGAATGATCCTTTTCGCCAATTCAGTATCTCCTTCATCACTAATTCTGGAATATTGCACCGATTGGAAATATGAACCATGGCAAGGTAGCAGGTCAAATCGTGTTTCTTGCATTAAGTTGTGGAAAAAATCTTTCTTGGCCTGAAAAAAATCACTGATTTCCAAATAATTACGTTCATCTAACAAATGATCTGAAATTGCATATTGTACCGCAGAGTTAACACTGAAGACTTCAAACTGATGAACTTTACGAAATTCTTTCATTAAAAATTCCGGTGCCAGACAGTATCCTACTTTCCATCCGGTAGTATGTAAGAGTTTACCAAATGAGGCGGTAATAAAGCTTCTTTCCATTAATTCAGGATACTGCGAAACGCTGTGATGTTTTTTTTCATCATAAACCAAATGTTCATACACTTCATCACTGATGATCAGAATATTACTATCTCTGGTAATACTTATTAATTCTGCCATATCTTCTTCTGCCAAAGTTTTCGCTGTCGGATTATTTGGTGAATTGATGATGATCATTCGGGTTTTTTCATTGACAAGCTGCCTGACTTCCTGCCAATTAATGGTGTAGTCGGGCGCATTTAGTTCCACTGCCCTGACAATACCTCCGAAGAGATTTACAGATGGAGTGTAAGAATCATAAGCTGGTTCGAAAATAATCACTTCATCACCCGGCTCAATTACACAGGCAATTGAAGCAAATATAGCCTGGGTGCCACCAGCAGTTATAGTTATTTCAGTATCAGGATTGTATTTTGCCAAATGAAGTTTTTCCTGCTTTTCAGCTATTCTCTCTCTCAATGAAGAAAGTCCTGCCATTGGTGCGTATTGGTTAAAGCCGGTTTTCATATAATGATTTACAAGTTCTACCAGTTGAGGAGAGCAATCATAATCCGGAAACCCCTGTGATAAATTGATGGCTTTATACTGAACAGCCAATTGAGACATTACTGTAAATATAGTGGTGCCAACTTTTGGCAATTTTGAATTTAAGTGCATATTAAAACCTAAATTAGATATTTTAATTTTTCTGAATTAAAATGTTTTATAATTCCACGGATTTAATTATTAATTTGATTTTAAATTGACAAGAATAAATGACTTATAAAAGTAAAGAAAGCCGGCTTTTACTCGTATTGGGTAGTTTTCTGGTTGCAAACGCAATTCTGGCTGAATTCATCGGAGTAAAAATATTTACTGTTGAGGCTTCTTTGGGAATTAACAAATTCAATATAGATATGTTTGGTGTCCCTGATCTGTCCTTTAATATGTCGGCGGGCGTTGTTACCTGGCCGCTTATATTTATCATGACAGATATTATCAATGAGTACTTTGGAGTTAAACAGGTTCGTTTTTTATCTATTTTGGCCTCTATTCTGATTACTTATGCTTTTTTAGTAGTTGGTTTTGCGATGGATCTGGTTCCATCAGATTTTTGGATCAATCAAACTATTGATGGCGTTCCGGTTAATATGAATGCTGCATTTAATGGGATTTTCGGACAGGGGATGTGGATCATTGCCGGTTCAATTATTGCGTTTCTGATCGGACAAATGGCAGATGTTGTCCTTTTTCATCGGATCAAAAAGCTTACAGGCGAACGTTTTCTGTGGTTAAGGGCTACCGGATCAACTCTTGTGTCACAATTGATCGATAGTTTTGTTGTTATTTTCATCGCATTTTATCTTAATCCTCAATATAACTGGAGCTGGCAAATGGTTGCAGCAATAGGATTGGTAAACTACACTTATAAATTTACAGTAGC
>CAMCTU010000132.1 GCA_945878525.1 Sphingobacterium thalpophilum
ATCGTAATCTAAATCTAGATCAGTAATTAATTCTGCCAGAAAGAAGAATGAACCGGTATCCTTGTTTATTAGATTAGTATGCTTTCCAACCCAACCAATTCCAGCTTTTTTTGCCCATACTTTATCTAAAACTGGTGCTGAATCTACAAAGGCTCGACCGTTTACTTCACCAATATTTGCTCTGATCGCTTCCAATAGGAGTTTTAGCTTATCTTTTATCACTAAGTGATAATCTCTGCCATAAGCGTATTTACTGATTTTAGGGGCACTGGAGTCTTCCTGCTGCTGATCTGTAAAGTAATTAAGTGATAGAGAAATAACCGAACGGGCACCATCAACAAGTTTGCGGGGATCGAGGCGTTTGTCAAAATGATTCTCCATATAGCTCATTTCGCCGTGGAAACCATTATTTAGCCAGTTTTCAAGTCTTGGGGCTTCATCCTCCAAAAATTCAGCTTTAGAAATGCCACAGAATTGAAATCCCAGTTTTAGAGCTTCAGTCTTTATGAAATTTGAATATTGAGAACTTTTGACCATTATTTAGCTCAAAGATAGGAAATATGAACACATATTTTAGTAGTTCAGAATCAGCATTAGGGTGCATTAGAATAGTATTATCCTCTATGATGTGGACTTTGAAAGAGTATTGTCAAATAAATTTTTTGTATGACAACATCATCTGCTAAACCATCTACTTTGTATACGAGATTTTTAATTGCATTAGCTGTTAGGCATTTTTTTAGCCCTAAAGCGTCATGTTAACTATGGGCGAAACTGAAGTAATGGTTTACCTTCTGGCTAAATCATCAATTTTGTAGATTATGATAAGATTGATGGATATCATTCAGGGCTGCAAAATGATGAGTTTTGTAATTTTGACATTGGCAAGCATAAGTTGTTAATACTTTTCGTGTTTTAACAACAGAAGAGTAGAATTTACTTTATACTAAAACGAGCCATAAAAAATGCTTTCTATTCGGATCAAGCCCTTTTTTATTTGATCGTTTTATTGAAAAGTTCCAGTGTTCTTCCCCAGGCAAGTTTGGCTGCTTCGGCGTTATAGCGTTCACCTCCCGTATCATAATTGAAAGCATGTTGTACACCTTCGTAAATGAAAAGCTGATAGTCTTTACCAGCAGCTTTTAATGCAGCTTCATATGCAGGGATTCCTGCATTTACACGTTCATCCATACCTGCATAATGCAACATTAATTTCGCTTTAATTTTAGGTACGTCTGCTGCATCGGGTTGACCTCCATAGTATGCCACAGCTGCATTCAGTGTCGAAGAATTTACGGCAAGCAGGTTAGTCATTCTTCCGCCCCAACAGAATCCTACGCAGGCAGTTTTACCATTGCTCTCTTTTCTGATTTTTAAGTAGTCTAAGGCATTCAGGAAATTATTCAGGTTTTTTGCTGCATCTATTTTGCTGAACATTCCCCTGGCATCATCAGTATTTTCTGGTGTACCACCAAAAGGGGAGAGTGCATCAGGTGCCAATGCTATGAAACCTGCTTTTGCAACACGTCGTGCTATATCTTTTATATGAGGGTTTAAGCCACGATTTTCATGTATAACTACCACACTTCCATATTTTCCACTGGCCTTAGGGCGGGCAAGATATCCGTTCATCATACAATCATCGCCAGGATAAGTAATATCTTCCAGGATCAGGTCATCATCCGATTCAGAAACAGTTTCTGCATTTGCATAGCCTACTTCGAGTACCGAAAGGGCTGATACAGCCACAGCAGCACTGCCGGTGAGCTTCACCAGGCGGTTCATAAACGACTTACGACTTAGAGGTTTATGGGTGTATTCATCGTAAAGGTTAATGATTTTCTGATCCATTTTGATTGTTTTATTTTATATATAAGCCAACAATGGAATCAAAACAAGGTATTACTACCTCCTGTTTTAATCCGACCTAAATGTTTGTAGGCTGCCTCAGTACATTCCCTACCCCTGGAAGTTCGCATGATATATCCTTCCTGAATCAGAAAGGGTTCATAAACCTCCTCAATTGTTCCTTCTTCTTCTCCAACAGCTGTAGCAATGGTTTTAAGACCTACAGGTCCGCCTTTGAATTTGTCTATAATGGTCAAAAGTATCTTGTTGTCCATTTCATCCAATCCATGTTCATCAACATTCAGCGCATTAAGGGCGTATTTTGCAATATCAGTATCAATATTGCCATTACCTTTGATTTGTGCGAAATCTCTGGTACGACGTAAAAGAGCATTGGCAATTCTGGGTGTACCACGGCTTCTGCGGGCAATTTCATATGATCCTTCATCAGATATTTCTGTTTTAAGGATATGGGCAGATCGCTGGACAATTGTTGTGAGCAGTTTTGCATCATAATACTCCAATCGACTGTTGATTCCAAATCTCGCTCGCAAAGGTGCTGTTAGCAGTCCTGAGCGGGTTGTAGCACCAACTAAAGTAAAGGGATTTAATGAAATTTGTACAGATCGGGCATTTGGGCCGGTTTCGAGCATGATGTCGATCTTGAAATCTTCCATGGCTGAATAGAGGTATTCTTCTACGAGCGGACTTAAACGGTGAATTTCATCGATAAAAAGAATATCGCCTTCTTCAAGATTGGTTAATAATCCGGCAAGATCACCTGGTTTGTCCAGAACTGGTCCGGAGGTGATTCGTATATTTACGCCCATTTCATTTGCAATGATGTGCGAAAGGGTTGTCTTTCCTAATCCTGGCGGACCATGAAGTAATACATGATCCAGCGCTTCACCCCTTTGTTTTGCCGCCTGAACAAATACCCGCAAATTTGCCAGAATCTTATGCTGACCTGTGAAATCTTCAAAAACCTGTGGTCGCAGAACTTTATCGATCTCCCGTTCTATTGGCGATAGATTCTCTTCTGCAGGGTCAAGATTTTCATTCATGGGTTTTGACAATTTAATAGAATCTGATCTTATGATTAAGATGAGGTAAATATAAATCTTAAAGGCTTTATTTTTTACAATTCAGTTAGAAGGAAATTTTTTGTACTTCCTAAAAAAGCTGTATAACTTAATTTGAATTACACCTAAAAATGCTTCCCTGAAAATTTTAGTACTCATCTTAGATGTTCCTTCAGTTCGGTCGGTAAAGATAATCGGGACTTCTACCACATTAAAACCATATTTTATGGCAGTAAATTTCATTTCAATCTGAAAAGCATAACCAATAAATTTGATTTTATCGAATGGAATGGTAGCAAGGACTACGCGCCGGTAGCATTTAAATCCTGCGGTTGCATCCTGAATATTGATCCGTGTTATCATTCTGACATAAACAGATGCAAAATAAGACATCAAAACCCTGCTCATAGGCCAATTCACAACATTTACCCCTTTGATATATCTAGAACCAATAGCCAGATCAGCACCTTCAATACAAGCAGTTTTTAAACGGATCAGGTCTTCCGGATTGTGTGAAAAATCTGCATCCATCTCAAAAATATAGTCATAATTACGAGAAAGAGCCCATTTAAATCCATGGATATACGCAGTTCCAAGTCCGAGTTTGCCAGAACGCTCTTCGATATGAATCATGCCTTCATATTCTGCCTGTAAACGCTTTACAATTTCTGCTGTACCATCAGGTGATCCATCATCCACAACCAAAACATGAAATACATCAGGCAAGGAAAAAACCTTTCGGATAATATTTTCGATATTTTCCTTTTCGTTGTAGGTAGGAATTATAACAATGCTGTCTGATAACACACAAATGGATTTGATTTACAAATATACTGCTTTAAACGAAGAGAGAGACATTTCGGTATCTCTCTCTTCGTTTAATTCTATTAAAGGAGTTCTATTCTGCTTTGGCCATTGTTTCCTTAGAAAAGTCTTCAGCGCCATGGGCAAGTCTTTTTAATGGTTTTAGCATGGCAATTACAATTCCACCAATGATGGTACAAAAAATTGCAATTCCGGTAAATATCTCTAGTTCGCCAGCGGTTTGTGACCAAACACCTACCCATCCGGCAACGTAATTACCGAGTCCGGTAGCTGCAAAAAATACACCCATCATGATTGACGCATATTTCATTGGTGCAAGTTTGGTAATATATGATAGTGTAACAGGGGAAGCACTAAGTTCACCGATTGTATGAAACAGGTAGGCTAGAACCAGCCAATACATGGCTGAAGCACCGTCATTTTGATACTGGATGGAAGCCGCCGACATGAATAAAAATCCCCAACCCATAATGATTACACCAATGGCAATTTTAAAAATAGAAGATGCTTCTTTTCCATTTCTTTTGCGGTTAAACCAAAATGCGGCAATTGGAATACCCAGGGTAATTATAAAAAATGAGTTTACTGACTGAAACCAGGTGGCAGGGACTGTCCAGTCGAGAAATGCAATTAAGCGGTTAGTTTTCTCAGATGCATATAGATTCATTAAGCCTCCGGCCTGTTCAAATGCACCCCAAAAAACAATAATCATCAGGAAGGAAAGCAACATCACTTTAACACGGTCTTTTTCAATACTGCTAAGTGGTTTTGAGATAGTAGCCTGATCTGCTGCAGATAAGGTCTTAGTTGCTTCACCAACTCCTTTTAAATCATTATGGCCTAACATAAAAATAATCAGTCCCAGGGCCATTCCAATTCCTGCAAGTCCGAAGCCATAATGCCAGCCCATTGTTTCTCCAACATAGCCAATAATGATACCTGCCAAAAAGGCACCAGTATTAATTCCAATATAAAAGATAGTAAATCCTTTATCACGACGATCATCACCTTTTGGATACAGACCACCAACCATAGTCGAAATATTTGGTTTTAGACAACCTACACCTGTAATGATCAGTCCTAATCCAATATAAAAAGTTATTGGGGACTGAAAAGCAAGAATACTATGGCCTGCTACTAACAGTAAACCACCGAGAATGACCGCCTTTTTTTGTCCGATCAATTTATCTGCCAATATTCCCCCAGGTATAGAGGATAAATAGACCAAAAAAGTGTAAATACTATACAGTTTTAATGCTTCGCTGCTTGTCCACCCAAATCCGGGATTTTCACCATTTACCGATGAAACCAGAAATAATACGAGAAGTGCCCGCATTCCATAAAAACTGAATCTTTCCCACATCTCGGTAAGAAAAAGTACATATAACCCTCTTGGGTGGCCGAAAAGCTGTTTTTGCTGTATTTCCATGCTTTTAATAATAATTGATTGTTTAGAATTTATAATTGGTTAAATAGTTGCTCATAATTGGTTAAACAAGAGTAAAAAGTTCAATTATAATTAAAATTTACTAAAATTGCTGACATATATTATTTGTCCAATTTAAATTCCAAAGTAATGATTAAAGAAATTCCATTAATTACGAATGATGCTGTTGTTTTAGGGATTTTAATGAGCATTCTTGGATTAGTTTTTTGGTCTTCTCAAAGCAGTCTGACATTCTTTAAAAAACTTTATTCGGTTATTCCGCCAATACTGCTATGTTATTTTCTCCCTGGTATTCTTAATTCTGCCGGGGTTATTTCCGGCACTGGATCTGGTTTATATGCAATGGCCTCCAGGTATCTTTTGCCAGCTAGTCTGGTTTTATTTACCCTGAGCCTTGATCTGAATGAAATCTGGAAATTAAGGAAGAAAGCTGGTTTAATGTTTATTACAGCTTCAATTAGTATCATAATTGGAGGTCCAATAGCTGTATGGATAGTGTCCTTATTTGCACCTGAAATAGTAGGTGGAGAAGGAGCGGATGCAGTTTGGAGAGGATTGAGTACCGTTGCCGGTACCTGGATTGGTGGAGGAGCAAACCAGGCAGCAATGTTTGAGATATTTAAGCCCAGTACAGACCTTTTTTCAGCAATGGTTGCTTTGGATGTATTTGTTAGTTATGCATGGATGGCACTACTTTTATATGGAGCAGGAAAGAATAGTAAGATCAACCAATTTTTAAAGGCCGATGATCAGTCGGTAACTGAAATAAAGGATAAAATTGAAGCTTATCAGTTAAGTGTCATGAGGATTCCAAAAATGGAAGATATTCTAATGATACTTGGAATCGCTTTTGGGATTACTGGTATTGCGCATTATGGTGCTGATACCATTGCACCATGGGTTACAATCAATGCACCTTATTTAAGCAAATTTAGCCTTACTTCCAGCTTTTTTTGGCTTGTAATTATTGCAACTACCTTAGGAATGATATTATCATTTACAAAGATGAGAAATCTGGAAGGAGCAGGAGCATCCAGGATAGGGAGTGTTCTCTTATATGTTCTGATTGCTACTATTGGGATGCAAATGAATGTGATGGCCATTTTCAGAAATCCAGGAATTCTACTTCTTGGTTTGATATGGATTCTTATCCATGCTATTATCTTATTCATTATCGCTAAAATAACCAGAACTCCTTTCTTTTTTGCTGCTGTTGGTAGTATGGCCAATATTGGCGGACCAGCATCAGCTCCGGTAATAGCAAGCGCATTTCACCCTTCATTAGCACCGGTAGGGGTATTGCTGGCAGTTTTTGGTTATGTAATTGGTACTTACGGAGCTTATGTTTGCGGATTGATGATGCAAGCGGTTTCGCCTTAAATGCCTGTTATCTGTTATCAGTTACGTGTTATCCGAAATAGTACTGAGTTTATTTTGTCAACCCGATAGCTATCGGGTGCCAGTGATCAATTGTCTTTCATTTTCTTCGGGTCATTGAAATTATCATCCTGATCTGTAGAGGAATTCTTCAGTTCCAGGGCCTGAATAAATTTCCACCTGCCGTTAACGAGCTTGTATCCATCGTAAGATAAATCAGGGCCATATAGTTCAAATTTGCCTTTTAATTTAGGATCTGGCGGTGCAAGATGATCAAATACCACCGTATTGTTAGATGGCTCAAAGTTTAATACCATTGATGCACGCCGGTCATATTCAAAGATAGTACGCTTTTTTAATGGCTGCTCCATATCACCATCGAATACCGGCATCCCAAAGTATGCCTTTCCATCTTTAAAATAAAGTATTTCAATCACTTTTTTTGTTGAATTTACAGTATTTCCCTTCCAGCCAAGTAAAACGTAATAGGGGGTTTTGACATTATTTAAAACAGATATAATACGGTAATATTGAGCACCATACCATTTGTCATTTGTAGTAACTGTATCAGCTACGTTTTTTATTAACGGAGTATAATCTACAAGGGGGAACATTTGTAGTCTGCCGTCAGGATTATTCATTTGAATGGTACCATAATAACGGTAACTGCCATCATTATTCATTACATGCCAACTGAAGATTCTAAACCGTCTATCTGGGGATGTTTGAATTGAAATAGTTTTAAGTGAATCAAAAGAATAATTAAACGAATTAGGTGTTTTTAAAGCATTAACCAACGTTTTAATTAGTTTGTAATTCGCATTGTAACGTTCAGGTTCAATGTTGTCATTGATCATTTTGTAACTAAGAACTTGAAGGCTATCCTGAAGGTCTGAAATGATTTGCTTGTTTTTATTACTATCAGAATGTTGAGCTTCAGCACTTCCAAAAGTAAAAATTAACAATCCGAAAATTAAAAAAAGCTGTCTCATTACTATTTATTGAATGTTTTCAATGACGATTGCACTTGCTCCACCACCACCGTTACAAATGCCCGCAACACCAATCTTTCCGCCATTCTGCTGAAGAACATTCAACAAAGTGACTACAATTCGGGCACCCGACGCACCGAGAGGATGTCCCAATGAAACGGCACCTCCATTTACGTTAACCTTTGCCGGGTCAAGTTTAAGAATTCGGTTATTTGCTACTGAAACCACTGAAAATGCTTCATTGATCTCGTAAAAATCTACATCAGAGGCTTTGATTTTGGCCCGTTCCAGAGCTTTAGGAATTGCTTTTGATGGTGTTGTGGTAAACCATTCAGGAGCTTGTTGTGCATCTGCATAGGCTATAATTCTTGCCAAAGGCTTAATTCCCAATTCATCTGCCTTTGTTTTGCTCATCAAAACTAGTGCAGCCGCACCATCATTTAAAGTGGAGGCATTCGCAGCTGTTACTGTACCATCTTTTTTAAATACTGGTTTCAGTCCAGGTATTTTATCAAATTTAACTGAATTGATTTCCTCATCATTTTCAACAAAATTTACTTCACCTTTTTTATCTTTTATCTCAACAGGTACAATTTCATTTTTAAA
>CAMCTU010000133.1 GCA_945878525.1 Sphingobacterium thalpophilum
CCGTTTGCAACGGCATGTCCTTTCATTACATTCATCCATGCTCCATGCTGTTTTTCGCCATATTGCTCCTTTTCGAGCGGATGCCAGCCGATTGCAGTTGGATAAAATAGTACTTCAGCACCTTGCAAAGCAGTTAATCTGGCAGCTTCAGGATACCACTGATCCCAGCAGATCAAAGTGCCAATCTTTCCTTTTTGTGTTGGGAAGGTTTTGAAACCGATATCTCCGGGAGTAAAGTAGAATTTCTCATAAAAATGAGGGTCATCCGGAATATGCATTTTTCGGTACAATCCGGCTTCAGAACCGTCAGTATCAATAATGTAGGCACTGTTATGATAGATGCCCGCCATTCTTTTTTCGAAGAAAGGAACTATAATTACTACTCCTAATTCCTTAGCCAATGAACTGAAAGCTATGAATGAAGTGCTGTAGAGGGGTTCTGCCAAAGCAAAATTTGCGGTGTCTTCAGACTGGCAGAAATAATGACTGCTGTATAGTTCAGGTAATGAGATTACTTCGGCTCCCTGTTTTGCAGCGTCACGAACCCAGCTCAGGCACTTCTTTAAATTGTTTTCTGCAATATCATTCAGATTAAGCTGAAGCACAGCAATTTTGTAGGTACTTTTTGACATGTTAAAATCTCGTTTGAGCCTTAATCTCCAAAATTAATGAATTTAATTTAATAAGGCCGACAGGGTTTTAAGGCTGATAGGGTCCTAAACCCTGTTAGTCTTTGGTCAAGTTAAACGAAATTTATTTAAAGGTTATACCAAGCCCCAGGCGAATGCTGCCTATATTAAAGTCTTCCGAAATCTGAAAGCTAGTCGGGAAGTCGATCTTTTGATAATTGTAACCTGTTTGTATCCCCAGATTAAGGCCTGAATTCACTACAAAAGAATAGGAGAGTCCGGATCCGGCAATTAAACCTTTGCTTAAATTATTAAAAAGTCTGACTGCATAACCACCATAGACATCAAATTTGAGTCCGCTGAGTTTCGGATCAATATAATAGGAAGCATTTAATGTGATTGGCAGGGTATTGTAATTTCCACCACCCGATTTACGGTAATTGTCTGTCCCCAGAGCAATTCCAATTCCAAAGTTATCGTTCAATAGTTTTGTAACCCCTGTACGTGTTCTGAAGCCATTAAATGTTGGATTACCAGTTAAGGAAGTGCTTTCATGTACCATTGCACTTATTTCATTATAATTTATCAGACGTCGTTGCTGGGAGAAGACATTGCTACCTGTTAAAAGGAAGGTAATAAAGAAAAGCAGGCTTCCGAGTAAAAGGGATTTTGTAGTCAGATTTTTCATTTGCAAGTCAATTGATTTCTCCTGCTAATATAATCCATAAGATAAGGTCTTTAATCCTTTTTCTGTAAATTTACAGACAAAGGAGAATTCCAATTTATTAGCTGAAAAGAATGGCAATAAGCTTTGCATCATTAAATTCCGGGAGTAATGGCAACTGCTATTATATTGAAAATGAAGAGGATGCGATACTGATTGATGCAGGGATTTCTTGCCGTGAAACTGAAAAACGGATGGTTAGATTGGGACTTGCAATGAAAAAAATCAGAGCTGTTTTTGTTTCGCATGAACATTCAGATCATATTCGTGGAATTGCAGTGATTGCTCAAAAGTACAGGTTGCCGGTTTATATCACCGAGCTTACTCTAAAAAGATCAGGAATTAATCTGGAATCAGATTTAGTCAGATCCTTTTCAGCACATCAGCCTGTGGATATTGGAGAGCTCATGATTACTCCGTTCCCTAAATTCCATGATGCTTCAGAGCCACACAGTTTTACTGTAAAATATAAAGGTTTGACTGTTGGTGTTTTTACTGATATTGGATTTCCATGTGAACATGTGATCCGATATTTCGGTGAATGCCATGCCGCTTTTCTGGAGGCAAATTATGACGAAGATTTACTTGAAAACGGAAGATATCCTTACCACTTGAAATCAAGGATTCGCGGACTTAATGGCCACTTGTCAAATAAGCAGGCATTTGATCTTTTTGCAGGGAATGGAACTCATATGAGCCATCTTTTACTTTCGCATCTTTCGAGGGATAATAATGACCCCGCATTAGTTACGGCATTGTTCGGACAGATTGATTGTAAAACTAAAATTACCGTCGCTTCCAGAGATCATGAATCTGAAATTTATCATATATCTGAGTCTAAAACTTCACACCAAAAAACAAAATCTGAAGTAATTCAATTTTCCTTGTTCTGAAATCATATTCTGCGATAATTATCATTTTCTTACTTAAGCTGAATGTTTATATTAGTCTGGTAAATTTTAATCAATATGGTCTTAATTATTCTGAATTTGATTTTTTGTCTTTCCTTCCTGGTTTTTGCCTGGTTTAATCTGAATGACGATGATTCATGGCTATGGGTTCCAATATATCTTGCGGCTTCTGTTTTCTGCGGACTGGCAGGTTTTGGCATGTTTTTTCCAATTCCTTATTTGTTTCTGATTGGGTTTTATCTGATATATGCTATAATTTTATTCTTTAGAAAGGATGGGGTCAGGGACTGGATTGTAAAGTATAAGCAACCAAGCATCACTGAAAGTATGCAGGCAAAAAAGCCATATATTGAAATGACCAGGGAGTTTTTTGGATTACTGATTATTTCAGGTGCACTCGTTTTTAATTATTTTATGTCTGGTGGGATTTGAGATACACTCAGTCACTTCCAAATTCATATTTATTTTTTGACATTATTTACAATATTTAGTCTTCCCGACTCATAAAAAATTCAAATCTTTGGACATGTTCGATTATGATGCAGCAAGATTACGGATACTGATTACAGAAGTAAGCCGTGCAAACCTCGGTTCGGAAACCTGGAGCTGGCTAAGTGAAAATTTATCATCAGATGATCCAAGGCAAATCAATACCGCATTTGCGGTAATGCCCAGAAAAACAGGGAAGTCTATTGTTCAGATTAGTCAGGATATGATCAAAAAGATTGATCATGTAAAGCCCGGATTTACAATAGAAAACTGGACCTTGGACAAACTTGGTCGTCTATGTTTATTATTACATTTAGATCCTTCAGATCAGAAAAAATATTTTAAAACAATCGAAAATCTTTTTCTTGCTGCAGAAGTTTCAGAGCTTGTTGCGCTTTATTCATTCCTACCGGTATTTGCATGGCCTGATCTTTGGAAGTTGAGATGTGCAGAAGGGATTCGCAGCAATATAGGACTGGTGCTCGAAGCGATTATGTATCATAATCCTTATCCTGAGAAATATTTGGATGAAAAGGCCTGGAATCAGTTGATACTTAAAGCTTTTTTCACAGACAAGGATATTAATCAAATTCCGGGAATTGATGAAAGATCCAATTCCGAATTAGCTCTTACCCTCAAAGACTATGCTTACGAGAGATGGGCAGCAGGGAGAAAAATCAATCCATTTTTATGGAGATTTACAACCAAGTTTCTAGACGCAGGCCTGGTGGATGACCTCAAAAAAGTTCTATCTGAAGGTATTTTGAGGGAAAAACAAGCTGCTGCATTAACCTTGGTCGATTCTGGCTTATCATCAGCTTCCGAGCTCATGAAAACTTATCCGGAATTTTTGCAGGCCATTAAAAATAATGAACTAAGCTGGGCTAATTTAGCTCCTGAATAAGATAATAATAATTAATATTTAGATTATGTGTTGCAGCCATTCATTTGAAGACAGAAGACCACAGGTGCCTTCTGAAGCCATGGATCTTTCAGTCGTAAAGGGCATGAAATTTTTCGACCCTCATGTTCATATGAGTTCAAGGACAACCGATGATTATCAAGCGATGGCCGATGCCGGAATTGTTGCTTTGATTGAGCCGGCATTTTGGCTTGGGCAACCCCGCACAGGAATTGACAGTTTCAGGGATTATTATAGTAGCCTTATAGGCTGGGAAAGATTCAGGTCATCTCAGTTTGGCATTAAGCATTATTGTACCATCGGCTTAAATTCAAGAGAAGCTAACAATGAAAAACTGGCAGCAGAGGTGATGGAGATTTTGCCCTTATTTATTTACAAAGAAGGGGTAGTGGGCATCGGAGAGATTGGTTTTGATGATCAGACTGCTGCAGAAGATAAGTATTATCGACTTCAGCTGGAGCTGGCTAAAGAGGCCGGATTACCGGTTCAGGTTCATACGCCACACCGTGATAAAAAGAGAGGAACCAAGCGCAGTATGGACATTGTAATTGAGCATGGTATTGACCCATACATGGTTATCATTGATCATAATAATGAGGAAACGGTTAAAGACGTTCTTGACAGAGGCTTCTGGGCTGCTTTTACAATCTACCCCTTTACCAAAATGGGTAATGAACGCATGGTTGAAGTTGCAAAACAATATGGCCCGGAGCGTATTATGATTAATTCCGCAGCCGACTGGGGAATAAGTGACCCTCTGGCTATCCCAAAAACAGCCGCTCTGATGAAATTAAGAGGAATCAGTGATGAAGACATCCGCTTGATCACCTATTCGAATGCAATCACCGCTTTTGCACAAAGTGGACAGATCGATGAAAACGACTTTAGCAAACCCCAAACTATCGATCAGTCAGAAAAGTTTGAAGGCAACACTGTTCTGCGCGGCGGTCAACAGCCAAAAACGGATAAATCTTCCTTAATTATTAGTTAATAGCTTGAAAAAACTCCTGGTTTTTCTGCGTTTGATGCGGCCCGCCAATATCGTAACTTCGATTGCCGATGTTTTGGCTGGTATTGCCATTTCGGGCTTTTTTCTTGAAACAGACCGGGAAATTTTACCAGTTTTTTTGCTTTGTATTTCAACAATTGGTTTATATGGTGGTGGAATCGTGTTTAATGATGTTTTTGATGCAGATTTGGATAAGGTTGAAAGGCCTGAAAGAGCAATACCTAGCGGAGCAATAAGTAAAAAGGAAGCTACTTTGCTTGGCATTATCCTTCTGAGCATAGGTTGCTTGGCAGCATTTGCATTTTCAGTTCGATCTGGAATTATTGCCTTTCTTATTCTTGTTTTTGCTTTAGTCTATAACAAATATGGTAAGCATCATGCCTTCTTTGGTCCATTGAATATGGGTATTTGCCGCGGAATGAACCTTTTGCTTGGAGTCAGTATTGTTTCCATTTCCCTTCAAAGTTTCTATTTTTTGGGTTTGATCCCATTGATTTATATTTTCTCAATTACTATGATTAGTCAGGGGGAGGTGCATGGATCGAACAGAAACAAACTTTATACCGGAGCCTTTTTATATTTAATTGTGATTGGAGCCATTCTATATTCTGCTTTTCTAAGGCAAAATATTTTTTATGCTGCACTCTTTCTTATTCTATTTGCAGGTATGATTTTCAGACCCTTATTTACTGCCATTAAGGAACCGGTTGGTAAGAATATAGGAAAAGCAGTTAAAGCCGGAGTTATCTCTCTGATTCTGATGGATTCCGCCTGGGCTTCAGCTTACGGACAAATCTTTTTTGCCATGTTGATTGCAATACTTCTTCCACTATCTTTATGGCTGGCAAAACGTTTTGCAGTTACTTAATTGAAAATTATCTTTATCGAAAAAATAAGCTCTATTGGCTTCTTGAAAGCTGAATGAGCAACAATCCATATGAATTACCTGCAGCAGTCATTTACTATTAAGTTCGAATACAAGGTCTTTTTCACCTCAGGCCTGTTTAATCCGAAAAATCCCTTGTTCAATAATTTTTTAGAAGGTATTGCGCATGGCAATCATACCCGGAAAATATTGTTTGTAATTGACCAGGGATTTATGGATGCCGGAAATGATACAATTACTGAAATACGAGAATATTTCAAAGTGAACCAAGCTGCACAATTGGTGTCGGAAATTATCATGATTCCCGGAGGAGAACTGGTAAAAAATGATGTTACCTATTTTGATCGAATTCTGGAAGCAGTCAACACCTGCAAAATCGACAGGCACTCTTACATAGCTGCAATTGGCGGAGGCTCACTTCTCGATCTTGTTGGTTATGCCGCAGCTGTTTCACACCGGGGAATTAAGCATATTCGTATTCCAACTACCGTATTATCGCAAAACGATTCTGGCATTGGCGTGAAGAATGGGATCAACTACTTTGGGAAGAAAAACTTTTTGGGAACATTCGCTCCTCCTTTAGCTGTTTTTAATGATGATTTTTATCTAAGGACACTTAACGAAAGACACTGGCGCTCGGGTATCTCGGAAGCGATTAAGGTTGCTTTGATAAAAGATCCTGATTTTTTATTCTGGATTGAAAAAAATGCTCCTGCGCTAGTTGAAAGGGATATGGAAGCAATGAACTACTTGATTAGGAGATGTGCGGAACTTCATATGCAGCATATTGCGGGTAAAGATCCATTCGAAAGCGGTTCATCACGTCCACTGGATTTTGGTCACTGGAGTGCACATAAACTTGAACAACTTTCAGATTTTGAAGTGCTTCATGGAGAGGCCGTGGCAATGGGAATGGCTCTTGATACAGTTTATTCAAACTTATCGGGTCATTTGAGTGAAACCGAAAGCAATAGAATTCTGGATTTATTAATAAAACTGGGCTTTGAACTTTCACACCCCATTATGCAGATATCTGAAAGTAATTCAGCGATTTTATCAGGGCTTGAAGAGTTCAGGGAGCATTTAGGTGGGGAACTTACAATTATGTTACTTAATGGAATAGGAAGTGGATTTGAAGTTCATCAAATAGATAATGAGATGCTTATCAATGCTGCAGAAAACCTACAAGCATATTATCATTAAATTAGTAAAGCCTGATCTGAATCTCTTTTAATTTATGCAACTCGCATCCGGACATTTAAGTTATTGTACCAATATTCATTCGGGCGAGAGCTGGAAGGATCATTTCGCCGCATTGAAAGAGCATTTCCCTGCCATCAGGAAACAGGTTTGCAATGGTCAGGCCATGGGAATCGGATTGAGGCTTTCAAATTCTGCAAGTTTGGATATTCAGGATACTGAAGAGCTTTATGAGTTTAAAGAATGGTTGCTCAGCAACAATGCCTATGTGTTTACGATGAACGGCTTTCCTTATGGAGATTTTCATCATGCGGTGGTAAAGGATAACGTTCATGCTCCAGATTGGACCAGCAAGGATAGAGTAAATTACACCCTCAGGCTTTTCAATATACTTGCCAGGCTCTTACCTGAAGGAATGGAAGGTGGCATTTCCACATCACCATTAAGTTATCGCTTTTGGTTTCCGGAAGAGAAAGCTCTTCAAAATGCAACAGTATTGGCCACAGAAAATATCCTGGTCGTAGCAGAAGAGCTGATTAGAATCAGGAAAGAATCTGGAGTTAAAATGCATTTGGATATTGAACCTGAACCCGATGGTATTCTGGAATCGGCAGCTGAATTTATTGATTGGTTTGAAAATGTACTAATACCACTTTCCAAACAGACTTTGCCAGATCGCCTGAATATCAGTCCGGAAGAAGCTGAAGTTCTCATCAAAGAACATATCTGTCTTTGCTATGATGTATGTCATTTTGCAATTGGTTATGAATCGCATGCTCATGTTATTGAACTCCTTGCAAATAAGGGAATTCGGGTAGGAAAAATTCAAATCAGTGCAGCATTAAAAGCAGATCTTCCAGTCGATTCAGAACTCAGATCGGCGATCGCTGATGCATTTGCAAAGTATGATGAACCAACTTATCTCCACCAGGTTGTGGCAAGAAAAGAAGATGGGCTTTTGCTGAGGTATCGTGATCTGCCCCATGCGCTGGGTGATTATACCAATCCTTTAGTCAGAGAATGGCGCGCGCATTTTCATGTACCTGTTTTTATCAGAGATCTTGGCTTACTTCAATCGACGCAGGAAGATATTGCTGAAGTGTTGAAAATTCAAGTTGCCAAGCCCTTTACCGATCATATGGAGGTAGAAACTTATACCTGGGAAGTTTTGCCTGAAGTATTGAAAGCACCAATAGCTGAAAGTATTGTCAGGGAATTGAACTGGGTGAAAGAATTATTGCTTAAAAATGAGGCTCATGAATAAAACAGTAGTTATTGATGTTGTCGGTTTGTCCACCTCTGTGATTGGGGAGCACATGCCCTTTTTAAGAGAATATACCGAACGGAAAAACTTGATACGGATTGAGCCAGTATTGCCTGCAGTAACTACCTCGG
>CAMCTU010000134.1 GCA_945878525.1 Sphingobacterium thalpophilum
AGAAACTTCAGGTTTTACTTGAGGATTAAGTTTTTTTTTTACTTCCCCTTCTGATGGTGAGGGCATTCCGGCAGCTGAAAGATTGATGACTGATGGTATGTGACAAAGCTTGATCAAGGCCAACTCTACCTGCAATCGCTGATTCTTGCTTATTTTGTAATTGAGATCACATTGATTGCTGATATTCAGTGCAGAAATTAAAAAGGAAGCAGGTGCAATTTGAGACTGAGCCTGGTATTTCTTTCTGATTCCATCACTAACCTCCAGCAGCTTTAAGGTGGAGTTATCTTTTGTGACCAGTAAATTTCTGAAATGGGACGCAAGACCAGTAATAAAGTGATTTCCATCAAATCCATTGCCTAAAATTTCATCAAAAACAAGAAGTGAACCCGCAACATTTTCTGAAAGAATTGAATTTGTTAAATGGAAGTAATAATCGTAATCGAGTATATTCAGATTATCGATTACTGCATTATAGCTGACGTTTTTATTCGAAAAGCTGACAATCTGATCAAACATAGACAGGGCATCCCTTAAACCGCCATCAGCTTTTTGTGCAATCATATGCAAACCATCCTGATCATAAGCAATACCCTCTTTATCGGCAATCTCTGCCAGATGTTGAGCCATATCCTCTACACGGATCCTGTTAAAATCAAAAATCTGACAGCGTGACAAGATTGTAGGCAGTATTTTATGTTTCTCGGTGGTAGCGAGGATAAAGATCGCGTAAGGAGGAGGCTCTTCCAGAGTCTTTAAAAAGGCATTAAAGGCCTGCTGCGATAACATATGGACCTCATCGATAATGTATACTTTATACTTTCCTGCTTGCGGAGGTATTCGAACCTGTTCAATCAGATTACGGATATCTTCTACAGTATTATTAGAAGCAGCATCCAGCTCATGGAAATTATAGGAGTTCCCTTTATGAAATGAAATGCAGGAGTTGCATTCGCCGCAGGCTTCTGCATCAGCGGTTAAATTTTGGCAGTTTATTGTTTTGGCAAGTATTCGGGCACAGGTTGTTTTACCAACTCCCCTTGGGCCACAAAAAAGAAATGCCTGAGCAAGCTGATTATTTTTGATGGCGTTTTTCAGTGTACCCGTAATATGTTGCTGACCCACAACGGTTTGGAAGGTTGCTGGTCTGTATTTTCTTGCTGATACTACAAAATTATCCATCGGGTCTAAATTAGAAAGAGGAATGGGTTAAACCAAACTTAGATAAATTTTTTTCTTCACAGTTTCGTGTATTATTTAATTCGAAGAATACGCATTAATACCTGAAGATGAATGTCGATTTATTGATAAACCCGCATGATCAAGCCAGTATTATTAATTAAAAATACTCTTGATCGGGTATGATGTGACATGGGCACTCATTTGATGTTTTAGCCAAATGAAATTATGAAATCATTTAACACTTTTATAAAATTTACCGTTGGATTTATTGCTTATATCATAAGAAGTAGTACCAGATAAATCCTGACTAGTTTAGTTATATCTGCTTTTCTTGCCCATTTTGTTCATATTATCTCAGAAAATTATTTCAGCTCTTTGGTTTGAATCTTCAAGTTCTACTCTTTTAACCTGTAAACTGTTAAAAACCATTTGATAAATAGAATATTATGTCTATTTTTGCAACCCGCTTTAAAGCCTGATATACAAACTTTGAAGTTTAATAAATAAAAACACATAGCAACAATGCAACAGTACGAAACAGTGATCATTCTGACCCCGTTGTTATCTGATGAAGCGATGAAAGAGGTTTTAACCAAATTCAACAAGCTTATGACTGATAACGGAGCCGAAATTGTCCATGAAGACAATTGGGGTTTGAAAAAACTAGCGTATCCGATTCAAAAGAAGACAACAGGATACTATCACCTAACTACATTCAAAGCTCCGGGTGAGTTTATTAACAAACTTGAAGTTGAATACAAGCGCGATGAACGCATTATGCGTTTTCTGACTGTATCACTTGATAAGCATGCACTTGCTTTCAGTGAGAAGAAGCGTAGCGGAGCTTTCAACAAAAACAAGGAATCTAAAACTGAGGAGGTAGCGAAATAATGGCAAAAGATACAATCCAATACGTTACCGCTCCAAAGGTTGATGAGAGCCGTAAAAAATATTGCCGATTCAGAAAGAACGGTATTAAATACATCGATTACAAGGACGCGAACTTTTTATTAAAATTCATCAATGATCAGGGCAAGGTTTTACCACGTCGTTTGACCGGAACTTCATTGAAATTTCAGCGTAAGGTAGCTCAGGCTGTTAAGCGTGCGCGTCATATCGGTCTATTACCTTATGTTACTGATTCATTAAAATAAGAGGGAGATAAGAGAAATGGAACTAATTTTAAAACAAGACATCAAGAATCTCGGAGAGAAAGATGATGTAGTGAATGTGAAGCCAGGTTTTGGTCGTAACTATCTTATTCCTAAGGGTTATGCTACACTGGCCACTGAATCAGCAAAAAAAGTATTAGCTGAAAACCTGAAGCAAGCAGCTTTCAAGCAGGACAAAATTAAAAAGGATGCAGATGCTATTGCTGCGCGCCTTGAGGGTGTTAAACTTTCAATTGGTGCAAAGGCAGGTGAAAGTGGTAAGATTTTCGGATCTGTTAACACGATCCAGATTGCAGACGCATTGAAGAAAGAAGGCTTTGACGTTGATCGTCGTCGTATTACTTTCGATACTGAGCCTAAATTTGTAGGTGAGTATACTGCAAACCTTAACCTTCACAAAGAGGTTAAAGTGAAAGTTCCTTTTGAAGTTATTGCTGAGTAATTTTCTTTTCGTTTTGTAAACGAGGAGTAAATCATCAAAAAAAATCATATTTTTAGGTGCCTTCTGAATTTTCAGAAGGCACTTTTTATTTTAGTTAAATTACAAAGAAGATCTCCTTAGCTTTAGTTGTGAGTAGTTTCAAATTAATTGTACGTCTAATTCAAAAGGTAATAGTTTGCTTCCTCGCAATTTCATTGGTTTGGGTGCTGATCTATAGGTTTGTTAACCCTCCCATTACTTTTCTCATGATTCAGCGTGCTGTGGAGCGCAAAATCGACGGCAAGGACTTTAAAATTCATAAATCATGGTTACCTGTTGAAGATATCTCAGCTAATTTGAAGAAGGCAGCAATTGCCGGGGAGGATATAAATTTTCTGGATCACAAAGGCTTTGATTTTAAAGCAATGGAAACGGCTTTTGTAAAAAATAAAAAAGGTCAAAGCATTAGGGGTGGCAGCACTATTAGTCAGCAGACTGCTAAAAATGTTTTTCTTTGGCCTGGAAGATCTTATATCCGTAAAGCCTTTGAAGCGTATTTTACAATACTAATAGAGCTTTTGTGGGGGAAGGAACGAATTCTGGAAGTATATCTCAATGTAATTGAAATGGGGGATGGTATCTATGGAGCAGAGGCTGCCGTTCAGAATTATTGGGGAAAATCAGCTAATAGTATGAGCAAATCTCAGGCATCCTTGTTGATTGCAGTATTGCCAAATCCCCGTCGCTGGAGTCCGGCAAGGCCTAGCCGCTTCGTTTATTATAAGCAAAGCCTGATTTTAAGAAATATGAGGTCATTGAAAAAAGTACCTTTTTAATGAGATAAATGTAATCAGGTACTAGTCTTTAATTGTGATTTAGCTTTCAATTGTCTTTATTCTTTGATCCTTACTCTTTCTTCAAATAGTAAATACCTTCGCATGCCAGCTTTCTGCCAGAGGGATATTCCAAGAAGTTTCAAGCTCTTTCCTGCTACTAATCAGATTATTGAAAACAAGTGTTTCGCTTGTAACAAGTCCATTTTTGATATGGTCTTCAAACTCAACCCGACTGCAATTAATGATATTATCACCAGATTTATAGGCCATTCTGAACCGGTCGAACAAGTTGAGATTGAATTTAGATTCTATTGATTGCATCAAATGGACTGATTTGTCGATACTGCATCCGGTTGCACCGGCAATTTGCTCATCAACAGAAATTACAATAAATTGATGATAGAAAATTTCGGCCAAAGCTGCCAGGGCCTGTCCATGTGCCTGCCATTCTTTAGTAAAGTCCTGTAGTATTTGTGTTATGGCCTGTTCTTCCTCTGCTGTAAAAGGTCGGTCCGACTGATAAATCCATACCCTGGAATTTTCTGAAATGATCATATTGTAAATCTACGAATTCATTGAATATGTAAGACCAATTTATATCAGATTTACAAAATCATGATGGAGAGGTTAAAATCAACTTAATGGTTACAATTGATTCTTTTTTTTAAATTAAATGAGAAATCACTTTCTGATAAAATGTTTATTGGATTTAAAAATATGTTTGGCAAGATCAGTCTTTTAGCAGTTCTCACAACGTGGCTTCTTGTTTTTTGCAGCGCTAAATTAGGATTAGATGAGGAAATTCAACAGATCGCGTTACGAAGCCAAGTAAAACTTAACATGCTCCATCATGCTCATTCAGACGCCGATAAGATTCGGCAATTCGAATTACTCCTGAATAGTGAAGGTTTTTTGAGGTACCGCCGAACCTATAGTAATGGTAAACAGGAATATTATTCTTTTAATTTAATGCGCATCAAAGCCATTTTTTTTAGAAAGCAATACCTGTGTGAAATAAGTCAGTTCAGCCCTTTCCTCCGGAGTATTTCCGGCAAGAAATCGCGTTCTATGTCAAATTACGAATAGCCGGAAGATACCTCCTGCGGCAAGGTTTATTTTACCCGCTGCTGTATTTCATTGGGGCGGGCATCCCAGATATATGTCCCCCTGCCATTTGAAATTAACCCGGGTGTTCATTGCCTTTATTGATTAACGAATTTCATGATATCTATTAAAACTGCAACAAAAAACCATGGCAAAAATGGGAAGGTAGGACCTAAGAGAAACAGACCTTGCTTTCTAAATCAAGAGAAAATCTACAATCTAAAACAGCTCGGAAGGATTTTATATCGAACTCAGGTTAAATTAATTAATTGAAGGTTGCTTTTTTGGTTGAAAGCACCTTTTTTATAAGATACCAGTTTAAAGTCCGTTTGCCCGAACTGTAATTTCTGCAATATCAAGCACTTTGACGTCCTGCTCCTTGTTGTAATTCTTTATTCCATCACTCAGCATGGTCATGCAAAAAGGACAAGAAGCGGCAACTATATTTGGATTCAGCGCCAATGCTTCATCAATTCGCTCAATATTGACATCTTTTTTTCCTTTTTCAGGCTCTTTGAACATTTGAGCACCTCCGGCACCACAACATAGTCCGTTGGATTTACATCGTTTCATCTCTACCAAATCAGCATCCAGAATTTCCAGAGCCTTTCTCGGGGCTTCATATACATTATTGGCTCTTCCTAAATAACATGGGTCATGAAAGGTTATTTTTTTTCCTTTGAATGACTCGCCACCCTCAGCTTTCAATTTACCTTCGTCAATCAGTTGCTGGATAAGCTGTGAATGATGAATCACCTCATAATTACCACCCAATCCCGGGTACTCATTTCTAAGGGTGTTAAAACAATGAGGACATCCGGTAACTATCTTTTTGATATTGTATCCATCCAAAACCTGAATATTGCTCATGGCCTGCATTTGAAATAGGAATTCATTCCCCGCCCGTTTTGCAGGATCTCCTGTACAGCTCTCCTCAGTTCCAAGGACAGCATATTTTATTCCTACATGATGTAAAATCTTACAGATGTCTCGTGTGATCTTTTGTGCCCGTTCATCAAAACTTCCTGCACATCCTACCCAGAATAAAATCTCCGGACTCTCACCATTGACAGCCATTTCGGCCATTATTGGAACTTTAAGCTTGTGCATTGTGCTTGTCTGTTGTTAGTTGTTAGTAATTTATTAGTTCATTGAAAATATGGCAGTCATCACCTTGATTTTCTATTCATTCTCAATTTCGTTATCGCTGACCTGTAATAAATCTCAAATGATCTGTTAAATGTCTTTATTCTTTACTCCTTAATCTAAATAATAAATTTTCAAATGAACCAGGATTTGGTCTTGCTTCGTGGTTCTTGCCTCATTTGTAAATTGCCTATTTCGATACCTTAATTCTCCTCTGCCCAATTCATCCTGTCTGCCACAGCATATTTCCATGGAGCACCATTATTCTCTACATTTCCGAACATCGCATTTATACTCGCCGGGGCTTGTGATTCTTCCATCACCGCAAATCTTCGTAGTTCAACAATAATAGAAAGCGGATCAATATTTACGGGACAAGCATCAGTACATGCATTGCAGGTAGTGCAAGCCCAGATTTCTTCTCTTGAAATATAGCTGTCTAACAGAGATTTTCCATCCTGATATTCCTTGCCATGTTTATCAATATTTTTCCCAACTTCCTCCATACGGTCGCGCGTATCCATCATGATCTTGCGCGGTGAAAGAAGTTTTCCTGTATTATTTGCCGGACATACAGAGGTACATCTGCCACATTCGGTGCAGGTATATGCGTCCAACAAACTTTTCCATGATAAGTCGCTGATGTCTTTTGCTCCGAATCGCCCACCTTCAGGTATCGGCTCTGGACTAAAGCTTGGGTCGAGCATCGCCTTTACTTCATTGCTAACCGATGCCATATTTGTTAATTCGCCTTTAGGCTCCAAATTCGAATAATAAGTATTTGGGAAGGCCAAAATGATATGTAAGTGCTTAGAATAAGGGAGGTAATTTAAAAATGCAAAAATACCGATTATGTGGAACCACCAGCTGAATCGTTCAATAGCGATCAATGTGGATTCTGAATCTGCCAAGAGTGGAACCAGAAAACTACTCACAGGAAAGGAACCTGCGCTAAGATAATTTGAAGTCCCCAATTGCTGGAGTTTACTGTCGGCAGCATTCATTGTTAAAAATGCTCCCATTAACAAAACCTCTACAATCAAAATTATATTGGCATCCGATTTTGGCCATTTAACCATTTCTGTACCGCTAAATCGTTTTACGTGTACGATATTCCTTCGTGCAAAGAATACGATAACGCCTATTAAAACCAATGCCGCCAAAACCTCAAAAGAAGCGATCAATAGATTATAAATGCTACCTAATGGTTCTGCAAAGATGCGATGTGTTCCAAAAATTCCATCGATGATGATCTCAAGGACTTCAAGATTTATTATGACAAAACCGATGTAAACAAACAGATGCAGAATGAATGCTACTGGTCGATTCGCCATTTTGGATTGCCCGAAAGCAAGCTTCAGCATTACAGTCAATCGCTCAGAGGGCTTGTCTGAACGGTCTTCCGGACGACCCAGCTTAATATTCCGGATAATTTTGCGCAGGTTTATACTGAAAAGTGCGATTGCAGCTGTAGCAATAATCAGAAAAAGGATTTGTAAAACCATATGCTAACAGGTTAATAGGATAAAAATAAACATTATACTTTAATTCAAATACTATGCAAGCATAATATTTTGTTTTTTATTTGTCAATTTAGCTTTTGGATTTTAACTTTATGCTTTCAGCTATTGGAGAGACAATTCTCTAGCTTGCGTACGCGCAATGTCATTATTTAAGGATTGGGAGGTTCCCACTTTCGTGGGAATGACAAATTTGGTTGGCATCAGGAGATTCCAGCCTCCGCTGGAATTGAAATGCGGAAGCTTATCATTTTCCTGTGCAATTCATTCCTATGAAAAACAGGACCGGGTTAAATAAACCTTGCCGGAGGAGGTAGCTTCCGGCAATTGGTAATTTGAAATAAAACCCGGTTTCTTGCCGGAACTACCCTGGAGGAAAGGACTGAACTAAGCTATAGCACGCAGGTATTGCTTTCCAAAATCAAATTATTTAGCGCCATATCCAGGTCCGCATAATTTTTAGCCTATCCTATAAGCTTTCTAATCTCGAACTCGGGTAGGATTAAGCAGATAAAATCAATTCCACCAATACGTGAACTTCAGCACCAAGGCGCGGTTCCGAATGGCAAAAGGAGAGGGGTAATAATTATCCGTAAATACAAGAAAAAGGTCACTTGCCGGCTTATACCGCCATTGAAAGCGGGTATTGACATTCAGGTTTTTCTGCTGGTTATTATATTGAATAAATGTGGTTAAAAACAGCTTATTAGTAAATGTGAAATCGGTTCTAGGTCCTACAAGCCATAAATTAGTTTTACCCCAGGGTTGAGGCAGGAG
>CAMCTU010000135.1 GCA_945878525.1 Sphingobacterium thalpophilum
GGTTATGATCGGAATACAATCAATTTAGGATTCACCCAAAATTTGGGAAAGAAATTAACGGTTACCGGAAATATTAATTACTCGAATGAGTATCGTAAAAATCCACCAAACGTTGCAGAACAGGATTTTAGCCCGGTAACAATTTTCACCTTGTCTACTTCTATGCCATTATCCATATTAGAACAATATGCTGAGGATGCTAATGGAAATGAGAATGTGTGGTCCAGATTTACCAATAGAACCAATCCATTTTTTGCTTTAAAGCGATTTGATAATATTCATAATGATCGGGTTTTCGGTAATGTCACGGCAAAATACAATATCCTTGATTGGCTTTTTGTTCAGGGAAGGGTTGGACAGGATTATTATTCACGTGAGCAGGATTACAATCTACCAACTGGTACTCAAAGACAAGCGGCAGCTCCTGCAGGTTTTGTGAACGGACAATTTGTTCAGGATGCCCGCTCAGTAAGGGAATTGAACGCAGATTTCTTGGTTAATGCAAATAAAACCTTTGGTGACTTTGGCGCAAACCTGAATGTGGGTGGAAACCAAATGAGTCGTAAGATTAGCAGACATAATGTTTTTGTTCAGGACTTTTACACACGCGACCTTTATACCGTAGGTAATAGTCGCCAAAGAGATCCTATTTATGATTATTCAGAGCGCGCAGTAAATTCATTCTATGGTTCTGCCGAAGTATCTTACAAGGATTATTTATTCTTAAACGGTACGGTACGTAACGATTGGTTTTCAACCTTGTCCCCTGCTAATAGAAGTATCCTATATCCTTCAATCACAGGTAGCTTTGTGTTCTCGCAGGCATTGGGTTCATCTTTACCAAAATGGTTAAACTTTGGTAAGTTAAGAGCAGCATATGCTGAGGTTGGTAGTGATACAGATATTGGACCTTACAGTAATAGTCTTTTTTATGGTATTGGTGCCCAGCAGTTTCCTTCTCCAAGCGGAGCAGCACAGCCTTTAGGAAATATCAGTGGCTCTACCGTTCCGAATGCTGACCTGCGCCCAATGAGAGTTTCTGAAAAGGAATTTGGTTTGGAGTTAAGAGTACTTGATAATTTAATCGGATTAGATTTTACCTATTATAATAAACTATCATCCGATCAGATTTTAAGGGCACAAATTTCTAATGCCGGTGGTTACCAAACTCAGTTAATCAATGTTGGAAAAAGTAGAAATGAAGGGGTTGAAATGTTAATGACTTTCAATCCAATCAGAACTCGAAGCGTAAATTGGAATCTTGCATTTAACACGTCTTACAATAAAACAGAGGTACTTGATCTTGGTAGCGGAGCTTCTAATAGCCAAATTACAGTTGGTACTGCCGACTTTACAGGCGAACTTCGTCAGGTAGTTGGTCAGCCAATGGGTCAATTGTATGGTTTTGGATATCTACGTGATGCACAGGGAAGACAGGTATTTGATGTCGGAAATGGTCGCCCATTGCGTACTCCAACTCAAATTTCCTTCGGATCAGCCATACCAGTATGGGTTGGTGGTATTTCCAATAGTTTATCTGTAAAAGGTGTTGAGTTATCATTCCTGGTGGACTTTAAATTAGGTCATAAATTAATTTCCGGAACTAACCATAATGCTTATCGTCATGGTCTACATAAAGCAACCTTGGTCGGACGTGAAACAAATTCAGTTCTTGGTGTTGGTGTTAATCAAAATGGGCAAGTCAATGCAACAACTTCAGCCGTTCAGCAGTATTATGAAACTGTCCGTTCTCAAAATATTGCAGAAGAATTTGTCTATAATGCCGGTCTGTGGCAATTACGACAAATTACGCTAGGGTATGATTTCACCCGGTTTATACCTACCAGACTTTCTTTTATCAAGGGATTGCGTTTGAATGGTGTTGCAAACAATGTATTTGCACTAAAGAAATGGGTTGATAACATTCATCCTGAACAATCAGGTTTACCTTCTGATAATCTTGTTGGATTGGAAGCTACCGGATTGCCAATTACCAGAAGCATTGGGTTCAATTTGAATGTTAAATTCTAATGGATCCTAACATTCAACATGAGATACTAGTAGATAAATTGAATACTAAAAAATTTTAACGTGAAACCATCATGATTTTGCTAAAATCCTTGAGCTTATTATTAAATCATGATTGCTTCATCACCATTAAATTCTAAATAACCAACAGATGAAAAACAAACTAAGAATTTCAGCTATTCTATTAGTCCTATCCGGACTAGTGAGCTGTGATAAAGGTTTTGATGAAATGAACGTAAATCCAATTGCCTTAACAGCGGTGGATCCTTCTTATCAATTAAATTCCGCAATTATAAATACCGCACCTGGATACGGAAATCTGAGTTATGAAACTACTATTGTGAAACAAATGATTACTCCTTTTAGTGGTCAGGGAACAGCAGCTAATTTCAATCAGGATAATCGCTCAGTGGCTGCAGGAAACTGGAATAATCTGTATCAAACTAACATTAAGGAGTTAACAGATGTTATTGCAAAAACTAAAGATCTTCCTGCCCGTTCAAACCTTTATAATATGGCAAGGATTTGGAGGGCTTATTCCTTTATGATTTTGACAGATACCTACGGAGATATTCCTTACAAAGATGCAGGTAAGAGCTTTCTTGCAGCGATTACAAGTCCCGCTTATGACTCCCAGGAATCAATTTATAATGATATTTTGACAGAACTGGAAACTGCTTCTACAGCTCTGGATGCCACAAAGGCGAGAGTTACTACCGATGTTTTATATGATGGAGACATA
Organism: Sphingobacterium thalpophilum; assembly: GCA_945878525.1. Taxonomy (GTDB): domain Bacteria; phylum Bacteroidota; class Bacteroidia; order Sphingobacteriales; family Sphingobacteriaceae; genus Daejeonella; species Daejeonella thalpophilum_B. The sequence continues at coordinate 2,771 of CAMCTU010000135.1, forward strand.
GCAAGGTGGAAAAGGTTTGGATTTTCTTTACTGTTACGCGCAGGGATGAGACTTTCAAAGGTAAATCCTGCCAAAGCCGCAGAAATTGTCGGAAAGGCAGTTACAGGAGGAGTAATGCAATCCAATGCTGATAACGCAATAATCAGACATAATCCAACATTTGCTAATCCTGTTAGTTCACAATTAAACGGAGGGCAATCTGCCTTCTTTTATCTGGCTCAGGATTTTGTAAATCACTTAAAAAATGCAAATGATCCCCGTTTAGCATCTATTTCAGTGCGTTATGTGGGTGCTGCCAGTGGTGCCCAGCAAGTTGAAACCAGGGCTAACAGAACCACTACTGTTCAGATTGGCGCTCCTCTGGGATTTGATAATACCACGATTTCTACAGCAGTTAAAGCGAGTAATCTTGCTAGTTTATGGGATTATAGTCAGCTGGATCGTACCCGTATGGCTGGTTTGAATGCCCCTAGTTTTCTTGTGACTTATGCTCAAACTCAATTGCTGCTAGCTGAAGCCTCATTCAGGAATTGGACAACAGGAACACCGGGAACTTTCTATAGTAATGGGATTCGCTCTCATATGCAGCAGTTGGCACTCTATGGAACAAGTACTGCGATTGCAGATGCGGCCATTAACACCTTTGTGTCTGCTAATCCATTGACTGTTGGCAAACAATTGGAAGAAATTAATACCCAATATTGGGTTGCTTCATTTTTAATCGGACCAGAAACCTGGGCTAATTTTAGAAGAAGTGGTTTCCCTGTTCTTACTCCAAATCCATTTCCTGGAAAGGACCTTAAAACAGAGCCATTTATTCGGAGATTGACCTATACTGATGCTGAACTTAATGTCAATAGTACAAATGTTCAGGCGGCAATAGCAAGGCAGGGTCCGGATATTATGGACACCCGAGTATGGTGGGATAAAAAATAGTTATCTTCCCTTTTCAAAAGGATTAAAATTTAATTGATACAAAAACAGCACTGCAGGATTTAAGATGAAAAATTTAAAACAGAGATTATTAAATGGGGAAACCCTCAATGGTTGTTGGTTAAATCTTGGCAGTGCTGTTACTGCCGAAATAGTTGGATTATCTGGGTTTGATTGGGTTTTAATCGACCTTGAGCATGGTGCTGGTTCAGAAAGTACCACCTTATCACAAATTCAAGCGTTAGAACATACCTCTGCCGGAGTGATCGTACGTGCCGAAAGTACAGAACCACAACGAATACACCGGGTTCTGGATATGGGTGCTGAAGGTGTGATGTGTCCGAAAGTTCGGAATGCTGAAGAGGCATTGAAGGTTGTAAAAGGCCTGCATTATCCACCTTTTGGAAACAGAGGGGTCGCAAAAATGGTTAGGGCAACTCAGTTTGCTCAAAATTTCAACGACTATTATCAAAAGTCAAGAGATCAGATATTGGGAGTGGTTCAAATTGAAACGATTGAAGTGTTGAGCCATCTTGATGAGGTAGCAGCTATCGAGGGTGTAGATGTTTTATTTATTGGGCCTGCAGATCTTTCTATGGAGTTAGGCATTTTCGGTCAGTTTGATCACCCTACTTTTGTAGAAGCATTAAATAAAATTGTTGCTGCTGCAAAAAAAGCAAACAAAGCAGTGGGTATTTTATTTTTTAATCCTGATGATTATCAACGCTATCATGATTTAGGAATTCGTTTCCTGGCCTGCGGAGCCGATGCCACATTTGTTGCCGAGGGGGCCCGGACCATGGCCGGCAAAATGTCAAAATCTAGAAACCAGTAAACTAAAATTGAATTTATGGATCCTTTTGTATTATTATTGATTGGCGTTATTATCGTTGTAGGAGGAATAATTGGTTTAAAGCTTCACCCTTTTCTGGCTTTGCTATTTGCTGCCTTTATAGTTGCTTTACTTACACCACCTGATTTTATTCAAAATTTTGGATTGGAGAAAGGAATGTCAGCTGATGCCGCTCTCGCACTTTCAAAGAAAAATGTTGGAGAAAGGGTAGCTGCTGAATTTGGTAATACAGCAGCAAAGATTGGGATATTAATAGCTATGGCTGCTATAATAGGGAAGTGCTTGTTGGAAAGTGGTGCTGCTGAACGAATAATTAGGTCTATACTTTACTTAACTGGTATGGATAAGGCTCCAGTAGCCTTTTTGGTTAGTAGTTTCTTTATTGGTATTCCTGTATTTTTCGATACAGTAATTTTCTTGATGATTCCTTTGGTAAAAGCAATGGCCTTAAGAATTGGAAAGAATTATTTATTATTGGTAATGTGTGTAATGGCGGGTGCTGCAATGGCGAATTCATTGGTTCCACCTGCACCGGGGCCATTATTTTTGATCGGTGAGATGAATATTCCGATTGGTTTAATGATGGTTGCGGGAACAATTGTTGGTCTCTTCACTATCACTTCAGGTTATTTTTTCTCTGTATGGATAAATAAAAAGCGACCTATTGAGCTTAGAGATTCATTAGATGCCAAAATTGAGGACATAAAGGCTTCTGCAATTCTTGATACCAAGCACCTTCCAGGACTGGGAATTTCTTTACTTCCAATACTAATTCCACTTATTTTTATCTGTATTGACACGGTAGTAACTGCAATGAAACCTGCTGATAGCAGTACTTTATCGCCATTGATTCAATATCTTATTAGTATTTCTGCCTTTTTAGGAAATAAAAATACAGCAATAATATTGGGTGGTGTTGCTGCTATTCTGGTTCTTGCAAGCAGAAAAAAGCATTCAAAGGAAGGGCTTTCAACCTTTGTTGGTACTGCCTTAACAAGCGGTGGCAGCATTATTTTGATCACCTCCGCAGGTGGTGCATTCGGGGGGATGCTTCAGCAAACCGGTATTAGTTCTCAGATCGCTGTAATGACTCAGGATTACCAGATGGCCTTAATTCCCTTAGCTTTTCTAATCGCAGCAGTTGTACGGACAGCACAGGGATCAGCAACAGTAGCCTTAATTACAGCATCAGGGATATTATCGGGAATGGCTATGAATGCTAATCTTGATTTCCATCCTGTTTATCTGGGACTGGCCATTGGTTGTGGCTCTAAATTAGTTCCATGGATGAATGATGCAGGGTTCTGGATTATTTGTAAATTAAGTAATCTGACAGAAAAAGAAGCGCTTAAGACCATCTCGCCATTGCTGGTAGTGATGGGCTTCACAGGTCTTATTGTTATTATGATTGGAGCTAAGTTGTTCCCTCTGGTTTAAAGATTTTAATTGTAATTAATAAATAATGAAAAAAATAGGATTTATTGGCTTAGGCATCATGGGAAAACCCATGGTATTGAATTTATTAAAAGCCGGTTTTGAGGTAAATGTTTTGAGTAAAAGCAGCTCTTCGGCAACTGTTCAGTCTGCCGGGGCAAAAGTATTTGATAATATTGCAGATCTTTCAGCGAATTCAGATATCATTATCACCATGTTGCCTGATTCACCTGAAGTGAAACAAGTAGTTTCAGAAATTCTTCCTGGAATTAAAAAGGGCTCTCTTTTTATAGACATGTCTACAATTTCGCCAGGCACGACTATGGAAATTTATAATAGTCTGAAGGAGAAAGGTGTTTCAGCATTGGATGCGCCTGTTTCAGGCGGACAGGTTGGCGCTGAAGCCGGTACTTTGTCAATTATGGTTGGCGGGGCTGAGGATTCTTTCAACAGAGCGCTTCCAGTTTTTCAGGCAATGGGTAAAAATATTGTTTTAATCGGAGATGCAGGTGCTGGTCAGGTTACAAAGGCTTGTAACCAAATGATTGTTGGGATTACTATTCAGGCAGTAGCTGAGGCCTTTTCAATGGCAAAGAAAGCTGGAGTTGATCTTGAAAAGATGAGAGAAGTACTATTGGGTGGATTTGCACAAAGTCGCATTTTGGATCTGCATGGGAAACGTATGATTGACGAGAATTTTGTACCCGGGTTCAAAGTTAAATTACACAAGAAAGATATGGGAATAGCGCTTCAAACAGGGGCTAATCATCAGGTATCCTTAAAAGCAACAGAATTAGTAGCCGGATTAATGAGTCAGCTAGTTAGTCAAGGTCATGGAGAACTGGACCATAGCTCACTTTTTATGCTACAGGGAGAAAAATAAAATATTTCGTTTAACCGTATTAATAAATTAAAATTATGCAACGTAGAAATTTTGTTAAAACAATCGCAGCCGGATCCATAGGTGCATCCGTGTTATCTCCAATGGAATCACTGGCAGAGGTAAAACCAACACCAAAAAAAGTATTAATGAAAGTTGGCTGCCAGTCGGGCGGAACCACTGATGCGAATCTCCAGTTGAAAGGACGCTGTGGAGTTTATAACATTGATGGTGGATCACCAAAATATATCCCGAATGTGGGTTGGGATTTAGAGGATTCACTTAAAATGCGTGAATCCTGTGAAAAATATGGGATTAGTTTGGATGCTTATCACTGGCCTCTATCTTCTGCAGGGATTGATAAAGTACTTTTTCCTAATGTGATGCTTGGTAAAAGCCCACAGCGTGATCGCGAAATTGATATGCTCAATCAGATGATCATGGTTGCTGGTAAGACTGGTATCAAGGTTCTTAACTATAACACCACCATTTTACCGGTACTTAGAACAGGTAAAACGCTTGATCCAAAACGTGGTAATGCAGAGTACAGTACCTGGAATCTCGAAGAAGCATTGAAAAGAAATGATCCAAAAACCATTGCCGGTGATGTTAATATTGATCAGATGTTCGAACGCATAACCTATTTATTAGACAGAACCCTGCCTGTCGCAAAAGAATACAATGTAAAACTTGCTAATCATATTGCTGATCCGCCGGCCCCAGTTGGATACCGAGGTATTACCCGCTGGAATAGTCCTGATGTTTTTGAAGGAATTAAGCGCTTTGCTCAGCTTTATGACAGCAAATACCATGGCTTTAATTTCTGTATCGGTTCAATCGCCGAAGGACTTAAAGACCCTAAAAATGATATTATTCCGATCATCAGATGGGCTGGTGAACGTAATCAGATATTTAACATTCACCTGAGAAATATCAAAGGTGGCTGGGGTAATTTTCAGGAGGTTTATCCAGATAATGGGGATATGAATTTCCTGCAGGTTGTTCGTGAATTGCGTGAAGTTGGATTTGATGGAATGGTAATGCCTGATCACGTACCTTACCACAAAGATCCAGTAGCTGGATGGCAGTCATTTGCATTTTGCTACGGTTATATCAAGGGCTTAATTCAGGCTGTAACAGAAGAAGCAGAAGCTGCAAGCTAATTTCAGAAAATACCATATGCTCAGACAAAGGGGACCCAGAATAAAGGACATCGTTATTACACCAATAGCGATT
>CAMCTU010000136.1 GCA_945878525.1 Sphingobacterium thalpophilum
CTTGAAATTTGTTTGAAAAATAGCATTACTCTACTGGATGAAATTCAATATCTAAATCTATACCTCTCTTTAGAAAAACTTAGATTTGAAGATAAAATGAACTACGCAATCAACATAGATGAAGATATTGAATCTGAGGAGATAACTATACCCTCAATGATAATTCAACCATTTATAGAAAATGCAGTCTGGCATGGATTATTACCTAAAGAAGATGTAGGGTACATTTCTGTTGATTTTAAATATCAGGAAGATACACTCTTTATTAAAATTCTAGATGATGGTATAGGCATTTCAAATTCGAAAAAATCTAAATCAGCCGAAAAACACACGAGTCGCGGCTTACAACTAATCCACGAACGCATCTCCCTCCTCAACAAAATCAATAAAACCTCCATCCAGATCAGTCAAAGGCAAACCGGCGAGTCCGGTACAGAAGTCCTCATCAGCATACCCATCTAACAAAAGAAAATCAACGCCGTTTGAATACCCTTTAAACCGTCCGAATTCATTAAAAATCAGTTCCAAAATTTTTTCAAGATTTTTTTTGTTTAAAGGGCAATGTGTTATGTTTGTCCATGAGTTTATCAGCACCTGAACCCTACATTGAAGCTTTGATTTTTGCTTCCGAGAAGAGTATTTCTGCGGAGGAGATTCAGCAGGTTCTGGCAGAGCTGAGTGAAGAGCCGCTTTCTGTTACAGCAATCCAGGGGTTGATCGAACAGATCAGGCTGAAGTATTTGGATTTGAATCTGGCGATTGAGCTGGTTCAATTAAACGGAGGTTATCAATTTCTGACCCGGAAGGAGTATTATCCGGTGATCAATCAGCTGCAGATTCAGCGTTCGAAGAAGAAACTGAGTCAGGCGGCACTGGAAACGCTTTCGATCATTGCCTATAAACAGCCGCTTACCAAGCTGGAAATAGAGCAGATCAGGGGGGTAAACTGTGATTATACTGTACAAAAATTGCTGGAGAAAGATTTGATCAGTATTGTTGGCAAGGCAGAAACTGTAGGTAAACCCCTGCTTTACGCCACAAGCAGTATTTTTATGGATTATTTCGGTATTAATTCCAGTAAAGACCTGCCGCAAATCAATGATTTGCTCAGGGAAAGCAATGAAATTGGAGAACAATCAGAGTAAAAACCGCAGAATAAATAAAATGTAAAAAAGAGGTTTGGATTTTCAAAAACTTGTTAATTTTATATAATTTAATTCAAAACCAAAATATGTAATTTGCACAATGAATTCGCCAAAGAAAGTATTGAAAAGCGGGGGGCCTAAGAATCCCGATACCAAGAAGACCCAATTGTCTGATACTGAAGAACCGATCCGTCCGATAAGCGACGATGAAGATGATTTTGATCTTCCACTTGACCACGAAATTGCGCTTTTCGATGATTTTGAAGACGATGACGACGATTTTTAAGCAATTATAGTCCTAATATTCAGGCATTCAGATCTCTGAATGCTTTTTTTATTTTATCCCTATCAGAAGATGCTCTTAACTGAAGTACACAATAAACTTAGCGCCAGGGAATTTTTGGATGTGGCGCGCCTCATCTATAAAAATGACCCTCATTGGGTTTGTCCCCTTGATAAAGATATTCAAGCTGTCTTTGACCCTGAAAAGAACGAACTACATAGTCATGGGGTATGTACGCGCTGGGTGCTCAAATCAGACCAGGGTGAACTGATCGGCAGAATAGCGGCCTTCATCAATGAGAAAAAAGCCTATCAGCCTGAACAGCCTACCGGTGGTATTGGCTTTTTTGAATGTATCAATGATCCGGAAGCTGCAACACTCCTGTTCAGCACCGCCGAAAACTGGTTAAGAGAAAAGGGTATGAAAGCCATGGACGGGCCCATTAATTTCGGTGAAAACGACAGCTTCTGGGGACTCCTGATTGAAGGTTTTACTACCCCTTCTTATGGAATGAATTACCATCACCCCTATTATAAAGGACTCTTTCAGGCTTATGGCTTTACTACGCTGTATGAGCAGATTACCAATCACCTGGAGGTAAATAAGCCCTTTCCCGAACGTTTTACCAAAATCGCCGAATGGGTTGCCAATAAGCCGGGTTATACCTTCAAACACCTGGAAGTGACTAAACTGGAAGCTTATGCAAAGGATTTTGCCGAAATATACAATGATGCCTGGCAGGATTTTGAAAACTTCGTTCCACTACAAAGTAAAGGGATTCTTGAAACTTTCAATAAAATGAAAACGGTGATGGATGAAAAACTGATCTGGTTTGCCTATGTTAACGATGAACCAGCATCGGTAGTAGTATTTCTTCCAGATGCCAATCAAATGATTAAAAGTTTTAATGGTAAGCTGGGTTTAATCGAAAAACTGAAATTCCTCTATTATCGCTGGAAAGGGGTAAACCGGATGCGGGCTGTGGTGATGGGTACGAAGAAAGCTTTTCAAAAACACGGACTCGAATCGGCATTGTTCATCAAACTGAAGGAATATGTAATTCCCAAGAATCAGTATGTAGAAGTGGAATTATCTTGGGTAGGTGATTTTAATGATAAGATGCTCGCTATCCATGAAGCTACCGGAGCTACTTTTGGGAAAAGGCATGCCACAATGCGGAAACTGTTTTAATAAGAAGAGGCTGTATCGGTATAATTTGATACAGCCTCTTATTTACCTATTTTTTAACAAAGAGATATTTGTTTTGTAGCGAAACAACTCCATAAATTACTAATGATACGATTAGCGATGTCATAACTATTTCTCTGAGGTTACCGCCCAGAACTGCTATGCCCAAAAAGGCGCCTGCACCTAAACAACCAATCACAATGCGTGCTTTAATTGCTGCAGCGGATGTTAAACTATTCTTTAACGCTGGTATTCTCATCGCTAAATAGATTGCCAATATTATTAATACCGGCAACGTGCTTTTCAATAATTCCATATTTAGATCTTTCTTTCAAATTTAAACATTTTAAGTTGTTGTACAATACTCAGCTACACATCATGCAATAAAAAGAGCAAAGGCAGGCGGTAGTTCAATAGTCAATGCACAAATACCTATCATCATGACGAATAAATTAATAACACCAATGATTGATATGTATAAAGCATTGAGTAAACGGTCGAATTGTTGAGGGAACGGTAAATAGAATTTAAAATTATCGTTAAATGATATTTTTTAAATCTTAGATTATATTGAAATTTATTGAACTAAAACTTAAAAATGAAGAATTTGGCTGATCATTGATGAAGCTAAGTACATTTATCCCTTGTAGCAGTTAGAACTTATTCTTGAGGTTGGTGATTACACCACAGGTGTTCGGAAGACTTGAAGTGATCCCATAAGTGGAAGAAAGGCGATAATTTCCATTATTTAGATATTGTATTGTGGAAGTCAAGCAGAACCTGTTGCTTCTTCCAAACAAGTTATCATTCGTTCTTTTGGCAGATTTTAATGGAAATATGTATTCCAAAAACCTGCATGCAGAGCTTATGTTTAAGCTATTGTTGCATAGCATTTTCTTTAATAATGGAAAAAGCCGGTTTTTTAGTGTACGGGACTATCCCACAGGTGCGGGACTATGCTTTCACTTTTCGAAGCTCTTCATACAATTCGATGATCTTCTTTTGCATGTCAATGAGCTCAACTTCACGGGCTTGAAGTTTAAGTGCCGTCTCTTCCATGTTTGTATTTAGTTTCTTCTGCTCCTCTGAATCTTTAAAGGTCAACAACTGAACTATACTCAGGTCAAATATCGCAGCAATTTCTCTGAGCCTTGTTATATTGACATCAGTAATTCCGGTTTCTATTTTAGAATAAGCCGGTATGGAAATATTTAAACGCTTGGCGACCTCCTCCTGGCTCCAACCTTTCTGGTGTCTTAGTATTCGTATTTTTTTACCAAATTCATTCATTTTATTATTTTTATAGGGTGGATTGTTGATAAATTTTGATTTAAAGCGAATTTTCAGCTCTGTATATTACTGAAAAAACAATTTTCTAATGTTTTAAAAGAAAATTACCAAAACTTTGGCATAAAATTTAATCTCTGTATTTTATGATTTTAAATTTTTAAAAGCCTTTACTGATTTACTCCAAAAGAAAAAAAATAAATTTAATTATCATTTAACTACTCAATTTTAAAGAATTTACTTCAATAATTTAGCAAATAGTTAATTTTTGAGTATTTATACTCAATTATAAGTTTAAGTCTAAACTTGATGAGATTCTTGATCTATAATAAATTTAATAAATCCTAAATTCAATTTCTTGAATAATGTTAATTTTCGTTTACAATACTTTGATGATGATTGAATTATTAATTCAATGCAAGGATGAAATGTGTATTGTAAACCTCAGGGCAATATTGAGTGGATGTTTGTTTTGTGAATAGCAAACTGCAACTAAGTATCAAAACAAAGGATTAATTCTTTAAACGCATCGAAATAATATGCTGCCCTTGATAATCAATGAGCTAAAGAAATTTCTTTGCATGTAAAATTTGATCTTAGTGTAAATCAGGAATGAAAAATATACTTGGCGGCCACCCAGTTGTTTGATTCTTTATGCTTCTCATAGGTAAAGCCAAGGCTGTTACATTTTTCATTCAGAATGGACAAGTCGGGTTCCTGATAAAAGCCACTCAAAAACAATAAAGTACCAGGCATGCTGACCTTTGCATAAGTATCCAACTGATCCAGCAAGATATTACGGTTGATATTGGCCAGAATGATTTCGAACGGGGTTTCAGGAATAACTTCTTTGGAGCCTTTGAACGCCTCTATGGTATTGATCAGATTCAGATCTGAATTTTCAAGGGTACTTTCAAAACAAATCTCATCATAATCAATGGCCAGTACTTCTTTGGCGCCCAGCTTTGCGGCAAGAATAGCCAGAATTCCGGTCCCACAACCCATATCAAGTACGGTATTACCATTGAAGTTATGCTCAAGCATAAACTCCATCATCAATGCAGTGGTTTGATGATGCCCGGTTCCAAAAGCCATCTTAGGATCAATGACAATTTCATATTCAAATTCAGGATGGGCTTCATGAAAGGTTGCCCTGACATAGCATTTACCGGCTACCTGAATGGGTTCAAAATTACTTTCCCATACTTCATTCCAGTTTTGGTGCGGGATTGTGTTCAGGATATAGGAAAAGCTGAATAGATCAGCATAATTCAGGGATAAATGTTCCAATTGCTCAAGTTTGAGATCGGGTTCGGGGATATAAGCCTTGAATCCCTGATCGGTATCCTCGAAGGTATCATAGCCAATCTCAGACAAAGCATTGATCAGTAAATCTTTATGAAATTCTTCAGCAGACTGAAGAGTAATAATCAGCTCAATATAGGTCATTTCTGATCCAGGGCTTTTATGATGTCTACAAAATCACGGGCTTTTAATGATGCACCACCAATGAGTCCGCCGTCAATATCAGGCTGCGCAAACAATTCAGAAGCATTTTTTGGGTTACAGCTACCGCCGTAAAGAATCGTCAGATCCCCGGCAAGGCTTGGATCATACTTTTCGGCGATCAGTTTCCTGATATAAAAATGAATTTCCTGCGCCTGCTCCGGACTTGCAGTTAAGCCGGTACCGATCGCCCAAACGGGTTCATAGGCAATCACAAGCTTTGCGAAATCTGATTCCTGCAAATGAAAAGCTGATTCGGCTAATTGCTGTTTGATCACCTCAAAATAGGAACCGTCATTCCGTTGTTCGAGGGTCTCCCCGATACAAAATATAGGGAGGATTCCGTTTTTCAAGACTGCATCCAGCTTCTGCGCCAATTGAATAGTCGATTCTGCGAAATAAAGGCGGCGTTCTGAATGTCCGATGATCACATAAGAGGCGCCAGCAGAAGCCAACATGGAAGCAGAAACTTCACCAGTAAAGGCACCGCTATCAGACTGATGGCAATTTTGGGCTCCTAAAGCCAGGGTAACGTTATTTGCTAAAGATTGGGCAAGGCTGCTGATATGGATAAAGGGCGGGCAAACAATTACTCCCTGATTACCTTTAACTTCTTCGCGAATTAAATTTTTGATTTCTGAGAAAAGTTCCAGGCCTTCAGTTAGGCTCATATTCATTTTCCAATTACCTGCTACTATCTTTTTTCTCATTATAATTTTACTGTTAAAATCTTCTATACTGTTCTGTCAGATCAAATACCCGGCTCAAAATAGCACTTTCGGTATCATTAAATTCTGTGTTTCTGCGTTCATAAACTCTTTTTGCTGTTTCAAACATCTTCTTAAGTGAATACACTTCGAAACCTGCGTTTCCTCCCCAGGAAAAGTCGGGAACGAAATTTCTTGGAAAACCTGAGCCGAAGATATTGGCTCCAACACCCACCACTGTACCTGTATTAAACATGGTATTGATTGCACATTTGGCATGATCGGCCATAATCAAACCACAGAACTGCAAACCTGTTTTTCGGAAACCCTCAGTAGGATAATCCCATAACCTGACTTCAGCATAATTGTTCTTCATGTTAGAATTGTTGCTGTCGGCCCCAATATTACACCATTCACCGATGACGGAATTTCCCAGATAGCCTTCATGGCCTTTGGAAGAATTGGCAAAAATTACTGAGTTATTGATTTCACCGCCTACTTTTGCATATGGGCCGACAGAGGTCATTCCGTAGATCTTTGCACCCATTTTCATAACCGCATGATCTCCCATCGAAAATGAGCCGCGGATGTGGCAGCCTTCCATGATGAGGGCTTTTTTACCTATGTAAATTGGTCCGGTTCTGGTGTTGAAAGTTGAACATTCGGCCTCTGCATCCTCTTCAATGAAGATATCATCACCTAAAATTATGTTGGTACTGCTTAATGAAGCTGATTGACGGCCTTTGGTAATGAGTTCGAAATCCTTCCTTATTTCAATATCGTTATGGCTAAAGATATGGTTAGGGAAAGCTAAGCGGACAAAGGGTTTGGAGTATTCAACAGGCTTGAACTTATCGGTGTGCAGTGGACTGAATGCCCGGGCATCAGCTTCAGATAAGCGGACTGCAATGAGCAATTGATTAGAACTAAGGGCATCTCCGTCTTTAAGAGTATCCAGAGTACGGATCAGCTCTTCATCCGGACAGATAGCGGCATTTATAAAAAGATTGTTTGGAAAGTACTGTAGCGGGTATTTCTCCTGAAGGTAACTTTCAGTCAGATAAGCCACATCTGTTTTGAGGTGTTTCCTCCATTTATCGGCAATGCTAAGAATTCCGACCCTGAGCTCGGAAACTGGTCTGGTATAAACCAGAGGTAGCAAATTACTTCGAAACTGATCGTCAAAAAGAATTACACTCATTGAACAAAAATAAAAAAAGTCCCGACCTTATGGACCGGGACTTTGAATATTATCAAATAAAAATTATTTTTTTTCGTAGCGTGAACGGAACTTATCGATACGACCTGCGGTATCAACCAATTTCATTTTACCGGTGTAGAAAGGGTGTGAGGTATGTGATATCTCTAATTTTACCAGTGGATATTCATTACCATCTTCCCATTTGATGCTTTCTTTGGTATCAATACAAGATTTTGTTAAGAAAGAATATTCATTAGACATGTCTTTGAACACAACTAATCTATAATTTTTGGGATGCAATTCAGCTTTCATCTTCAATACTTTTTAAGAGGTGCAAATATAGAAAAAATATTTTTACTTAAAAGGTTAATTGTAAATATTCTGAAGAAAAGAGGAATGCTTAATACTTTAAGCTTAATTAAGGAGGGTTTTCCTGTGGTTGGTGTTACCGACCACTTTCCTTGTGCTTGTTGTTATCACCAATCCATGACATAATCATACTTGGTACGGTGAGAACACCGACCAGAGGGAATTTTGCCGGACAAATTTTAGATTAATTGATTTTATTGTTATGGAAAGCAGGGTCTGTAATTCTTCGGCCTCGCCAGTCCCGTGTTCTGCCGTAGTTTTTGCCTGAAAATGCATCTGAAGGATAAAAATCTGCCTGGCAAAAAGCTACAGCTGCCACCCGGGTTTGTTTCAAAAGGACAGTGGTCCTTTTGACCT
>CAMCTU010000137.1 GCA_945878525.1 Sphingobacterium thalpophilum
ATCTCAACTATTAAATACTTATTCTTTAAGAATATTTTTTGTTCTGGAGCGACCGGAATACCCCCCTAGATCAATTTAATCATCCCCCACAGAACCAATTTTCCAATCATAAACCCTTTTCAAAGAAGAAATTTCCTTCAATTGCTCCACTCCTGCTCTACTAAAGCCTGTTTCATTCACATTAACTGCTTCAAGATGCTTTAAACTAGAAATAAGGGAAATAGTATTATCGGTAATTGGATTTTTTTCAAGCCTAAGCTTTTCCAAATTGATTAGCAGCGGTAAAAAATCCAAATCCTTATCAGTCAGATTGCAACCTGATAAATTTAGCCAGATTACATTTTTGGCAATTGATTTAAGTTCCGTCTTGATTAAACTTATTTGATTGCCTTTATCTTCTGGCAAGGTCATATCCAGCATGAGCGGTTGATGCTGCATGATCCTGATATTCAAACCAAGATTGCGTAAACTATCAAGCAACTGTAAATTGCTAAAAGCTGGAATATCCGGATTTCTTGCTGGGTAATCAGAATCTGCAGATTCAGCAGCCTTTCCATTATTTCCAATGTTTAAATAATTGGCAATGAGCGGATTAATTGTCTGGGTATTTTTTAATTCAGCCATTCTTTTTCCATTTATGGCACCTCCTTTATCAATCCACCATTGAATGATTTCTACTTCTAATTTTGTCAATGGCGTTTTGCCATCAGTAGGCATGAAATCTTCATGTTCAGGATCAAGTGTGATACGTTTAAACAACTCACTGTCCTTTAGTGAACCGGCAACAATTGCAGCACCACTTTTACCTCCTTTTTTCAAGTCAGCCAATGTTTTCATGGATAGTTCACCCTTCATTTTGCCGTCTCTATGACATTGTGAACAACGCTGGATTAATATGGGGTGAACAACATCTTCGAAAATCATCGCCTGTTCAACACTTGTGGGTTTTATTCTTTCTTGTTGGGTAAGGACCTCAATAGACAAATATTCCGCACCATGGGTCAATGTTCCCCCCTGGTGCCCGGTATAGCTCAGCAGACCAACAATTAAAAGACAGAGAACAGTAAAAAATGAGCGTTTAATTACCGGTAACTTTTTAAATGTTCCATCGCTGATCAGGTATAATAAGCCCGAGAACAGAGCCAGCATAATACCAGAATTTTTATGATCATTTAATGCGGTCGTTTCATAATCACCACTTAATGATAATATGTAACCTAAGACACAAGCCAATACAGCCGAAATGAAGCCAAGCAACAGTATAAATGATACCGAACCCTTCAGATGCGCATATTTCTCTCTGTAGGAGACTAATTCAAAAATGGTGGCCAGCAAAAGAAAGCCAATTGGTAGATGAACAACAAGCGGATGCAGTCTACCTGAAAATAAGGCTATATCCAATAGCATAGATTATACCCGGGTTAACTTTATAGGTGCTGAGTTATTTGCATTCCACTGGCAAACGTAAATATTCTTATCCTCATCAATACATACATCATGACAGTGCTGAAACATCTGTCCAGGTGCCTGCATGGTTGCCTGCAATATATTATTTTTATAAACCGGTGCATTTCCTCCAGGGTTTGAAATAACCTTATTTGAGGCATCTAGAATGGTTACAAAGCCACTGTTCCCTCCTATCATTTTACCTGCTTCATCATTTGACCAACAAACTCCGGCATACAAATTTTCGTCATCCATTACCGGACGGCAAACATGCATTCCTGGTAAATCAATGCGACGAATAAATTTGCCATCGAGTGTAAATACCTTAAAACAATTCTCCTCCCTGGATGTGCAAATTAAGGTTGGCATATTTTTGTTTCTGTAATCTATAGCAACACCATGCGCACAGCGAAGATTCCAATCAGGATTTGCATTTTTTCTTCCGCCAAAATGCCTGATATATTGTCCATTGCTATTGTACTGAATAATATAATCCGATCCGTAACCATCTGCTACATAAATATCACCGTTGGGGCCAATTGCCGTTTCTGTTGGCATAAACTTTTCATCATCTTTATAAACACCAATTGTTTTTGGGTGTCCGATAGAAAAAATTATCCTGCCGCTTAAATCGGTTTTGATTACCTGTCCGGCTTGCGCATTCCATGCCCCAGATTTATTTTGATACCATCCACAGTCTACTATCAATAAGAAATCTTCAGCACCTTCCTTGCTGATGGATAAACCATGACCACCCGGCCAGGCTGTTCCCCAATTATCCAGCAGTTTTCCTGATTTGTCGAAGATTAAAATATTGTTATGTATGTGATCTCCGAGCATAATAAGTCTTCCTTTACTATCCTGAACAATTTCATGACAATTAAATAGCGGATTACTATTAACACTTATCTTGGCCCAGGCTTTATCAACTTTGTATTTATAATCACTATGACCTATTACTTCATCAGCACCATTACGATAAGCTATTGAATTAGAAAACGCTACATTTGAACCAGCCATGCTTATGGCAGTTGCCATTCCTGTATTCTTAAGAAAATTTCTTCTGGAAATCATATGATATATTTTAGTTTTAGCTTAACAATAGTAACGTGAACCCGACCTAATATTTAAAACCACTTGAAACATAAATTACTCAAACTATGTAGTTAGCTATTTATATTTCAAAATCATCTTAACTTAAAATATCTTTTACCACTTTTCCTTCCACATCAGTTAATCGGAAACGTCTGCCTTGAAATTTATAAGTCAATTTTTCATGATCTATTCCCATAATATGCATCAATGTGGCATGAAAATCATGAACATGAACAGGGTCTTTTACGATATTATAACTGAAATCATCAGTTTCACCATAACTGAATCCATGTTTTACACCCGCACCTGCCATCCACATACTAAAGCAGCGCGGATGATGATCCCGACCATACTTATCTGGCGATAACTTGCCCTGAGAATAAACGGTCCGCCCAAACTCACCTCCCCAAATTACCAAAGTATCCTCAAGTAAACCCCTCCTCTTTAGATCTTTTATAAAAGCTGCTGTTGGCTGATCAGTATCCTTACATTGCCTCAGCATATTTTCAGGAAGGTTACCATGATGATCCCAACCCTGATGATACAGCTGAACAAATTTTACATCTTTTTCTAATAATTTTCTGGCCAAAATGCAATTTGCTGCATAGCTGCCCGGATCACGGCTATCAGGACCGTAGAGTTCAAATACCTCATCAGCTTCATCTGCAGTAGACATCACATCTGGTATTGAAGTCTGCATACGATAAGCCATTTCATATTGGGCAATACGCGCATCAACTTCAGGATCACCGTAAGTATCATTTTGAAGCTGATTTAATTTGCTCAGATAGTCAAGCATTTCTTTTCGGTCATTTCCTTCATATCCTTCCGGATTATCAAGAAATAAAACCGGATCTTTTCCTGCCCTGAACTGCACTCCCTGATGTTCAGAGGGTAAAAAGCCATTCCCCCATAAACGGGCATAAAGGGGCTGATCTTTGGCCGCATTTTTTGAAACAAGTACAATGAACGTAGGCAGGTTGCTGTTATCAGAACCTAAACCATAACTAAGCCAGGATCCAATGGAAGCTCTTCCGGGTAATTGATTTCCAGTTTGAAAAAAAGTTAATGCAGGATCATGATTTATAGCTTCAGAATGAATCGATTTAATAATGCATAGATCATCCACCACTTGAGCGGTATGTGGCAATACTTCACTCACCCATGTTCTGGACTCGCCATGCTGGTTAAATTTAAATATGGAAGGAACAACCGGTAAAGTACTTTGGCTGCCACTCATACCGGTCAATCGTTGACCCTGTCTAATCGAATCAGGAAGCTCTTGTCCGAATAAATCAACTAGTTTAGGTTTGTAATCAAAAGTTTCAAACTGTGACGGTCCACCACTCATAAATAAATAAACCACTCTTTTCGCTTTTGGAGCAAAATGTGGTAAGGCCTTAAGGATTTCCTGTTCTAGTGATGCCGATGAACTTTCATTTGCAAGTGTATTGGTTAACTCTCCTAAAACAGACTTTCCCACCAATGAACTTAGTGCCAATGCACCCAATCCTAAAGATGTTTTAGTCAAGAAATTTCTTCTGTCCCAACCTTTGTTTAAACGCTCAAATTCAGGTGTATGCAATTTGAAAGGTTCTTTATGATGGTGATCGCTCATATTATCTTTTTGTTAAAGTTGCATCTGAATTAAGGATGACACTTGCTAATACTGAATTTGCAGCCACCAAGGCAGGTTCAAGATCTTTATTTACTTTAAATTGTCCTGCCGAAAGCCAACCCTTAGTTCTGTTAATATCTGCTCTGAATTTTTTCAATTCCTCATTTCTCAGTAATTTCAATAATTTGACTTCTGATTCGGAAGGCTGTATGCCCGTTAGCTTGCGGTAGACATCAATGATGCCTTTAGTCTCGTCATTATTAAAGGCCATTTCCTGTCCAAGTACTTTAGAAGCTTCAACAAAGGTGGGATCATTCAACATAACCAGTGCTTGTAAAGGGGTATTTGTACTTTGTCTGCGCACCACGCAATAACTTCTCTCTGTTGCATCAAATGTATTTAATGTTGGATTTGGAACAGTACGTTTCACTAATAAATATAAACTGCGTCTGTAAACAACTTCCCCGGTATCAGCTATATAACTCGTATTATTAATTTCCCATAAACCATCAGGCTGATAAGGCTTAACACTTTTGCCACCGATTTTTTTGTTAAGCAATCCACTAGCTTTTAATGCATTATCACGAATCATTTCAGCCTCCATACGCTTTGAAGGTCCATGTGAAAGGAACCTATTCTCCGGATCTTTTAATTTCACATCTGAACCAGCTTTGGAATCCTGTCTGTAAGTTGCCGACATAACAATCAGTTTACAAAGTTTCTTTGTATCCCAAGCCGACTCTTTAAAACTAACCGATAACCAATCCAATAATTCCGGATGACTTGGTAACTCCCCCTGATTCCCAAAATCTTCTGAAGTTTTAACAAGACCTGTTCCGAAGAAATTTTGCCAGAATCGGTTAACAGCTACTCTTGCCGTAAGCGGATGTTTATCATCTGTTAACCACAGTGCTAAGCCATATCTGTTTTTGGGCAGATCTTTAGGGAATGGAAGGATAGAATTCGGTGTATTGGGAAATACTTCTTCGCCAGGACTGTCATAATTCCCTCTATTTAGAATGAATGTCTTTTTGGGTTCAGGTGAATCCTGCATAACCATTAATTCCCTGATCTTATTAACAGAATCAGCAAGTTCAGTTCGAATTTTTTGTAATTTTTTTGACTCAAGATCCACTTCAGGATCAATCACAGATATATAGTATTTGTTCAATAAACTTAAATCAGTTGATGATAATTGTGTCGGTTCTTTTAGAACCACAGATTTCCAGGAAGCTCTGTCACCAATTATTTTCACCTCATAATCAGTAAGTTCCCTATTGTAAACCAAAATATCATCAACCTGCCCCCCCTTAAATCCAAGTCCGCGATCCCAGGCGCCAATTTGTAAACCTGGTTGTACTTTTGAATTCATCAGAATATCCTTTGTGAGCTGATCCATGGTAGTAATAAGCTTCTGTTCGGCTCCATTTACATATAGTTTTAATCCATCGGCTCTGGCAGATCCATCATAGGTCATGGTAAGCTGTACCCACTGATTGCGGATAACAGGCTTTGAGCTAATTCTTGCTATCGCATTTGAAGGCGCAGCATGAGACATATTTACAGTCAATCGATCATCTTTAAGATATAAATGATAGCCCCTGAAATTATACAGTCTTTCGGCAACACATTTATGAAAAATTACACCTTCCTTAAAGTCTTTTGGGATGAAAACGCTAATATTTACACTAAATGGATCTGATTTTCTGAAGACTCCAACCTGATTTAAGTCATACCATTGATCGCCATTTAAAACCAAGGCTTTACCATTATCCCTGTTTGAAAATACTGGCTTGTCAATTGATGAACTCTTTAAAATAGTTGAATTGTTACCAGGATAACTACTTTTAAGTGAATTGTTCGTAAAATTATAATGAGCCAGTAGTCCTGTTTTAGGAATTGTTTCCTTCTCTAATATTTTATAATTTTTATTTCTTATCCAATTCTGAAATGCAATTCGCGAATCTCTTGTTGTCTTGGCTAATTTATTCTTTTGAATGGAAATATTCCTATTTAGGTAATTGAGAATTTTTTCCTGTTGACTTGTCGGAAGTAAAATAGTTGGTGAAGGCATAGCGTCGTCCCAGGATATTTGTCCGGCTTCTTTTACCTTGTTAAAAAATCCATATAACTCATAATAATTCTTTTGGGATATCGGATCATACTTATGGTCGTGACACCTTGCACAGCCCAATGGAATACCCATCAGGGCAACACCGGCAGTATTTACCCTATCGATTACATATTCAGTTTGGAACTCCTCTTCAATAATTCCACCTTCCATGTTTTGTTGGTGTATTCTGTTAAATGCTGTGGCAATTATCATTTCTTTACTGGCCTTAGGCATCAAATCGCCTGCTAATTGCCATTGGATAAACTTATCATAAGGTAAATTCTGATTGAAAGATTTAATTACCCAATCCCGATACGGAGACATATCAATCAACCTGTCTACAGTATAACCATGTGAATCAGAAAAACGAGCAAGATCGAGCCAATTTAAAGCCATTTTTTCACCGTAATGTGGGGAGGCAAGCAATCTATCCACCTGCTTTTCATAAGAATTTGGCGAACTATCCTTTAGAAATGCATTGATTTCTTCAAGACTTGGCGGAAGACCAGTAAGATCAAGTGATAGCCTTCTTAACAAAAGCTCTTTTTTTGCCTGAATAGAAGGCTTTAGTTTTTCAAATTCTAATTTTTGAACAATAAAATTATCTATTGGGTTAAGGATCCATTTTTCATTATTCACATCAGGGACTTCAGGTTTTTCAGGATTTACGAATGCCCAATGTGGTTTATACTCTGCGCCATCTTTTATCCATTTTATCAGAATTGCTTTTTCTTTTGATGAAAGACTAAGATTAGACTTTTTATTTGGCATCTTGTAATCAGGGTCATCTGATAAGATTCTGTGAAATAATTCACTGCCATCCAAATCACCCGGGTCAATAGCAACCTTACCCGGGCTTTCAGGCAAATCATCAAAAGCAAAAGAAGCTATATCCAGTCGCAATCCCGCCTTTTGCTTTGCCTGATCAGGGCCGTGACAAGAAAAGCATTTATCAGATAAGATTGGCTTCACATGAATATTGTAATCCAGTTCATCCGGGAGCTTTGAATAGGCTACTTCAACATCATCAGGCATTTCTGGTGTACATGATACCATGATGCATATCACTAATGGAAGGGCGATAATTACGAAAAGTCTATTCAAATAGTTCATTTTATGTTCAGGCTTCAAGATATCAAAATCCTTTAGTTTTAAAAAGACTAAAATAAAGTCAGTACTCCAACAGTTAAATTTAAATCAAAATATTCTTTTCCCACCATCTGCATAAAAGTTTCAAACATTATATAAAACAATCCAAACTATAAAAATTTTTATAATTTTAGATTTCGGTACCCTAATTAGACACAATCAGCAAATTTTAAAAAAAACATCCAGAAACAATTGATATGAATATTCAAAAAATACTTCAGGCCTTACTCTGGCTTTCGCTGATAACCCTCGTGGGTGTTGTAATCCTTTATCAATTCAATTTTGAAACAGAGGCAAAAGTATTGACCGGCATATTCTTTGTTTTTCTTCTGGCAGGGATTAATTCCTCCGACTTTCTAAAAGGTTTTTCTTTTACAATTTGGGTAATTGCTGCAGCAACATTAAGCATGTTGTTTCCAAATTACGTTACGGAAATAGGTGGTTTCAAAACAGAAGTTCTGATTGTACCGCTTATACAATTAATTATGTTTGGAATGGGTACAACAATGGGTGTGAAGGATTTTGTGGGAGTATTGAAAATGCCCAAAGGAGTAGTTATAGGTCTGTTTCTACAGTTTA
>CAMCTU010000138.1 GCA_945878525.1 Sphingobacterium thalpophilum
CGTTTTGTTACAGCAGCTGCCTTGTTCGATGGTCATGATGCTACCATCAACATTATGCGCCGCATACTTCAGTCCTCGGGGGCAGAGGTAATCCATCTCGGCCATAACCGATCAGTGCAGGAGGTTGTAAACTGTGCGATTCAGGAAGATGTTCAGGGCATTGCAATGACCTCCTATCAGGGTGGACATACTGAGTATTTAAAATATATGTATGATCTGCTTCAGGAATCCGGTGCAGGCCATATCAAAATATTCGCGGGCGGTGGCGGCGTAATCCTGCCGACTGAAATTAAAGAACTTAAAGAATACGGCATCACTCAGATCTATTCTCCTGATGATGGCCGGAAAATGGGACTTCAGGGGATGATCAATGATATGCTCCAGGCATGTGATTTTCAAACCCATACCAGCCTGACGAATGAATTGCAGGGCATACAAAAAAAGAGTGTAAATGCAATTGCTTCCGCGATTACACTGGTAGAAAATCATCCGGTGCAGACAGAAAATTTCCTGAAAGAACTTGAAAAATTAAATACTGATAAAAAAATACCGGTTATCGGCATAACAGGAACCGGAGGGGCTGGAAAATCTTCCCTAATTGATGAACTGGTTCGTCGTTTTCTGGTCGAAACGAATAAAAGCATTGCCATTATTTCGGTTGATCCTTCAAAACGAAAAACTGGCGGAGCTTTGTTAGGCGACCGGATCCGGATGAACTCCATTAATAATCCTAGGGTTTATATGCGTTCCCTGGCAACAAGACAGGCTAATTTAGCCCTCTCAAAATATGTTCAGGAGTCGATTGACATCTGCAAAGCAGCAGGTTACGAACTGATCATTGTTGAAACTTCAGGTATCGGACAGTCGGATACTGAGATCACCGAACATTGCGATGTATCCTTATATGTGATGACTCCCGAGTTTGGAGCAGCGACGCAACTGGAAAAGATCGACATGCTCGACTTCGCAGATATCGTTGCGATCAATAAATTTGATAAACGTGGTGCTCTGGATGCGATCAGGGATGTACGGAAACAATTCAAGCGCAATCATCTTATGTTCGATTCTCCGGATGAAGAACTTCCTGTGATTGGCACCATGGCTTCCCAGTTCAACGATCCAGGGATGAATCAGCTGTTCTCGGAATTGATGAAGGCCATTTTAAGGAAAACAGGATATGATTTCCAGGCAAAAATGGAACTAATCGGAAAGCATAATGAAAAGAGTTATATCATTCCACCAGAGCGGATCCGTTATCTAGCAGAAATCGTTGAAAGCAGTTCAGCTTATACAGAATGGGTAAATGGACAGTGTAAAATTGCTCAGCAGATGTTTCAGGTTATGGGGGTTATAAGCCTCACCCAAACACTCTCCAAAGGAGAGGGCTTAAGAAAGGAATTAGATGGACCTTTGACAGTTGTTTATAATAGGCTTGAAGAAAGTCTTGATCCTGAATGTCGCAGATTATTGCGTGAATGGCCGGATACGATCTTAAAATATAAGGCTGATGAATTCATTTTTAAAGTCCGGGATAAAGAAATTAAACAATCCCTTTATTCGGAATCCCTGTCTAAACTCAGAATACCAAAGATTTCTTTACCGAGATATGAAGCATGGGGCGACATCCTGCGCTGGTTACTGACTGAAAACGTACCCGGAGAGTTTCCATATGCCGCTGGAGTATTCCCATTAAAACGTGAAGGTGAAGACCCAACACGCATGTTTGCAGGTGAAGGTGGTCCGGAGCGGACAAACAAGCGTTTTCATTATGTTTCCCTCGGACAACCCGCGCACCGGCTTTCTACAGCTTTCGACTCAGTCACGCTTTACGGAGAAGATCCCGGCCTTCGTCCCGATATTTACGGTAAGATCGGAAATTCAGGGGTGAGCATCGCAACTCTTGATGATGCTAAAAAACTGTATTGCGGTTTTGATCTTTGCCATCCATCTACATCGGTTTCCATGACCATTAACGGTCCGGCGCCAATGCTGCTTGGCTTTTTCATGAATGCCGCCATCGACCAGCAATGTGAGAAATACATCATTGAACATGGGCTTCAGGCAGAAGTAAAAGCAAAAATTGATCAGATGTTCAAAGCAAAAGGCATTTCGCAGCCGGTTTATCAGGGCGAACTCCCTGAAGGAAACAATGGGCTTGGCTTGATGCTTCTCGGACTTACCGGCGATCAGGTCTTAGCACCGCAAGTCTATAATAAGATCAAAGCATATGCAATTGCCAGTGTAAGAGGTACTGTGCAGGCAGATATTCTAAAAGAAGATCAGGCACAAAATACCTGTATTTTTTCTACTGAATTCGCCCTGAGAATGATGGGCGACATCCAAAAGTATTTCATCGACAAACAGGTTAGAAACTTCTATTCCGTTTCTATTTCGGGATATCATATCGCTGAAGCAGGAGCGAATCCAATCTCCCAACTTGCATTTACCTTGAGTAATGGCTTTACATTCGTAGAATATTACCTGAGCCGTGGCATGCATATCGATGAGTTTGCACCAAACCTCTCCTTCTTTTTCTCAAACGGAATTGATCCTGAATATTCAGTAATCGGTCGTGTGGCGAGAATAATCTGGGCTAAAGCAATCAAGCATAAATACAAGGGCAATGACCGTTCACAAAAATTAAAATATCATATACAGACCTCGGGCCGTTCCCTGCATGCTCAAGAAATTGATTTCAATGATATCCGGACTACTTTGCAGGCGCTTTACGCGATCTATGATAATTGCAATTCACTGCATACCAATGCCTATGATGAAGCAATCACCACACCGACAGAAGAATCGGTACGCAGGGCAATGGCTATACAGCTTATTATCAACAGGGAATTAGGTCTGTCAAAAAATGAAAATCCATTGCAGGGTGCATTCATCATTGAGGAACTGACTGAACTGGTTGAATCAGCCGTTTTAGAGGAATTCAAGCGAATCAATGATCGTGGTGGAGTGTTGGGAGCCATGGAAACCATGTACCAGCGCAGCCGAATTCAGGAAGAATCACTTTATTATGAAACCCTCAAACACGACGGGACTTATCCTATCGTTGGGGTGAATACCTTCCTCAACAAAAATGGCTCACCAACGATAATCCCTTTAGAAGTTATCCGAGCGACAGAAGAAGAAAAGAAATTTCAGATCAGAGCTCTGAAAATCTTTCAACAAAGAAATGAGGAAATTTCAATTAAGCTTTTGAAAGAACTTCAGCAAAAAGCTGTTGCCGGTGAAAATATTTTTGAAAGCCTGGTGGAGGTTTGTAAGGTTTGTTCCCTAGGGCAGATATCACATGCTTTATATGAGGTTGGGGGGCAGTACAGGAGGAATATGTAATTCCCGTCATTTCGACTTGCGGGAACGAGCGTTTTAATCAAACAAATTGTTAGTGCGGGGAGAAGTCTCATGATTCAAGGAGGAATCTTATATCACGAGATTCCTCGTCATGCCTGCCCGTCCGGTCAGGCGAGCCTCCTTCGAAATGAAGGAAATCATACCCTCGAACTCGACAAATGAAAAAAAATGCTCTAATCTAACAAAACATTAATACGCGAAGAAATCACATGATTTAATAACACTCATCACCTAACGCAACTTAATTTCCTTCTTTTATAATTTCAACAAATGATTGAAGCACACTCATATTTATTGTAAAATATTTACCGCTTCGTTTTGAATCCATTTTTTAAAAACTATATTTATTATATAAACCAAAACACATCATAATGAAATACTTAGTAATTATTGTTTCCTTCATTTTGATTTCAACTGCTGCAATTGCACAGAAATCAACAAAACTGTTCAACGGTAAAGATCTTAGCGGTTGGACTATTCATGGTACTGAAAAGTGGTACGTTGAGAATGGCCATCTGGTCTGTGAAAATGGGCCAAAAGAAGAATATGGCTATCTTTCTACAGACAAAAACTATAAGAATTTCATTCTGGAATATGACTTTAAACTTGAAGCAAATGGTAATAGCGGTGTATTCGTCCGTTCCAGCATCGAAGGAACTAAAATCAGTGGATGGCAGGTAGAGGTTGCTCCTCCAGGTAACGGAACAGGAGGCATTTACGAATCCTACGGTAGAGGCTGGTTAACCAAACCTACTAAAGAAGAAGAATCAGGACTTAGTCCGGATGATTGGAACAGAGGAAAGATTCATGTAAAAGGTGATGAAATAACTACCTGGTTAAATGGTAAACAGATCTCCAAACTTAAAGATGAAAAATTCGGAGCTGGAAAAGGCTTTATTGCACTTCAAATCCATTCCGGTGGTGACATCAAGGTTAGATGGAAAAGGATTGTAATTAAAGAACTCGAGTAAAAATAAGCACGACATTAAATTGTTTAAACATCCCACACCTGGGGTTCAAGCCCCCTCATACGCGGGTCTAAAAACCAAATTTATTCTAATGAACAACAATCAGGAATCATCACGCAGAGGCTTTATTAAAAAACTTGCTGCATCCACAGCCGCTGTTGCGGTAGGAAGCAACGTACTTGCAGCATCTCAGGATAGTGAAACAACACAGTTTATAATCCATAAAAGACAATACATTGGGGCAAACGACAATATTAATATTGCCTTGATTGGAGCCGGGGGCATGGGGACGGGGGATACGATCACAGCTTTAAAGGTACCCGGTATAAAACTGGTAGCGGTGTGTGATCTCTATGATGGTCGGCTTAAGGCTGCAAAAGAACGTTGGGGACAAGACATTTTCACCACAAGATCATACAAGGAAATACTAAATCGTCAAGATATAGACGCAGTTATTGTGGCTACTCCTGACCACTGGCATCAGCAAATTTCCATCGATGCCATGAGAGCCGGCAAACACGTTTACTGTGAAAAACCTATGGTCCATGACATTACTGAAGGGCCTGCGGTGATCAAAGCACAAAAAGAAACGGGAAAGATATTTCAGGTTGGTAGCCAAGGAGTATCTTCGCTGGGAAATGAGAAAGCAAAGGAACTGTTAAAAGATGGAGCAATCGGTGAACTTAACTTTGCGGAAGGCTTTTGGGCACGTCATTCACCGGGTGGTGCATGGCAGTATCCAATACCGGAAGATGCTTCGGCAGCCACTGTTGACTGGGATACTTTTGTTAGCAATACAACCAAAAGATCCTTTGATGCGATGCGTTTCTTCCGGTGGAGAAATTACCGGGATTACGGAACAGGAATGTCGGGTGATCTGTTTGTCCATCTATTCTCAAGTCTCCATTTTATTACAGATTCTTTCGGACCGAATAAGATCTATTCATCTGGCGGATTAAGGTATTGGAAAGACGGGCGGGAAGTTCCGGATGTACTTCTGGGAATATTCGATTATACTGAACAGGCTCAAGCTCATCCCGCATTTAATCTCTCCTTAAGATGCAATTTTGCCGATGGCACCAGCGGAAACACAATATTGAAACTAGTTGGAAGTGAAGGAGCCATGGATATTGGCTGGGACAGTGTTACACTGCGGAGAAATAAAAACTTTTCTTCCGATGATCCATTCTTCATTGAAAGAATGAAGAATGCGGGGACTCCATTAAGCGATCGGAAAAGAATACTTCCCCAGGAAGAGTATACCTTTGCAGCAGAAAAAGGATATATGGGTGGGCCTTATGACCATTTTGTAAATTTCTTTAATGCAATTAAAAACAATGGTAAAGTTGCCGAAGATGCGATTTTCGGGTATCGTGCGGCAGCACCTGCATTGTTGTGTAATGACAGCTATAACAACGATACTGCTATACTATGGAATCCTGAAAAGATGCAATTGGTCAAAAAGTAATTTAAGCAAGAACAGAAAAGCCCGACCAGTAAAAACACTAGTCGGGCTTTTCTATATAAAAACTATATACTTACCCTGCTATCCAGCTGAACTTATACTCAAGGGAAGGATTTTTGATTCTTTCGGCAACCCTGAAGAGGCGATCCGGTAAATTCATTATATAATCACGAGCTTTTTCACCGGCCTCATTCAGATCACGAACTTTTTCGATATGCCATTCATCAATTAATTGTTTCATGATCTGCACATAGTCAACTGCGGTATAAACACCCAGACGCTGTGCTGCATCCGTAAAGTGCCCGAATGTCTGACCCATTTGTAAACCTACCTCACGAAGGAAGTGTGCAGGCATTACAATCTTATTACGCATCATATCTTCAAAAGCAATCATTGCCTCACTTGGATCCACTTCAAAAATACGAAGCATAAAATCTTTATAAGCCTTTGCGTGCCTGGCTTCATCCGAAGCAATTACACCGCACATTTTTGACAAAAGTGTATCCCCTTCAGCTTTAGCCAATGAAGCAACCCTTCTGTGCGAAATATTTGTAGCTAGTTCCTGAAAACTGGTATAAATAAAATTACGGTATGGATCATGACCTGTACCGATATCGAAACCATCAGCAATCAGATATTGAGTTGAGATTTCCATCTTGCGCATATCTACACGGCCTGATAAATAAAGGTACTTATTCAGCAGATCACCATGACGGTTTTCTTCTGCAGTCCATAGTCTAATCCATTTCATCCAGCCATTTTGTTCATCTTTAGAAATGCCATCAACCATAGTCAACCAAGATTCATAAGTTGGAAGCGCTTCTTCAGTAATAGTGTCACCTATTAAAACCGCTACCAGGTCATACGAAAGTGCTTTAGCATTTTCCTTTAAATCCTTAATTTCTGAATAGAATGTATCACGCGTTGAATCAGGCAGAAAGTCGGAAGGCTGCCAGTTTGTTTCGATAGGCTTGAGGTATTCATGCATCTTTTCAAGCATGTACTTTTCGATGTGCACTAATACTTCTCTGCGAGATCCTATATTGATATTCATATGTTTTTAAAATTATTTAAATGTACGTAAAAAGCATGAAATTGGATACTAAAAATGCTGTGTAAACACTAAAAAAGTGATTTAAAATGCATTGAATACAATAATATTTTGCAATTATATAAGAATAACGGTTGAGAAATTGAAATGGATCAGGTAATCCCCAGAAAAATCCTAGTAATACTATGCATAAATCATAATATATTTCATCGGAGGAAGTTATAAATCTAGGGGGTGGTTTTATAAGGATCCAACTAATACAAAATAAGGGGTATTATACAAGGTCGACAAGAATAATCAGGATAATTTGAAAAGCAGTGTCATTGTCCTATCGGTCTCTACAGCCGGACTCTCCCCGTCCGAATGGCTTCATATGTGCGGACGGTATAGTTTGCCGCAGAAAAGTAGTACTTAGATCCTAATTACATTGCGGCAAAGCTGCCGCTGCAGTCACGTTTTCCGTGATTGGCACATTGGTGAGTTTTGTCATTGCAAGCATAGCGAAACAATTTCCTCACTATTAACACTAACTATCATAAGATTGCTTGGTCGTACCTTTTAGTCTGGCGAAAGCCTTTGTCATTCTGGCGAAAGCCAGAACAAAAAAAGCCCAGTACAATAAAGTACTGAGCTTTCGTTTAAAATTGGGCACCGACCTACTCTCCCACCTGTTACGGCAGTACCATTGGCTCTGGCGGGCTTAACTTCTCTGTTCGGAATGGGAAGAGGTGGACACCGCCGATATAGGCACCTAAAGACTTTGGAGCTGAAGGCTGAAAGCCGA
Source organism: Sphingobacterium thalpophilum (assembly GCA_945878525.1). GTDB lineage: Bacteria > Bacteroidota > Bacteroidia > Sphingobacteriales > Sphingobacteriaceae > Daejeonella > Daejeonella thalpophilum_B. Next base: position 7,632 of record CAMCTU010000138.1, read on the forward strand.
AAACTTAAAGCATTTGAACGCTCTCAGCTTTTCGCTTATCGATTATCGCTCGAAATATCTTAACATACCGGAAAAAAGTACTTGAATAAGAAAACAACAGCATTAATTAAACTACTACAATAGTAGTCTATCTGCCTTGTCCCCAATGAAATTGGGAACGAAGAAAGCTTCGGGTAATTAGTATTACTCGGCTATGATGTTACCACCTTTACACCTGTAACCTATCAACGTAGTAGTCTTCTACGGCCCTCAATGGAAGTCTCATCTTGTGGCTAGTTTCGCACTTAGATGCTTTCAGCGCTTATC
>CAMCTU010000139.1 GCA_945878525.1 Sphingobacterium thalpophilum
CGCTTAAAAATATCGGTAACAGTAATTACAGAAATACCAATTGATGAGTAAATTAGGGCATACCTGCTTTCGCAGGTATGCCCTGGTATTATAATGATGTATTTTAAGAAATAAGTAACCTAGCGTAAGGTCCCTTATTTTGATTTTGATTTATCCCACCACAAACGGGTAGCCACATTATCAGGACCGCCTAACAATACTACAGCCGCCTTTACTGCCGGGCCATTTGCAAGGAGTTCTCTATCCAGGAAGGATATTCTCCGGATCATTTTATCCGGTTCAATATCAGGATTTTGAGAATTCAATAAAGGGTAAAATTTAGGATAACCCGATCTTCTGATATTAGCCCAAGCCTCATGACTTTCTGGCCAAAGCGCAATCCATTTCTGTGTTCCTATTTGCTCACGTTGTCTCTCAGCATTAGTGCTTTCAAAACTTACAGGTATGTTAGTCAAAGGTGGAGTAGGAAATACATTATTAGGTGCAACAGGTAAACTTGTACCATTAACATAAGCAGAAATGACTGAAGCACTGGTAACACCATGTTCACGCAATGAAGTTTCAATCCCCATCTCATAAAGCTCTTTGGCGGTTCCACCCATGTTCCAGCCATTCAATGCTCCTTCGGACCTAAGAAAATAAGCCTCAGAGGCATAAAAAACAACCTGAGGAGTTGTAGTCATCGTGGCAGCAGCATACTTTGGACCAACTGCCGAATTATTGTTAATACTATTTTCAGGCAAATTTTGTTGAGCAACGGTCATACCGTTTCTTACACCACGGAACTTACCATCAGAAAGTGCAGGGCTCCAAAATATAGGTAGCCTTGGGTCATTATAGCCTACTAATAAACTTTCCATAGTGGTACTCATCCGGGAGCCATTTCTACTCATAAAATTGTTCAGTCCATTTGTAAAATCTGCATTCGTTGCAAAATGGGCTCCATCTGCAACCGCTGTCATTACTCCGGCAGCAAATGCTTTCTCAGCTTCCATTTTGGCTTTAGCTGGTTCTACATCCGAAATTCTCAAGGCCAAACGCAGGCGCAATGTATTTCCAAACTTTAACCATTTGGCATTATCTCCATTATAGATCCGATCTGCTGTAGCAAATGAAGGTTTAGTTAAATTATTTTTGAGATCTGTAGTTGCTTCATCCAGTTCTTTGAAGAAATCAAAATAAATACTCTTTTGATCATCATAATTCACAACTGTAGTATCCTTACCGATTTTAGAATATGGAATTGGACCCCACTCGTCAGTCACACGCATAAAACAGAAAACTTTCCACATTCTTGCAATTGCATTCATACTAGGTTCTTTTCCACCTCTTGTGGCTGCAATGATATTTACTAATTTGGGCATTGCATTCACATAGGTTCCAGGCCATATGTCTTGCCATCTTTGCACAATAACATATCTGTGAGACTCCTGATTAATGTTTGTACCGGCAAAATGTTGAGAGTATACTCCAGGAAACAAGAGCATACTTGTTTCATTATAACCTATTCCACCTCCAGCAACTAATGCACCCGGAAATAAACTACGTAAATCCGGTGCAGCGAGTTCCTTTAAACCATCTGGTCTTTTATTTATTTCTTCGAAATTTTTAGTACAGGCAGTCAGTATTACGATTGGTGCTAAAAATAGCATCACTTTGAAGGCCCATTTTCTATATAATGATTTTTGAGTTTTCATTGTATTCAATTTAATATTAATAATAATATTTAGTTTAACAGCCAATTAGCTTTTAGAATGATGCATTCAAGCTAAGACCAATATTACGGGTTGTAGGTAAAGATGAGTATTCCATACCACCCCTATTAGTTACTGCAGTAGCAATCTCAGGATCGTAAGGCGCATATTTCTTTAAGAAAAGAAGATTCCTTCCAACAAGTGATAATCTAGCATTCTTAATAAATCCTGCTTTTTGAACAAGCTGATTTGGAATTCTGTAACCAAGTACCACCTCTCTAAGCCTAAGGTTAGTCGCAGAAAAAGCATAAAAATCCTTTACCGGTGTTCTGTTACCTAATGATTGCCAATATCTTTCTGCAGTAATTGATGTTGTATTTTTTACACCGGCTGTAGTATAACCATCCACAATAATCCCAGTTTCTCTATATTGAAGAGAATTTTTCGAGTTACCACTCACATCCATTGCAGCCAAAGTACCGGCTACAACTGTACCGCCATTTCTGTAATCTAATAAGAAACTGAGGTTAAGATTTTTAAAAGTGAATGAATTGTTTACACCAAGCTGATAATTAGGATTATAATTCCCTGCATAAGCTGTTTTCCCAGTAAGAATCGGAACGCCAGCAGGACTAACTAACCTTCTGCCTTGTGCATCTTTACTCCATTCGGCCATGTACATTTCTCCAAAGGACTTGCCTTCTTCAACAGTTTCAAGAACCTGTCTGTCATCTCCTAAAACAGCTGTTTTTAACCTTGGTGATAACTCAACAATTTTATTCATATTTTTAGAGAAGTTAGCCATTATGTTCCAAGAAAAATCCTTAGTTCTAACTGGCGCACCACTTAACATAACTTCTACTCCAGTATTCCGAATCAATCCGGCATTGATATACTGAGAACTAAAAAGTGTAGCATTAGGAACTGCCAGGGCAATCAACTGGTTTCTAGTTTCTGATTTATAATAGGTTACATCAAGTCCAATTCGGTTGGTGAAAAATCGCCAGTCTAAACCAGCTTCAAATGAAGTAGTAATTTCCGGTTGATAATTCCCGAGTGATCTAACACTAGGAGTATTTATGGCACCACCAGCCCCTACCGAAAAATAATTATCAGTCAAATATTGCTGTCCGCCAAAACCTGCTTTAGCATAAGTAGTCCTGAGCTTACCATAAGAAATCCAGCTAGGCATATCGAGCATATCTGTTATTATAGCTGTCAATCCTACAGATGGATAGAAATAAGACTGATTCGCCTTAGGTAAGGCAGAAGACCAATCATTTCTGGCAGTAATATCCAGATAAAGATAATCTTTAAATGACAGGGTCGAAGTACCATACACAGACTGCACTTGTGGGGTTTGGCCAATAACGTTTGAAGTTCTTGGATTTTTCGCATTAGACATGAAGAAGTAATCAAGTTTGTTCAGACCATTTGCAAGAGTGTTAATTGATTCATATTTGGTTTCCTGAATTGAACCTCCAAGATATCCGGTTAAATTAAAATCCTTTGTAATGTCTCTTTTGAAGGAAAGTAATGCATCCACATTGGTAAACCTTCTGTTTCCGGAATAAAGTTCATAATAGCTTCCATTTCCCGAAAGTTCATAGGAATCATTATACTGTTTATTCTCAGTATTCTCGTCAGTTCTATCCATACTTCCACGAACCATGAAATCAAGCCAGTTATTAAACTTATACTTTGCTTGCATTAGGCCAATCATACGACGCTTTTGTTCAAAGAAAGTCTGCCTGTTCATCTTCCAGTATGGATTCGACAAGTAAATAGAGCCTGGAAGCCAATAGCTTTGTCTCAGGTTACCCAAAGCATCAGTATATTCGTAATTCTGCATTTCACTCAATGGAATAGAAGCAGGAGCATGATATATACTACCTGTTGCATCATTTCTTTCGCCAGTAAACGGTTTATTATCAACATCTTCAACTATATAACTAAGCTTTGTGAAGAATGAAAGTTTATCAGTAATACTGTTATCTATCTTGAAATCAAAATTATGTCTATCTAAACCATGGTTTTTAAGAATACCATTCGCTTGATTATTACCATATGAAAAATAGGTTTGCATTTTCTCACTACCACCACTAATTCCAATGGTATTTGTCAAACTTGATCCATCACGATAAAAATCTTTTATGCGATTGGGCTGACCTTGCATTGCCACTTGCTTACCATTCCACAAGGTAATTGTTTGTCCCGTGATTTTTGGACCCCAGCTAGTTTCAGAGTTTGCATTATAAACACCTGCAGCACCTTGTCCGTATTCTGCCTGTACTTCAGGAAGAATAAATGGGCGATCAACAGTGGTATTTCCGGTATAATCAACTGTAATCTTACCTGATTTTCCTCTTTTGGTTGTGATAATGATTGCACCATTTTGTCCCAAACTTCCGTATAAGGCCGCAGCAGAAGCACCTTTAAGGATAGTCATAGATTCTATATCATCACTATTCAACATACCAATACCATCTCCACCATCCCTACTTCCGTGAGTACCTCCTGTTCCTACTTCACGACTTGTATTATCCATAGGAACACCATCAATAACATATAAAGGTTGGTTACTACCGAATACAGACCTTTGTCCACGTAAAACAACATTCGAGGAACTACCCGGACCAGTTGCGTTTTTTGTAATAGTAACACCTGCAACTTTTCCAGCGAGTGAATTGATCAAGTTTGTTTCTTTTGCCTGATTAAGATCAGCTGTTTTAACAGTCTGCGCAGCATAGTTTAAGGATTTGGAGGATCTTTCGATACCCAAAGCGGTTACCACAACCTCTCCAAGCATTTGTGAATCTTCAAGCAAGGTTATCTCAATATTAGTTCTGTTATTAACAGTAACTTCCTGACTTACATAACCAATATAGCTAAAAACCAGAACAGCATTATCCGGTGCATTCAACACAAAACTTCCCTGAGCATCTGTAGTGGTTCCAACTGAGGAGCCTTTAACACGAACACTAACTCCAGGAAGAGTCTCTCCTTTTGAATCAACAACTTTACCCTTTATATCAACTAAAAGAAAGTTTGAATTCTTCAAAGCCTTCTTTTCTTTTTGGGATAATTTTTGACTGATAACAATTGTCTTGTTTTCAATACTATAATCCAATGGCTGATCATCAAAGAGAATTGCTAATGCTTCTGATAATTCAGTATCAACAATTTTTAATGTTACCGGTTTAGCAGTTTTTAACAGATTCAAATCATAAAAAAACACATAGCCTGTTTGCTGTTTAATTGTAGAGAAAAACTCCTCCAGAGGTGCTTGTTTACCTGTAAGAGTTACTTTCTGAGAATATCCATTAGAATAGACATTCATCAATGTAAAAAGAATTAATATGAACGTCAGTTTCATAATCCGTCCGATTTGTTTGTAAAGCGACTTATTTACCAGATTACCCTCCATCTGGTTTTGTTCTGTCTGATTAAGTGAATTTAAATCAGGACATACTTTTATTCGTGTATTGATATTACAATACCCCTTGTTTGTAAGAGAATTCATACATTTGGTTGTTTTGTTAATAAATAATCTTTGTGCATCAATTTTTATTTTAGCTAAACAGTGACCAGGAGCGCTCCAACGCTTCTGGTTTGTTTTTTTGTTCTTTCGTAGATCTTATGGCATTACCGTAACCTCCCTTCCATCTAAACGAAAATGAACTTTTGTTTTTTCCAATACTTTAAGCACTTGTAAAAGACTTAAATTTCTCTCAATTTCACCTCCAAATCGATAATTTGGAAGATTTCCTTCATAAACGACTGAAACATCGTACCAGCGTTCAATCTGTCTCATCACAGTTTTTATATCTGCCTCATCAAATTGAAAATATCCCTCTTTCCAGGCAACGGCTTCATTAGTATCTTTCAAATTGATCACGTCAATCTGCTCACTCAATTGAGATTGTTCTCCGGGTTTTAATAATTGAGAAATATTTGTCCGCAAATCAGATACTCTTACACTACCTTCCAGTAAAGTTGTGTTTACCGTTGGTTCGTCTAGATAAGCGTTGATATTAAAATGAGTCCCGAGTACTTGTACAACCTGATTTCTTGTATTAACCTCAAAGATTTTTGATTTATCGTGTGATACCTCAAAGTAAGCTTCACCCTTGAGTTCAACTTGCCTCTTGGATCCATTGAAAACTGTTGGAAAACGAAGTGATGAAGCGGCATTCAACCACACTTTACTTCCGTCAGGTAACACAATTTGGAATTTACCACCTTTGGGTGTTTCGATGGTATTGTAGATAACGGGCACTTGCTGATTTTCTGTTAATGGATCTTTTATTTCATTGATGAACGAATAAATAATCTCACCTTCAGCTGCCTTAAGAACGCTATTACCTCCCTGATTGGCAAGAATTCCGTTCTTAGCATCATCCAATATAATTCTCGAGCCATCCCCAAGAGTAAGTATCGCTTTATTTTCACCTGCCTCAATATCAATAACAATCGGAGAATCTTTCTTTTCAACATTAGAACGTGGAGTCACTGTTTTAAAAGGAGAATCTGTTCTAATCTCTCTCGAAACCTTTTTTACTACATATTGATTTATCTTTCCAGATTCTGACGAGAAGAAAAGACCAAAGCTGATAATCGCAATAATTATTGCTGCTGCAGCAGCAAACCATGTTTGAAAATTACTGGAGAAAGTTAAAGAAGGATCAGAGATATTGTGATTAATCTGAGAGAAGATTCTTTTTTTAATCTCCTGGTCATTATCAGCATAATCCCGGGGAATATAGACATCATTCTCCTGTGCGCTATTGTACCATTGGAAAAACTCCTCGCTTTCCTCTTCACTTATGCTGTGATTTAGCCATTTTTCGGCTAATTCCTGATATCGCTCATTTGAACTTAAAGGTTTCATTAAAGGGGTATTTGAATGTATGTCCCCCAACTTGCACTAATCCCTTAGTGCATCTGAAAATATTTTTTAATGACTTAAAGAAAAACCTGACCCAGACCTGTTCTCAAAGATTTGAGGGCTTTACCGATGTGGGCTTCAACAGTTTTTTCAGATATCCCAAATTCATGAGCAATTTGCTTTTGAGAGTAACCTTCTTCACGACTTGCTTTAAATACCAGGCGGCATTTTTCGGGAAGCTTTTCGACTAAAATTTCAAGTCTGGAACGTAATTCAACAAATTCAAACCAATCATCAGTTGAATTGGCTGTTAGAGGAAACACATTTTGACTGTGAACAGCATACTTATCGTATTGATTACGCTTGGCCAAAACCTTTATCACACGATATTTTGCTGAAACAGATAAATACGCATTTAGGTTTGAAGTAATCACAATTTCCTCCCTTCTGTTCCAAAGAGAAATAAAAATATCCTGCACAATTTCTTCAGCCTCTTCAAGCTGTCTGATCTTATTAGAAGCAACTGTAAAAATACTTTTCCAATACCTGTTGTAAATTTCAGCAAAAGCAGATCTGTCACCTGATCTTAAAAGATCAAGTAGTTCACAATCAGAATATGCTAAATATGCAGACATTTAATACTAATATAATTGAAAAGTATAATAAAAAAACTAATGTTAAAATAAAAATATTCTATTCAAAACTTAAAACAAGCCATGTAATTTAAATACATATTTACTTAGTGTAAAAACTAGACCAATTAGACTTATACCAGTTGATTTAATGCACTAATATTTTCGCTAAAAGCAAATAGAATACAATCTATTCAGATGCTTTAAATTTCATTAACACTCAATTTAATACTTAAAAATAATAATTCGAAAAAATATATTCAAAATGCAAACACATTTATAAACTACCTTCGTGTTTCTTTAAATACTTTCTTATCTAAGAATCGGGAAGGTTTTTTCGAACAACAGCTAGGCACATTATTCTTAAATATAACTTCTTTGGCTTGAAAAAGATTATCCCTTCGTTCAGGAACATCCTCAGAACATGACACAGTAATAAATACAACCGCCAAGATCCATTTCGTATTTTTCCATATGGGCCCGTAATTCATCTTTTAATATTATTTGACACATCTGAAACCCAGATTACTCATTCCTGAATCCGGAGAGCTTTTCATTCTGCGGGCAACACGATAACCTGAGCAATAACTTTCATTACACATAAAAGAACCACCTCTTGAAACCCTTTTTG
>CAMCTU010000140.1 GCA_945878525.1 Sphingobacterium thalpophilum
TTTAGAAAGCAATACCTGCGTTTTATAACTTATTTCAGTCCTTTCCTCCGGGGTATTTCCGGCAAGAAATCGCATTATAAATCAAATCAGCAATAACCGGAAGCTACCTCCTCCGGCAAGGTTTATTTTACCCGGAGCTATTTTTCATCGGGACGGGCAGCCTTGTAAAAAACCATTTACAGATTGAAATAAACTTATGAGAGTGGCAGCTTTAGATTTTTTGCTACTCTGAATTTCATACTATCAATCAAATCTATTTCAAAAATAAAGGTAGAACACAGGAAAGCGGCACCGATTAAAACAGACTCTGCCTTCTAAGACAAGGTAAAATCTTAAATCTAAATTTATCCAGCATGATATGATCGAACTCATGTTAATGTAAGCTAAATCTTTACATTGTTTAACTTCCTCCTTGCCACAGCAAACGTATCTTTACAGATTAATACTTTTGCTGGTATCGACTGCTTGTCAACTGTTATGAAATCGTTACGAATCTCATTAAACCTTTATCACACACCAAGTCTAAAACCATATGAAGACAAAATTTTTAAGTTTTTTCGCTCTTTCATTTTCTCTCCTATTTAGCTATCTGCCGGTTTATTCTCAAAAAAAGGCAGAACTGATTAAATCCCTGTGGGTAGATAAACCAATATTAATAGACGGACATTTAAATGATTGGAAGGATAGTCTCAGTCTTTTTAACGAAGCCACAAAACTTTATTATAATCTTGCCAATGATGATGAAAACATCTATCTGGCTATAAAAAATAGTGCACCAGAAAGTCTGACCCGCATTCTTGCGAGAGGAATTAGTTTCACAGCTAATATTGAAAACAAGAAAATTCCGGCTATGATCACTTTTCCTTTACTCGACCGGACTCCAGGAAAAAAGCGTAATGAAACAGAACAGCCAGAACCAGAAGAGATTCAAAAAAGAATTATAGAAAGAATTAAAGAAATCAGGGTAGATGGCTTTAAAGAAATTATTGACGGTGGAATATCATTAAACAATACTTATGGAATAAAAGCCGCAGCAGCATTTGATTCTAAAGATAATCTGATTCAGGAGATAGCAATTCCTATCCGTCTGTTAGGCCTATTACCCGGCAGAACTGAGCCAATAACTTACGGTATAAGGATCAATGGATTTCTGGGACCTGCGGCAGTTCAACAAAGGGATATGAATAATTTTGATGACATGTATGGCGGAAGATACGGTGGCAGATTTGGTAGAAACTATGATGGAATGTACGGTGGAATGCGCAATAGAAACTATCCACCAGTTAAAATATCCACATCAACTGAGTTCTTTATAAAAAGTCACCTTGCTACGAAAAAATAAAAAATTCCTGCACATGAATGGAGGAAATTAAAACCAAATATGTACCCCATACCAACAAATATGAGAAAACTATTACCCTTAATGATCGGTCTGTTTATTAGCTACGGTGCTATTGCACAAACAAGCCGTGAGATAAGTGGCGTAGTAAAAGATTCTACAAGCACCAGTATCATTGCTGCTACAGTAAAATACATTGCCGGAAAAGACACTTTATTTACAAGAACCGATATTGATGGAAACTTTATTTTTAAGGGGGTTAAATCCTCCACCTTTCTTTTAACTGTGTCGAGTTTAGGCTACAGGCCTTTAAATAAGCGATTTCTATACAAAGATGGAGATACAGAAATAAAATTAGACCCTATTACACTTAAGGCAGAGAGCAGAATGCTTTCTGAGGTGGTCATTTCCGGAAGGCCGTCAGTAACTATAAAGGAAGATACAATCATATACAGAGCATCAGATTACCCACTTCGGGAGAACGCTCTTGCTGAAGATCTTTTAAAACGCTTACCAGGAGTTGAGGTGGACAAAGACGGTAATGTGACTGCCCAGGGTAAAGCAATTACCAGGGTAAGAATTAATGGCAAAGATTTTTTTGGCGGTGATGTTAAAACTGCTACCCAACAGCTTCCTGCCAATATTCTTGAATCAGCTCAGATTATTGACGATTATGGTGATCAGGCAAACCTGACCGGGGTTAGAAACGGAGATCCTGAAAAAGTACTGAACTTTACAATCAGAGCAGATAAAAACAAGGGATATTTTGCAAGAGGTTCAGTTGGAGGTGGTGACAAGGATCGGTATCAGGCCTCTTTGACAGCCAATACTTACAACAATACTGAGCAGTTTTCCTTCATTGGTAATTTAAACAACACCAATAGTTCAGTTTTTAATTTTGGAAGTGGTGGTGGATTTGGTGGTGGTGGTGGTGGTGCACGTGTTCAGGGTGCCGGCGGTGGCGGTGGTGGCGGTACACGTTTTGTCGGCACCGGAGGTGCAGGAGGAGGTGGATTTCAAGGAGGTGGATTCCAGGGTGGAAATAATAGTGACGGACTAACTGCTGTGGGATCTCTCGGACTTAATTATCGTAAAGATTATGGTAAAAAACTTAGTTCCTATGGTAATTACAGTTTTTCTGATCGTAATAACGATGTAATAAGCGACCAGCTTCAGCAAAATAATTTTCAGAATTCAATAGTCTCAACTAATCAGAATTCATTAAAGAATGTAATAAATAGCAATCACAGATTTGGCTGGAATCTTGAATATCGCCCTGATAGTGTAAACTATATCAAGTTTAATCCCACATTTAGTTATGGATCTACAATTGATAACGGAAATTCAAGTTATTTACAATTTGATGGTAACAGACTTGGTTCAGATGGTACTTCTCTAAATAACACAGATTCCAAAAACCCCAATTTCGGTGCAACACTTTTATTAAATCACCGCCTCAAAAAAACGGGCAGAAATTTATCTTTATTTACTTCAGCCAATAATGCCAAAACTAAACAACAAGATGATCAGCTGACTCAATACATCAACTATATCGTTGGAGGAGGAAGTACCAATGTTTATAGAAATCAGGAATTGTATGATACTAATAGAAACTCAAACATAAATGCTAATCTATCTTACAGTGAGCCACTTAGCTTAAAATCAAATCTTGAGTTCAACTATAACCACAGTACAACAACCTACAAAAATCAAAGGGAAACCTATGATATCAGTCCTGCAGGATCATCAGCATTTAATACGAACCTCAGTAACAATTTCGATTATTCATTTAGCACCAACAGGTTTGGGATGAATTATAGATTTAATGAAAAAAAATATAATTATTCATTTGGAATAAGTGCTCAGCCTAGTCTTCTGGAGGGCACTTCTGTTGTAAATGGGGAAAGAACTTCAAACAGAAACACTGGATTTAATTTTATTCCTTCTGCCCGTTATTCCTACAACTTCTCCAGAACAAGGGCAGTGAATGCATTTTACTTCGGACGGGCAAATGAGCCAACCTATATTCAGTTACAACCAACTCCGGATATTTCAAACCCACAATATCCGGTTTATGGAAATCCGAATCTCGGAGCTGAGTTCTCTCATTTTCTTACATTCAGGTACAATAATTTCAACTTTAATTCAGGTGATGTTTTATTTTTTAATGTCTCCGGAAACTTCACTGAAAATAAAATTGTTTCAAACATTATCAGATCAATGGATTTTGCAATAGGTCTGGTTCAGGAAACCCGATACATCAATACAGATGGGTATTATACTGCGAATGTATTCTACAATTACTCAAAGCCTTTTAAGGAGAAGAAATATGTATTTTCATTTAATGGTTCTGCAAATTATATTAACAACATATCATACACAGATAACATAAAGAATACAGGGAAAAATTGGATTTTTTCGCAGGGACTGAATATGCAGATCAACCCAAATAAAAATCTTGAATTCAATCCGGGATTAAGATACAACCTTAATACCAATACCAATGATGCAATAACGAACAACAATACTAAGGTTTCAACCTATTCACTGAATTTCAATAGCAGGGTTTTCTTTCTCAAAACCTGGCTTATTGGATCCGATTTAAGTAAATCGTTTAATAATGGATACAGCAGCTCATTGGCGGTCAATCCATTTATAATCAATACTTATCTTGAAAAACAATTCTTTAAAGATAAACGAGCTTCATTAAGATTTCAGGGGTTTGACCTCCTTAACGAAAATACCAGTGTAGCTAGATCAGTAACCGGAAACGTCATTACTGATAGTCAGAATAATCGCTTGTCAAGATATTTCATGCTGAGTTTTACTATGAGAATTCAAAAGTTTAGCGGTAAACAACCTGAGCAACAGCAACCATCTCCTGGTATGAGACCTGGAATGGGCGGTCCCTGGATGAGACCTGGAAGCGGCGGTCAGGGAAACTTTTGATTTTTTATTAAAGTCCTTAGAAAGCTGCCCTAAAAGGGTGGCTTTTTTTATTTCTAAACTTTTATACACGCAGGAATTTATATATTAGACTAGAAAACAATCTAATATGGAAAGAAGGAAATTTATTTCAAAGGGATTGGCAGCCGGTGCGATAATACCCGCTACTTATGTCACACTTCTGAGCTCGGAAGTAAAAGCAGAAGAAAGTATTGCAAAAACAGAAGATGAGGCTGATAAAATGGCTGAAGATGATGGAATTATCATTGAGCGCAGTGCTTCGGGCAGACCTCATGAAGGAAAAGTCTTGGCAGTAATTCAACCACATGTGGATGACTGTACTTTGTTTGCTGGTGGAACCATAGCTAAGTTAATTAGTGAAGGTTATACTGGTTACCTGATCCGAACAACAAATGACGATGCAGCAGGAGCAGGAACTGATGGTGACAGGGTTTTAAATAATGAGAAAGATAATGACAAAGTAGCTCAGGTTCTGGGCTTAAAAAAAGTATATAATCTTGGTTATCGTAACCATAGGATGGATGAATACAATACCCAGGAAATAAAAGGACGACTCATATTCCTTTTCAGACTTTTGAAAGTGGATACAATCTTTAGTTATGACCCATGGGGACATTACGAAGAAAATCCTGATCATTATGTTACTGCCCAGGCTGTTGAAGCTGCAAGATGGATGTCGGGGAGTATTGATTACCCAGAACAACTGGATGCGGTAAAACCATACGGGGTAAAGGAGCGCTATTATTTCGCCAGAGGCCCACAATTGGTAAACAGAATAGTTGATATCAGCAAACATATCGATAAGAAGGTTGAAAGTAATGTGGTAATTACAACACAAGGCCCCGGAGGAAATAATGGCTCAAGAATTAAGAAAAGTTTAGCTGAACAGGGGAAAAAATTACCAATACTAGGTGATACTGATGAATCGGCAGACTTTAATTATGTGAAACATTTTGTTCTTGATAAAGACTCTTTAACTCAACGAGGTACTCCATCAGACCGTGAAGTAGGGAAGAAGTACAGCATAGAATGGGCTGAAGCGTACCATTACATTGGAAACCCGGTTTCTGCTTTGCCAGATTATATTGAGAAAAATGCAGTGCCGCAATAAGAAGTATCACTAAAATGTAAAGCCCTGATTATTAAAATTATCAGGGCTTTATGAATTTTATTTCTTATTTACTGTGGCCTTTTTCATTGGATTATCTCCAATTGAAACTCCCCTTGCACCAGAATTATCTTTAAAAAGCTCAAATCTACTTGGAAGGAATTGTCTAGGCCAATAATTATTACCTTCATCAATATCTGCAGTTTCACGAAGCGGATCAAGAATTATACTTTTTACCTCCTTGGATTTAGCAAATACTTTAGAAACCTCTGATTCATTATGTCGCCATATTTCAGCTGGAATTCTATCAATTTCAGAGCTTCCATCTGTATAGTTAAACTGAACAATTAAAGGCATTACCAAACCACCGACATTTTTAAATTTAAATTCATAGAAGTTTAAATTACTGTTCAGTAATTCTTTCTCCTTTACACTTAATTTAGCCATAAATTCAGAATAGGCCTTTTCATCATCTGGAGTAACACTAAAAGGATTATAAGCGTTATAGAAGTCGCGGGTAGCTGGATCTGACTCCAGCACTGTTTTAGGATTATCTTTAATATTATTATTCTTACTTACATAGCTTTCTTCTCGTTCGAATACCTTCTTTGAGTCAGATTTTTTTTCTGAAGGACTGCGATTATCAAGTTTAAACCATTTTACTGATTCAATTGAGATATCAACAGGTTCTGTTTTATAGAACCACCCTCTCCAATACCAATCAAGATCAACCGCAGATGCATCTTCCATAGTCCTGAAAAAATCATCAGGAGTAGGGTGCTTAAACATCCAACGAGTTGAGTATTGTTTAAAAGCATAATCAAACAATTCCCTTCCCATAACCGTTTCCCTTAAAATATTCAAAGCGGTTGCAGGCTTTGCGTAAGCATTTGGGCCGAATTGAATAATATTTTCAGAATTAGTCATAATTGGTTCAAGCAAATGCTTTTCACTTCTCATGTAAGGAACAATTTTGTGTGCAGGCCCTCTTCTCGACGGGTAATTTCTGTCCCATTCCTGTTCAGCCATGAACTGCATAAAGGTATTTAAGCCCTCATCCATCCATGACCACTGACGTTCATCAGAATTAACAATCATCGGGAAGAAATTATGACCAACTTCATGTATGATAACAGAGATCATTCCGTACTTAACGGCATCAGAATAAGTTCCATCAACATCCGGACGACCATAATTGAAACAAATCATAGGATACTCCATACCATTTGAAGCTTCAACAGAAATAGCAACAGGATAAGGATAATCAAAAGTTTTAGATCCGTAAGATTTGATAGTATGGGCAACCACTTTGGTAGAATATTGCTCCCACAATGGATTTCCCTCCTTGCCATAATAAGACATAGCCATCACATCTCTATTTTGCTGCTTAACAGCCATAGCATCCCAAATCAATTTCCGTGAAGACGTCCAGGCAAAATCTCTAACATTCTCAGCATGGTAAATCCAGGTCTTTTTGTCTTTTGATCTTCCCTTTTCAAGTTTCTCTGCTTCAGCCTGAGTACGAATGATTACGGGCTTATCATAACTTTTCTTTGCATCCTGCCATCTTTGCAATTCGATTGAACTCAAAACAGACTCAGCATTTTGCAAAACACCTGTAGCACCAACCATATGATCTGCCGGAACGGTAATTTTAACTTTGTAATCGCCAAAGGTTAAAGCGAACTCACCCCTACCCATGAATTGCTTATTTTGCCATCCCTGGAAATCAGAATAAACGGCCATTCTCGGGAACCACTCTGCCATTGTATAAAGGTAATTACCATCCTTCTCAAAATACTCGTATCCCGGACGACCACCTATAAAGCCAATCCTATCGTGTATATTGAAAGTCCAGTCCATGGTAAACTCAATTTTGCCACCGGGTTTGATGGGTTCAGGCAAATTAACCCGCATCATTGTTTTATTAATTGTTACAGGTATATCCTTGCCGCCCAAATCTTTTACTGAGATTATTTTATACCCTAAATCCTGATCATGCCATAAAATTCCCTGAATCTGTGGCAAAGTCATTTTTTGAGATATCTCGTTTTCTGTAACCTTAGGTGTATTAGAATCTTTGGCCCTTTCATTCTGATCAAGCTGAATCCATAAATAGGAAAGCGGATCAGGCGACGAGTTATGATAAGTAACTTTTTGCCAACCTTTGATAGATTGCTTATCGTCATTCAACTCAACTTCGATTTGATGATCTGCTTTTTGCTGCCAGTACATGTGCCCTGGTGCACCGGAAGCTGTTCTGTAAACATTAGGAGATCTGAGGCTATTTCCTAATTGTTCAAACCTTTCAGCATGGTTTTGCTCTGTCTGCTGGGCAATGCCTTTAATTCCGTAAAGCAATATTGCTGCAAATACAATTGCTATTTTTCTCATT
>CAMCTU010000141.1 GCA_945878525.1 Sphingobacterium thalpophilum
TTTTTTTCGGTTTAGGTGTTATTTTTTTAGGAATTCCACATGGCTCACTGGACCATGTTATCTATCACCATGAACGAAATGAGGCAATGAATTTCAAATCAGTGGTCAGGTTTTTATTATTCTACGTAGGTTTTGCAGTTCTATATGCCATACTATGGATAATCAGTGTTGAACTATCTATTCTGTTATTCATTTTAATATCAGCTTATCATTTCGGAGAAATGGATTTGAACGGACTGTCATTAACGAGCAGTTTGAAAACCAGGATTTTATTTTCCTTATATGGCCTTTTGTTTCTGTTGAATTATCTGCTTTTCCAGTTTCCGCAGGTTGAATCTATTTTGCTCGGTTTCCCGGGTTTTGATGATGGGCAGATCGGAAAATTACGATTGCTTTATGGATATCAAAATGAAGTTTTGCTAGTATCCATTCTTTTTTTTGTTCCCATTCTCTTATTCTATTTATATCAAAGTCAACAATTTGGCTTACTACAATTAGTGTCAGTGCTGCAATTATCTTTATTAATGCTCATCGTATTTAATTTGCCCATTTTACTAGGTTTTGGGTTTTATTTTAATATCTGGCATGCCGGACTTTCAATGGTTGAAATAAAGAAATTTTTAGGCTGGGAAGATAAAAGTTACTGGTTTATCTATCGTAAATCATGGTTAACTAATGGTGTTTCCTTTTTGATGATTGCAGTTTTATTTCTGATTTTTAAAGGTAATCTGGAAAGGTTATTAGCAATTTTCTTTATGTCAATTGCCATTTTAACTGCACCACACATGAAAGTGATTTCGGTTCTTTTTGCAAAAAGGAATTAATTTTTGAAATTTACAATTTGATTTAATAAATTGAGTTAAATAACTGAATTATAGTTTCTTGCTGGTCGACATGTTTCCGAAGGTCGTATCGAATAGTTAGTTATCACAGCTTACAAAGCCAGTTTGTTTTTCTGAATCTTTTAAATCGCCCGATTGTTCGATTTCAGCTAAAGACCATTTTCATTGAATCATCTTATCCCACGTTTAAAATCGTCTCTTGATATTGGAATATTCCTTCTTCTTTAAAATTATACTTTCTTGTAACATTAATTTAACAATTAAAGCAATTTTTTTTTTAGCTCTCTTATTTTTTTTATTATAACCTATTATGAATCAAGTGCATATTATAAAGTAAATTTTGTTTTTGATAATTCAGGCAGCCTTGTAATATTTCTGTTGTCGAATCAAGCAAAACTTTATCCTAACACAATCCTAACATCATAAATCCATTTTTGACGATGCGTAAACTATTCATCTACGTTCAAATATTTTTTTATGAAAAGACAATTTTTACACTGCTTCTGTAAAACATTTATTTTGTTAATCACATTTTCTTTTCTGAACTTTCAGGAAAAGGCATTTGCACAGACCCAAATTTCAGGGAAAGTAAAAGACATTGGCAATGAGCCTATTCCAGGTGTTAGTGTTCGTTTAAAAGGAACAACAAATGGAACAACAACTGATGTTAACGGAGAATTTAAATTAAGTATTCCACAAAATCAGGGTGTTCTGGTTATTTCATCAATTGGTTTTACAACGATTGAAATTCCATTGGACAACAGAAGGGAGTATAACTTTACTCTCGCTGAGGATAATAAGTTTTTGAACGAGGTTGTTGTAACTGCCTTAGGTATTAAAAGAGAAGAAAAATCACTGGGTTTTGCTGCTCAAACGATTACTGCCGATGCGGTTGTGGATGCCAAAACCAATAATTGGATTAACTCACTTTCCGGTAAGGTTGCGGGTTTAAATATCCAGGGGACAGGCGCCGGACCAATGGGTTCATCTAGAATCACACTAAGAGGTGAATCATCTTTGAACCTGGATAATAACCAGGCATTAATTGTAGTTGATGGCGTTCCTTTAAGTAGTAAGATTACTGGAACCGGTTTTAACTCCCATTTATCTGCTGATAGTCCTGTAGATTATGGTTCGGGCGTTTCAGACTTAAATCCGGATGATATTGAAAGTGTAACAGTACTTAAAGGCCCGGGAGCTACCGCTCTTTATGGTAGCAGAGCAGCTGGTGGAGTAATTATTATAACTACAAAATCAGGTGATAAAAAAGATGGCAGTATTGGAATTAGCTTTAATTCTAATTTTAACATAGAGCAGGTTAATCGCTGGCCTGATTATCAGTTTGAATATGGTGAAGGTAGAACGAGCGACTACTATTCGTATCTGGATAGCCCGGATGGGATCAATACCAGTACAACTGTAGCTGCAGGTCGTGCTTGGGGTCCTAAGTTTGCCGGACAAAGCTATTACCAATATGATCCAAATACGGTTGGGAACAAACCCACTCAAAAAACTCCTTGGGTAGCCAATAAAAACTATATATCTGATTTCTTTCAAACCGGTCAAACAATTTCAAATAGTTTGGCGCTTGATGGTGGAAATGATAAAGGCTCTGCCAGAATATCCATAACTCAAATGAAGAATAAATGGATTATTCCAAATACGGGTTTCGAAAGGTTAAATGCTGCACTTTCTGTCAATCAGCAACTTTCTCCAAAGCTTAAGATCAGTGGAAGAGCAAATTATTCGAATAAGAAAAGTGATAATCTTCCAATGGCGGGATACAATAATCAATCATTAATGTATTTTTTAATCATTGGACCTGCTTCAAACCAGCAAGCTTCATGGTATAAGCCTTATTGGGAGCCTGGATTAGAAAACGTAGATCAGAAAAGCCCGTTCAATCCTGGTCCTGATAATCCATACCTAGCTATGTATGAAATGCTGAATACAATGAATAAAAATGCATTGATTGGCTCAGTATCTGCAAATTATGAAATATCTAAAAAGTTTGATCTCATGCTTAGGTCGGGTATTGATATGGCAAATGAGTTTCGTGCTCAACAGCGTCCGTTTAGTATGACCAGGTATCCAAGAGGAATGTACCGTGAACAAAATGTATTCAATTTTGAGTCAAATACCGATGTTCTATTAACCTTTAAAGACAAAATTTCATCTAAAATAAGTTTCAATGCTTCTGCTGGTGCAAACTCAATGAACCAAAACTATGATTTTGCAGGCATGTATGCTGATCAACTATCGCAGCCTGGTATTTATCAGATATCAAACAGTTTAGATCAGGCAGTTGCCGATCCATTAAAAACCAGTAAATCTATTCAAAGTGTTTATGGATCTGCACAGATAGCATTTGATGAAAAAATATTTTTAGATGTAACTGGAAGGAATGATTGGTCGAGCACGCTACCATTTAAAAACAATTCATTTTTCTACCCATCATTGAGTTCGAGTTTTATTCTGGATGAGATCTTTAATTTACCAGCTTCTATATCTTTTGCAAAAGCAAGAGCTTCTTGGGCACAGGTAGGTAATGATACCAGACCTTACCAGACAGCAAGATATTATGACCGGATATACGGGAATAGTTTCACAAATCCTTCGCAGCTTTTTAATGCAGAATTAAAACCTGAAATAACCGAAAGTTATGAGTTTGGTTTAGATCTCCGTTTATTTAAAAATAGGCTTGGTTTTGATGTGGCATATTACAATAATAATAGCCGGAATCAAATCCTTTCAATTCCTTTAGATCCTGTTTCTGGATTTTCAACTGCTCTGATCAATGCTGGATTAATCAATAGCAAGGGTTGGGAATTGAAATTGTCAGGTAAGCCAATCTCAAACAATAAATTTAACTTGAATACTACTTTGCTTTGGAGTAGAAATAGAAGCTATGTGAAAGAACTTACTGAAGGAATTAACAATCAAATTATTTATCAGCATAATACAAATGTTTCAATAGAGGCTCGTGTAGGTGGTTTGATGGGTGATATGTATGGTAGAGGATTTCAGCGTTCTCCGGATGGTCAGATAATCTATAGTTCGGCAAATGGTTTACCTGCACCGCTTGATCCGATTGCCCGTAAAATGGGGAATGCCTTTGCCGACTGGAAGGGTAGTGTCATGAATGAATTTAGTTATAAAAATATAAGATTTAGTATTCTTGTTGATGGACAAAAAGGTGGTGAAATGTATTCACAAACCAGTCATAAAAATAATACGCTTGGCAAAACCAAAGTAACCTTGCCGGGTAGAGAAGGTGGTGTTATTGGAGAGGGTGTTGTGAAACTGGCAAACGGAACTTTTATTCCTAATACGGTTAAAGCAGCAGCTAGCGCATACTATGACAATTATTATCAGATCAGTAATGCCGAAACCAATATTTTTGATGCATCCTTCATCAAAATAAGAGAAGTACGTCTTGAATTTGGATTGCCATCTCAATTACTTAAAAAAATAGGAGTTCAAAGAACGAGTATTGCATTATGGGGTAGAGACTTGTTTAATTTCACCAAATTTCCGGGATTTGATCCGGAGGGTGGTAACCTGAATAATGGGACGCTTACACCAGGGGTAGAGCTTGCCCAATTTCCATCAAATCGGACAATAGGAACCAACTTGACCTTCAAATTCTAATATTAATCAGATTTATTTATTAAGTATTAAATAAACAACAATGAAATTCTCATCAAAAATAGTTCTAACATTAGGTGCATTAATGATTTTAATTGCATCCTGTACAGACAAGTTCGAAGCACTAAATACTGATCCGAACCGACCAAAAGACGTAACTCCGGGTGTCTTGCTGGGCCAGATGCAGTATAGGATAATTAGTAATAATGTAACTGCATCAAGAAATTTTACAAACCAACTGATGCAGGTTGATGCACCTAGATCTAGTACTGATGGACAGGGATTGCACCGATATGTGGTGCAGCCAGGACAGGCAGTCTGGTCAGGTTATTATGATAGGCTTACCGATATTCAAGACATTTACAATGTTTCTGAAAGGCTTAAAGAAAATAATTACAAGGCAATTGCCTTGGTTTACAAAAGCTGGGCGTATTCAATCTTAACTGATTTATATGGTGATATTCCTTATTCACAGGCTATTAAAGCCCAGGAAGGAAATTTTTCACCGACATTTGATAAGCAAAAGGATATTTATATTCAGATTTTAAAAGATCTAGAAACTGCCAATACGCTGTTTGATGATACCAAGGCACTTACCTACGGTGGTGATATGGTGTATAATGCTAATGCATTAACAGGCGGTAAGAATGTTGGTATACAGCGCTGGAAAAAATTTACAAACTCGCTTCGATTAAGGTTATTATTAAGAATTTCAAAACGTGATGGCGAAATCAGCGTAAATCAGCAGATTAATTCAATTCTGTCTAATCCAACCACAAATCCTGTTTTTTCATCAAGTTCGGATGATGCGATATTTAGATTCCCAGGTACATTTCCTTATTTCAATCCATATTATAATGCCCGCTTGTCTGATTGGAGTGCCGGAGACTATTACACCAAGTACTTTTTAACGAAATTGAATAGTTCTAGTGATCCTAGAAGAGCGATTTGGATGAGTACTGTAACAGTAAGTGGAGCAAGTGTTTATCAAGGTATCGATAGCGGTTTTCCACCTAGTTTGGAATATATAGTAGGTAGAAATTCAAGTTATAATGATATCCTTAAAACCCTCCCACAATTAGGCATTATGATGACCTATGCTGAGGTTGAATTCATAAAAGCCGAGCTCGCATTGAAAGGATTTAGTACAGGCAAAACACCAAAAGCACATTATGAGACTGGAATTACCTCATCTATTGTTCAGTGGGGGGCAACTATGCCTGCAAATTTCTTATC
Source organism: Sphingobacterium thalpophilum (assembly GCA_945878525.1). Taxonomy (GTDB): domain Bacteria; phylum Bacteroidota; class Bacteroidia; order Sphingobacteriales; family Sphingobacteriaceae; genus Daejeonella; species Daejeonella thalpophilum_B. Next base: position 5,727 of record CAMCTU010000141.1, read on the forward strand.
GCAAAGTGAAATTTCATACAATGCAACGGCCTCACAAGAAGCACAATTAGAGCAAATTATGTTGCAGAAATACTATGCTTTCTTCTTTGTGGATTATCAATCATGGTTTGAAAAACGCAGAACAGGATATCCTGTATTGCCAAGAGGAACCGGTATACCGGCCGAGAATATATTCCCTTCACGTGTTCCTTATCCTACTTATTTGCAATCATTGAACCCTTCAAATTTACAGCTGGCGGTTACCTCAATGGGTGGAGACAAGAGTACTATTAAAGTTTGGTGGGAAAAGTAGTAAATTCATCATTTTAAAATCATATCATGAAAAGAATATTGGTATTCGGATTTCTGTTTCTGGCCTTTACTGTAAATGCACAGAATTTAGCTTCTAAACTTGAGGCAAAAACAATACAATTGCCAAATGGCTGGTCATTATCGCCGGCAGGCAGGTCTTTAGAACTTGGCGACCTTCCATTGAATATTGCAGTTTCTCGTTCAGAGAAATTAATGGCAGTTAGTAATAACGGGCAAAGTACCCAGACCATACAATTAATTGATCCAAAATCTGAAACAGTATTGGATAAGGTTGAAATACCCAAGTCTTTTTATGGGTTGAAATTCAGTGGGGATGACAAATTTTTATTTGCTTCTGGTGGAAATGATAACTGGATCCTTAAATATGAAATAGTTGGTTCCAAATTGCAAATCAGGGATACCATTAAACTAGGAGAGCCATGGCCTGAGAAGACATCACCCGTAGGCATCGAAATTGATGATAAGGCAAACATACTATATGTTGTGACCAAAGAAAACAATACACTTTATGTTGTTGATTTAAAAAGCAATAAAATACTTTACAAGCAAAATATTGGCTTCGAAGGATATACCTGCGTATTATCACCTGATGGGAATATGCTTTATATTTCTTTATGGGGAGGCAAGAAGGTGGCTTTATTTGACACCAAACTTCGTAAAATTACCAAGCATATTGATGTGTCTTTTAACCCGAATGAGCTGATCTTAACCCGCGATGGCAAAACATTATATGTTGCAAACTCGCAGGATAATAGTGTGTCTGTAATTGATGTAAATGCTCAAAAAGTAACAGAAGTATTGGATGCGGCAATATATCCTAACTCACCAATTGGTTCAACAACCAATGGATTGGCACTTTCAAGTGATGAAAAAACCCTGTACATAGCGAATGCAGACAATAACTGTCTGGCAGTATTCAATGTAGGCTTGAACGGTAAAAGTGTTTCTAAAGGCTTTATTCCTGTGGGTTGGTATCCCACCAATGTTCGGGTAATAAAGAATAAGATTTTTGTAAGTAATGGAAAGGGATTTTCCTCATTTGCAAATCCCCTTGGTCCGCAGCCTGTCCGTAAAGATGTAAAATCTGAATCTCATAAGGGTGAATTACCCCAGGCTAATAACCGATTGCAATACATAGGCAGTTTGATGAAAGGATCAATGAGTATCATCGATGTTCCTTCAGTTTCTGATTTAGAAGTTTACTCAAAAAGTGTTTATAAAAATACACCCTATAAAAAAGATAAGGAGCTAATCACGGATGGTGAAATAGGGAATCCAATCCCTAAGAAAGTAGGTGATCCTTCGCCCATTAAATATGTATTTTATGTAATCAAAGAAAATCGTACTTATGATCAGGTTTTTGGAGATATTAAAGAAGGCAATGGCGATTCAACGCTCACCCTTTTTGGCGAAAAATATACTCCAAATCAACATAAACTGGCAAAAGAGTTTGTGCTGCTCGATAACTTTTATGTAGATGCCGAGGTTAGTGCAGATGGCCATAACTGGTCAATGGGAGCTTATGCAACTGATTTTCTTGAAAAAACCTGGCCTACTTCTTATGGTCGCCGAGGCGGGCAAAATGATGGTTTAGGTCGACGTACTATTGCCAATAATAAAGATGGGTTTATTTGGGATATGGCCAAAAAACACGGTGTTTCATTTAGAACCTATGGTGTTTTTGCAGATAAAGATAAAGGTAACATACCCGTTTTAGATGAAGCACATGTCGCCTCTACGTTTACAGG
>CAMCTU010000142.1 GCA_945878525.1 Sphingobacterium thalpophilum
AGTTCTGGGTTTATTTAAATTATTGTACCTCCCGGGTAACCAGGTAGGATTGATGGATGAATTATATTTATAACCAGCTTTTCGGACATCATTTTCGTCCACAGACTTCATTCTTGGCATTCTAAAACCACTTATTTCTTGTGAAGAAATCTCCTGGAGCTTTTTTCGGGATAGTGCAAGATGTTCCGTCTCAAATGCTGAATGGAAATAGGCATGTGATGCCAGCTCATGTCCGCCCTCGTTTATTCGTTTTATCACACCCGGAGCATTTTGGGCGAAAACTACGGTACTGAAAAAAGTGGCTTTGACCTGATGGTGATCCAGGATATCTAAAATATGGTTTGTTCCCTCAATTGAAATGGCTATTTGATCATCAAATGATATGTCTTTTCCATATTCCATAGGCATATCAAATTCCTCAATATCAAAACTTAGTATTATCAATTATCTGATGTGTTAAGGTTGGTTGATCGTATGATGTACCTAGGGCGTTCTTTAACCTGCATGAACATTTTCCCGACGTAAATTCCAATTATTCCTAATATTGTGAGCTGTAAACCACCAAAGAATACTATAGTCATAATGACTGAAGCCCAGCCAGATACCTCTTTTCCACTATAAAATGCATACAGAACATATGGCAAGTACAATATTGAACACATTTTAAATGCAAAGCCAAGATAGATCGCACTATATAAAGGTCTTACTGAAAATGAGGTAACACCCTGAAGTGCAAAACTGATCATCCTTTTAAAACTATACTTACTTTTACCCAGAGTTCTCTGTTTCGGGGAATATTCAAGAGAAAATTGTTTGAATCCAATCCATTTGACAAGGCCTCTGAGAAAGGGCTCATTTTCGTGGAAATTTTTCATAATTCTGAGTACTTTCTTATCAAGCAACCTAAAATCAGCCGACCCTGATTCTATTTCAAAATCAGAAAGTCTGTTGATTGTATTATAAAATAGCTTTGAACTAAATCTTTTGATTATTGGAAGCCTTTTATCTTCTTTTCGAATTGTATACACCACTTCATAACCTGATTCCCATTTTGAAAGCATTTCTGGAATTATTTCAGGTGGATGCTGTAAATCACAATCAAGACTTATCGCACAATCTCCGTTTGCATGATCAAGCCCAGCCTTTAAGGCATTTTGGTGACCAAAATTTCTCGAAAATTCAATATAAAATATATTCTTATTCTCAAGAGTGAGCTCCTGGATTTTATCCATTGAATTATCTGTACAGCCATCTGCTACCATGATAATTTCATACCTGTATGGGAGTGATTTGAACAGATTTTGAATTACAGGAACGATCTTTGGAATATTCTCAGATTCATTATATGCTGGAATTACAATAGAAATTAACTTATCAGGCATTGGTACTTCTTTTAAAATCTATTTTAGTTTTTATTAAACAATGAAAATCCAAATTAAAAGTGAGGGAATTGCTTTTGGGAACGTGGTTTAATTGCACCTTGTTATTCTTTTTAAGTAAAACCCAATGGATCTTTTTTATTTTTCTGAATTCATGCGATGAAAACGCTAATCTGTAAAAATTTAAATTTTATTGAAATCAAAAGGTTTAATTGTAATTAAAAAGTTACGCCTTAAAAATAGTCATAATTTTTAGAAAAGTGTTGGCTAAGTGAATTCAAATATAAAAGTAACGCAGTCAGAAATTATCTAAGAAAGGCTAAATTTAGCTGACGCAAAGAAATAATTGTTTATAAAACTTTCCTGAGATAATTTACACAGCCTTTCTACCAAATTGCATTCTAAATAATCCTGGTGGGTAAGCGAGAATAAATGGTTTAAAAAACAACTTCAGGTTTGATTAAGATTTACTAAAAACTAAAAGAATTTCGCATAGAATTTAAACTACAGATCACAATCGATACCATTAAGCATATGTTTCAGAATAGGTGCACATTTTTCTTTGCAACAGGAATAATAATTTTCATGTATCCACTGATCTGACTTTGGCGATTGCCCCCACCAGAATTCGGTTAGGGCTAAAGGCTTCATTTGATTGAGAAATGCAAATTGGAGAAGCTTTGGTCCTGCACATTCTCCTGCCCCAGAAGGAGGATTTTTATATGATGCCAGCCTGAAGATTTCAATCAGACTTTTTAGTTCTCCTTTTGAATTCAGAAAACTATAATGATTAAAAAGTTCGTTTTGAAGGGCATTTGAATGAATTTTCCGTCTGATTTTTAAGAGAGTGATTTCGCTTTTATTATCATAAGACATCGCTGCTTTTTTATTTAAAATTTCTTCATTTAAACGGTTAAGCTCTGCCATGCCGTGGTTGAGAAAGCTATTCTCCTGAAGACTGTCGAAAACCGGAGGAACAAATTTTGGATGATGATTTCCGCCGGCCAATTTGCCTGAAAATGCTGCAAGGTAGCCAAGTTGTTTTTTAGAATTCTGAACAACCAACACACCGAACATCTTGCCAATAATTCTACCCTTTTGTTTAGGATTAAGTCCGAAATTATGTTCCCAATCTTTTTGATTACTCAGGTGTAGCTGTAGCTGTTTTACAGCATCGATACAAAGTGGATGAGGTTTACCATGCTTCAATAAACTAAAACGTTCTGGTATTTCTGATGAACTGTTTAATGGATTGAAATAAAGATCCGGGGAATCTGTTTGTGTTGACAATTTTTAGCGGAATGGCTTAGATAAGCAGTGCGGCAAATCTATTAAACCTTTGTTAATACAATAGTTCGGGTATTTAATGTTTGGAAATTCCAGGGAATTTATTTCTTATTACTGAGCTCATTTACTTTAGCAGCCAATTGTTCAAAAGAAAGTCGGTCGCTGTTGTTTTTCCCTACAAAGCGATAAACCTCTTTACCATTTGGACCAAAAAGTATAGTTGCAGGGTAATGTACAATTTGATTATGGAATTTATATCCGTTGGGAATACTTAGTTGATTTGCAAGCTGTGCATCTGGATCCCGATAGATTGGAAATTTTTTCAGATCTTCAGCAGGTAGTTTACCAGACCAGGATCTGATTTCCAGTTCGGTGTCAGGTTTGATAAATACCTGAGTCACATTTTTAAGGTTATTTGCTTTACTGAAATAGTCTTGGGTATGACGAATACAATACGGGCATTCTGTTTTAAGTAAAAAATGTAATGCTACGAATTTCCCTTTTTCTTTGCTTAACACAAATTTACGCTCATCTGTTGCTGAGTTGAGTCTGATATCTACCAACTCCTGTGCATATATTTTCACTGTACACACTAACAATAATGACAGAATGGAGAGAATTTTAAATCTGATTTTCATGTAGATATCATTTACTTAGAAATGATTAAAAATATGGTTGATTAATTTCCACCTAAGATGATTGGTGCGCTTTTACCGTTTCCCATAATTATTACTTTAGCATTTGGTGAAAGTGCAATCTCCTTTTGGGCTTTAATCGTTTCATATTGAAGTTGCTTGTCACTTAAACCTGTTGATAGAATCTTCTGGTAATCTGCGATTCCCTGAGCTTCAACACGTTTACGCTCAGCTTCCTGTCTTTCTTTTTGAAGGACAAAAGTCATTTTCTGAGCATCCTGTTCAGCATTTATTTTTGATTCAATAGTTGTTTTTACTGATGCTGGTAAAGTTATGTTTCTAACTAACAGCTGCTCTAATTCAAGTCCGCGTTTAATAAAACTTTTATTGATAGTATTAAAAATTTTATTTTGAAATTCATCGCGTTTGCTTGAATAAAGTGCTACGGCATCATAGGAAACGGCATTGTCTCTAATGGCTGTGCGCGCAATTGGTCTCACGATTTTATCCAGGTAGTCAGTCCCAATGGTTCGCAGAATTTCTGGTGCAGCAGATGGTTTAACTTTAAAAAGTACAGAGAGGTCGATAACCACTTCAAGACCATCTGCTGAAAGTACTCTTATGGCATCGTCACCGGCTTTTGAACCTTCATCATTAACGCCTGACATAGTATAGTTTTGAGTCTTTACATCAAATGTGGTCACCTCCATTACAGGGTTAATAATATTTAAACCACTGTACAAAACATCATTATTAACTTTCCCAAAGAGCGTTTTAACACCAACTTCACCAGATTCTACCACTTTAAACATAGAAAAAGATGCACCAATTATTACCAAAATAATTGCACCAATTCGTGTGATTGTACTGAATCTTGAGGCAGGACCATCCTGAGAGGCCATAAAAAAACTAGCGAGGATGGCAAAAATTCCAATGATAATTAAAAACATGATTTCTATTTTTTGTTCTAATTTAAGTTAAATGTTCAGCTAATTGAGATAATTATAGTGTTAGAGTTGATGAGTCCTTGAAAATTACTCAGTAAAGACAAAAAAAATAATTAATAGTTAGAATTAATCAGGTGAACTTGTGCTGTTATAAAGAATTTTGTACTCCTTAAAAATCTTTCGTCTTCTAAATGCCAGATAACAAAGGCCAGCTATCCAGTTTACTCCTACAAAACTTATTGTCCACATGATTTTTTCAATTGAACTTATTCTATCTGAAGGGTAAATTTCTCTGAGTGCAAAAATGATCCACAAAAGTGAAAATACAATATAAAGTAACAGTACAATATTTCTGCCTGGCAAATCGCCATATTTCACAATGTATTGCGCAAAAAGTACTATCAGACTTAGGAGAAATACTGGCTTAAACTGAGTTGGTTGATTCATAAAAATATTTTTTAAAACTATCAAATCTATTTTGAAATTAATTGTTCCCAGTTACTAATATAGCAATTTTAAAAAAACTTATAGTGAATTGAAGGCAGAATAGAATATATAACTGTTTAATATAAAATACAGTAAAGCCGGCAATGAAAGCCAGAACCCATCTTTAATCGTCAGTCTGACGCCAAAGCCACACAACATTAAGACGGATAATCCCACAGAGGAAAGTAAAAGAATGGGATGAATTGCAAGGCCTACAATTAAGCCAATTCCACCCAGGATTTGTAGTATGCTCGTTAATAATGTGAATTTCTCTAATCCATAGCGTTTGAATTCATTTTTCATATGACTTGAAGTATAAAAGCTTAAGCCGTAAAACAGAAAGGAAATTGCACAGAACCAGATTAGTACTAAATTTATGTAACTCATATATTGATGATCTCTGCATAGACACCAGCAATAAATAGGGAAATGATGAGCAGGATTAATGAAGGAATATGTTTAGCAAGCGGATTTTTAACTTTAAAATGTGCAAGCTGGGCACAAGTCATTAAAAAAGCCATAGCTAATGAGGAATAAAGAACCGGATTAGGGTACCAGATACCAGCAATCAGTAATGTTGCGAGTGCTATTTTGGACGCACCAACAAGGTTTCTGGTCAGATCCGAAAGACCATATTGCTTAAATTCAAGAACAATATTATCGAATCTGAAAATCCAGACATAGGCTACAGATAATGCAAGCACCAACTGCGCAATAAATACTAAATTTTCCATGGTTGTTTTAAAGTTTTGGTTTGGTTGGATATAAATGAATAATTGATTTCCAGTGGTCAAAAATTTGGGGATAGCAAGTAAAACTAAAACTATTTTATTTAAATTATTTGATCGCTTCTGTTATTTATCTGCATTAAAAAGAAAGAGTCACATTTGAAGTAACAGAATAGTTTTTATTTGAATTATTATTGAACTCTCTTTCAGCTGCGCTATAAACCTTTCCTTCAATCCTAAATTGTAGCTTTTTACTTATCCGATAATCGAAATTTCCTGAAATTCCTGAAATTCTTAAACCATTGAGGTTACTCGTTGGAATGATGATCCGGTTTTTATCGTTATAGTGTTCTCCCCTCATGGCCAGTTTGATTTTTTCAGAGACTGAATATCTCATAATCAATACAGGTGAATACCAAATGCCATAGTCAATACTGTTGAATTTGTCGGAACCAATATCAAAACCTGCAATCATGCCCAGCTTTTTACTCATGGCAAATTGCATATATAAATTATGAAAAGTTCGAAGAGCATTAAGATTGCTTTGAATATCTGTACCCGTGAAATTGCTATAATTCAGTAATAACTTTTCAGAAGGTTTATATGTCACCTGAATTCCAAAGGAAGGTTTTTGGATTAAATTTAGTCTTTTAATCCTTTGCCATCCATTTAAAATTAAAAATGCCATACTAAGGTTTCCTTTTTTAGTAGAATAACCCAGTTTAATTCCTGTTTCATAATAGGGAGAATTTTCGGCCAGAATACTCCTTGTTAAATTCCAGCAGTCGGCACTGATTGCACTTTCAAATCCAATATGTGAAGGCATAACACCTGCATCCAACCACAGGTTTTGTTCCTTTGACAATTTGATTCCTACATTAGCTTCAAACAGATGCCGGGCCCAGGAAGACTCTGAACTAAGATTGTATCTTGAATAATTCCCGGTCATCAGACCCAAATTTGCTCTGAGGATTTTTGCCGAATAATTTGATTTTAAAAGAATAAGGTTTGCATTAATCTCATTATGCCTTTTGTGATTATAAATAAAATCTGGTTTTTCATGATTAGATGGTTTTGCAAAATCATAACTGTAGTATAATTCTGCATAAGCATTAAAAGTCAGATTTTTTAGCGAGTCATTCTGGGCAAAAATGGCAGGAGACCGGAGAATAAAAAAAAACAACAACAATATTTTCAATTGGTTTGGTTTTCTTTTGGATTGAAATCTAAAAAAAATCATTACGCTAAACTTATAAAATTTAAAGAATAAATTATCTTCTGTTTTTTAAAACTCTATATTTCTTTTCGATGAGATTTTGTTATCTGGGCACTTGCACAATCGCAGCATCACTACTAAATAGCCATTTCAGAATGAAATGGTGGTATAGATTAATCCTTCAATTGATGCGAATTCGTATTCTTAAAAACGGTATTTGTCTATAACTATAAAATAGAAATCAGGTTCATTATATTGGATACTTGAGAACACTGGACAACATCAGTACGCCATGTTCTGTGAATACATTTGGAAAATATTGCCGTCCTCCTCTGCCTGGCTTTGAGATCACATTTTGTGATCTCAAAGCCTCCCAATCATGCTCAGTAATCTAGATCATTAGAAATTTAAAGGTTCCGATCTCTAATTTTCCATTCTCTATATGTTTGAACTGATGTTTACCGATCTGAATAGCGCCATAATCCTTAATGGGATAAATTTCCAGGCTACCTTTGACTATTTCCCTGCTCAGCTTGTTTTCATTTTTAAAGGTGTTTCCGAAATTTTCAAATACTGTTTTGTAGGGTATGAGTCCGCCATTGTCTTGAAACCATTCCAGATCTTCCGTAAACATAGCTTTGAAAGTATGCATATCTTGCTTGTTGAAGGCCTGAAACATGATGCTGTCGGCTCGTTCAATTTCTTTGAATAATTCAGCAGAGGTGGGAGCAAGCTTCTTTTCTTGTGCTGCGACAGATATTGTAATTAGTATTAATAATATAAAAGTGTAAAAGAGGGATTTTGATCTCATGAGAATTGTTTTTTTGGGGACGTTCAAATGCTAATATTTGTTACACTGATGAACTTTCAATTAATTTTCTAAAGTGACAGATGGAATTGATGGAACAGATCATTGACATCAAAATGGTGTCCCAGGTAAAACCATTTAAAAGTTTCAAATCAAAAAGAGGTCTGTTTAAATTTAATTCAATTTCTGGGGAAATTGTTGCGATATTTTAATCAACAGTAACAATTGAATTTAACTTTTTAAGTTCTTCAAATCGCTATTTTTAAAATC
>CAMCTU010000143.1 GCA_945878525.1 Sphingobacterium thalpophilum
TCTCCCGGAATGATTACTTTTTGATCTTCGTGAATGGGTCTTGCACTGCTGAAACGTTCAATCCAATTATCCAGATGAATTTTGAATTCGTCAACAGGTCTGAAGCCATCAACACGCATTGCACCCAGAAAATGACCCAGTCCCAAACCAACCGGATTTGCTGAAGGTTCCATGAAGGCTACAAAAGGAGGTGCCCATGGACCGTAATTGGCGCCTGAGAGCACCGCAGAAAGAATATCTACTGTTGCACTTAATCCAAAACCTTTGTGGCTGCCATGCTCTCTGTCACTTCCTAAAGGCAAGAGGGAGCCACCCTTCTTTAATTCGTGAGGATCTACTGAAGCTTGTCCATTTGCATCCTGGATCCAGCCTTCAGGGACAGGTTTACCTGTCCGCTGGGCAATTTCAAGTTTTCCATTGGCTGCTGCCGAGGTTGCCATGTCTACAATTACTGCCGGATATTTACCGGCTGGAAATGCATAACACATCGGGTTTGTCCCGAGCATTCGTTCATTGGCAAAAGTTGGGGCAACCAGCGGACTCGCATTTGTCATTGCAAATCCAATCATATCTTTTTCAACAGCCAACATGGTATGATATGCAGCAATCCCAAAATGATTGGAATTTCTCACCGATACCCAGCCGGAACCATATTTTTCAGCTTTTTCTATAGCCACTTTCATCGCGAAGGGAGCTACAACCAATCCCAAACCAGAATCGCCGTCAATGGTGGCTGTGCTTGGAGTTTCATGGACTATTTTAATATCCGGTGTAGGATTAATTCGTCCTTTTTCCCAAAGGCGAACATAGCCTGTTAATCTTGCAACACCATGAGAATCGATACCACGCAGATCTGATTTGATGAGTACGTCAGCGGCCAGATCTGCATGTTCTGACGGACAGCCCATTTTAAGAAAAATGGATTTTGTAAAAGTACGGAGATTGCTTTCAGTGAAAGTATGATAGGTCATGGAAATAAACTACTCTTCTAATATCGTAAATTTCAAATATAATGGCTTGAACTTCTTAACAAGAGATTTAATAAACCCTTTACCGAACTTTACATAAAATAAACCAAAGTTTTCAGAGCGCTCCTGTAAGCCGCCATTGGGGAAAAGCTTTGATTTGATCACATCAATTTGTGTGAGGGCATCTGCGAAATTCCTTTTTTCGGCTTTGATTAGTTTCGCTTCCAGATTTTTAACAGCTTTTTGTAATCTTGACTTTACAGCTTCTGAACTTGGTCCCAAACTTGGGTCTATTTTATAGCTGCGCAATTTTATCTTTTCAAAAATGGAATTGAGCTCTTGCCATTCATACTGCAAATTAAGGGTATGCTCTGTGTGGCTGAGTACCCATTCCTTTTTAAGTTCTTCCGTATTTTTAAAAATATCTTTAAGGTCAAGATCCAGCCGGTTTAGTTTTGTTCCCAGATTGAGGGGCGCAAAAATTGCAGAATTCCGTAACAGTAAAACAGGGAAGTCAACAGCATAATAGTCAAAATTCTGTTTAAGCTGCAGCCAATAAATAATTTCTGCTCCACCACCGATATAGGCAAGATTGGGGAGAATTACTTCTTGATAGAGGGGTCGCATGACTACATTCGGACTAAAACGTTCGGGAAAATCCTGAATCTCTTTTAAAAGTTGTTCGCTGCTGAAACTAATCTCGGTATTCAATACCCGGTATAAATTATCCTCAAATACAATGCGTTCCCTCAAGCCCTCCATCAGATAGAAGAAATTTATTTCTCTTGGATTTACCTGCGCTTCAATTCCTATTTCTGATAGTTTTTTATTGGTATCTGTAATCGTCCTGAAGCTATTCTGCCCAATGATATCCTCTGCAATTATACTTGAGAATTCCTTTTTTAACCGTCTGTCATCTGCATCCAAGATCACCAATCCAAACTCTTCAAAAAGTGAATTGACTAATTGTCTGCTGGCTTCAGCAAGATTTTTATTACCCTGATACGCTGCGCTTATTAGTCTACCCAATTCCTCGGCATTTTCTGAAACACCCAGAACTGCGAGATATTCCTGGACTGCTTTGTTTATCCCATTTAGGGATAACCTGCCGGTAGCTCCAGCCGCTTCCAATTCCCAGCTGATTTTTTTTCCGGAGATATAGGTATGATTAATCTCAGCAAAATCATGGTCTTCAGTAGCCATCCAGTATATAGGAACAAAATTTTTATCCGGAAACTGAGATTTAAGATCTCTGGCAAGATTGATGGCGGTAACAATCTTAAAAATGAAATATAATGGTCCGGTAAAAAGGTTAAGTTGATGACCAGTACACACAGTAAATGTGTTCTTTTGAAGCAGTAAGCTGATGTTCGTGTCCACTTGCGAATGACATGGATTTGGCAGTTTTAAATACTGTTCCCTCAATACTTCAACAAGTAGATGCCGGTTTGAATTATTTTTTTTTGAGGCAATTAAGTCGTAAAAACCCTGAATTTCAGGCCTAAATGACTGGAATGCAATTAACTCTGGATCATTATTCAAATAACGAATCAGGGCTTCAGAAAAGCTTCTCGTTTCACTATATTCAATATAACTAGCCTTCATGAAACGAAATTAGGTGAAATTATGAAATTTCATTTTCCTGATCTAAATTTTAACTATCTGACCATAAAGATCGAAATCTTCGGCACGGTCGATTTTTACCTGAACAAAGCTTCCTGGGCTTGCATAGCTAATTCGGGTATCAATTAAAACCTCATTATCTACTTCCGGAGAATCATATTCTGTTCTTCCAGTTAAATAATTGCCTTCTTTTTTATCAATCAGCACCTTAAAGGTACGTCCAACTTTATCCTGATTAATATCAAATGAAATTTCCTGTTGTATAGCCATAATGGTTTCAACACGCTCCTGTTTTACTTCTTCCGGAACATCATCAATAAGTTCGTGAGCATGAGTTTTTTCTTCATGTGAATACGTAAAACAGCCTAGCCGGTCGAAACGTGTTTCTGTCACCCAATCTCTCATTTCTTCAAAATCTTTTTCTGATTCTCCCGGATATCCGCAGATCAGGGTGGTACGTAGGGCAATGTCAGCAACTTTGTCCCGAATCGAATGCACAAGATCAATTGTTTTCTGTCTGCTTATTCCACGCCTCATAGAGCTCAGCATTGAATCGCTAATATGCTGAAGTGGCATGTCCAGGTAATTGCAGATATTGGATCGCTCGTTCATTACATCCAAAATATCCATCGGGAAACCTGAAGGATAAGCATATTGAAGTCTGATCCATTCAATTCCATCCACATCCGAAAGATTACGAAGCAGATCTGCAAGATTTCTTTTGCTATAAAGGTCGAGACCGTAATAAGTCAGGTCCTGAGCAATTAAGATTAGCTCTTTTGTTCCATTTTTTGCAAGGAATTTTGCTTCCTTCACCAGATCTTCAATTGGTTTGGAAACATGTTTTCCACGCATAAGAGGAATTGCACAGAAGGAGCAGGGTCTGTTACAACCTTCAGCAATTTTAAAATAGGCAAAATGTGAAGGTGTTGTCAGTAGTCGTTCTCCTAAAAGCTCATGCTTGTAATCAGCACCCACTGAACTCAGAAGTTGTTGAAGATCATTTGTTCCGAAATAAGAATCTACATTTTTGATTTCAGCTTCAAGTTCCGGTTTATAGCGCTCAGAAAGACATCCGGTAACGATAAGCTTAGAGATTTTCCCCTGCTCTTTCAGCTCGCTGTATTGCAAAATAGTATCAATTGATTCCTGTTTTGCATTATCAATAAAACCACAGGTATTGATAACAATAATGTCATCTTCGAAAAGTTTATCTGATTCGTGGACAACGTCCATCTGATTTCCCTTTAGCTGACCCATTAGAACTTCAGAATCATGAATATTTTTTGAACAACCCAGTGTAATGACATTAACTCTTGGTTTTGTCGGATTGGAGGTCTTGATAGCTTTGGTCTTCATTATTTGCTTATTTGCCTATTTAAAAAGGGAGTCGACAAACTCTTTCTTGTTAAATAATTGCAGATGATCTATTCCTTCACCCACACCAATATATTTCACCGGAATTTTAAACTGATCAGATATTCCGATCACCACTCCACCTTTAGCAGTTCCATCCAATTTAGTTAGAGCTAATGCATTTACTTCAGTTGCCTGAGTAAACTGTTTGCATTGTTCAATTGCATTTTGACCGGTTGAGGCATCAAGAACAAGCAAAATCTCATGCGGAGCTCCCGGAACAATTTTTTGCATCACTTGTTTAATCTTGGTTAGCTCGTTCATCAGTGCGATTTTATTATGCAAACGGCCTGCTGTATCAATAATTGCCACATCATCTGCATTTGCAACAGCAGATTGCAGGGTATCAAATGCAACTGATGCAGGGTCTGATCCCATTGGCTGAGCAACGATCCGAACATTTACCCGTTCTGCCCATAGCTTTAACTGATCAACAGCAGCGGCTCTGAATGTGTCTGCGGCACCCAATACAACTTTATTGCCGGAAACCTTCAATTTATGAGCTAGTTTACCAATTGTGGTTGTTTTTCCAACTCCGTTTACACCAACCACCATGATGACATAAGGTTTATGTTCACCGTATTCAAAGTTACTGAAATCGTTGCTGTTGTTTTCTGAAAGAAGGCTCTGGATCTCAGATCTTAAAAGCTCATTTAACTCAGTAGTATTGATGTATTTTTCACGAGAGACACGGGCCTGAATACGATCAATAATCTTTAAGGTAGTTTGAACCCCTACATCCGAATTGACAAGAATTTCTTCAAGTTCATCAAGTACGTCATCATCAACAGTCGATTTACCCACTACGGCCTTGGTAATCTTTGTGAAAAGACCTTCTTTTGTCTTCTCCAGGCTTTTGTTCAGTTCTACCTGTTCCTCAATGTCACTTTCTTTCTTCTTGAAAAAATCAAATACTCCCATTTGCCAAATTTAAGAAATCTACCGGGGCGGATAGCAATATTATAATCAAAAAAGCCACCCAGCGATTGTACGCGGGCGGCTTCAATTTTAATACAATGTGATAATTACTTAGAGGGATTAATTCCCGCAATAGCGTCTTTCACATGATCATTGTGAACGATAATTTCTTTGAATGAGTAAGCACCTGTTTTTGGCGACTTATTCATTGTGATAACTTTTGAATATTCTTTACCAGCACCTGTTTTCAGGGTTGCAACTACTTTCTTTGCCATTTCTGTATTTTATTTGTTTGTAAGTTTTAAGTTATAGGTTTTAAGTTGTAGGTTTTAGGTTCTAAGTTTTAGGTTGTAAGTCTTAAGTTCTTACATAGAATATTTATTACTTATTACTTGTTACTTATTACTTGTTACTTATTACTTATTACTTATTACTTTATTTCTTTGTGTACAGTTACTTTTCTAAGCACAGGGTTGAATTTTTTCAATTCCAAACGCTCTGTAGTGTTCTTTTTATTTTTGGTAGTTACGTAGCGAGACATTCCAGCCATACCACTTTCCTTATGCTCAGTACATTCTAAAATAACCTGAACTCTATTGCCTTTCTTTGCCATTGTATTATTTTTTTTGTACGTTGTAGGTTTTAAATTATACGTTTTTAGTAGTATTAAATACTTGGAACCTATAACATAATACTTATAACTTCTTATACGTATCCTTTTTTGAGGAATTTATTAATTACAGCAGTGATGCCATTTTTACTGATGGTTTTAATCGCTGAAGTAGAAACTTTCAACGTGATCCATCTGTCTTCTTCTGGGATGTAAAACTTTTTTACATGCAGGTTAGGATAAAATTTGCGTTTGGTTTTTACGTTCGAATTAGAAACGTTAAAACCGTTCATCGCCATTTTTCCTGTTAAATCACAAATTCTCGACATGACTGTAAATGTATCTATTATTAAATTCAAATCTTTAAAGAGTTTGCAAATATCGCGAGAAAAAATTAGATACGCAATACTTTGGCAATAAATTTAGACTTTAATTTAAAAGCATTTACGCTAGCAGTTTTAATTTAATTTTTTTACCGCTTTATTAGGCTAACATGTCTGAATATGATATAATTGTACTCTGATATTTAATTTACCGAACAAAATAAAAAAATGAATCTTCGTATTAATTCCTTTGACGATTATAAACGTGTTTATGCCTATAGTGTCGCAGAACCTGAGAATTTCTGGGCTGAAGTTGCTGATACTTTTTACTGGCAGAAAAAATGGGACAATGTTCTGGATTGGAACTTCACAGAACCTAATGTTAAATGGTTTTCTGGTGCAAAGCTAAATATAACGGAGAATTGCCTGGATCGTCATCTTGATAAAAGTGCTGATAAGGTAGCAATGCTATGGGAACCAAATGATCCCGAAGAACATTACAGATCATTTACCTATAAAGAACTGCATTTTAAAGTTGTTCAGTTTGCTAATGCCTTAAAAAACAACGGTGCAAAAAAAGGCGATAGGATCTGTATTTATATGCCTATGGTTCCTGAACTTGCAATTGCTGTAATGGCTTGCGCAAGGATTGGTGCAATTCATTCTGTAGTTTTTGGGGGCTTTTCTGCTCAATCGATTGCTGATCGTATCAATGATGCACAATGTAACCTGGTTATAACTGCAGATGGCGGTTTCAGAGGAAATAAGGATATTCCGCTTAAAAACATCATTGATGATGCCATTGTTCAGTGTACTTCTGTTCAAAGGATAATCGTTTTAACTCGTACCCGCACCCCGGTTTCTATGATCAAAGGGCGTGATGTGTGGTGGGAAGATGAAATTAAAAAGGTAGAAACTCAGGGTAATCCCGATTGTCCTGCAGAGCCAATGGACGCAGAAGATCCTTTATTTATATTGTATACATCAGGTTCAACAGGTAAACCCAAAGGGGTTGTTCATACTTGTGGAGGATATATGGTATATACCGGTTACACCTTCAGGACTGTCTTTCAGTATCAGCCGGGTGAAGTTCATTTCTGCACCGCTGATATTGGCTGGATAACCGGTCATTCTTATATTGTTTACGGTCCATTATCCCAGGGTGCAACCACCCTCATGTTTGAAGGTGTACCAACCTGGCCGGATGCAGGGCGTTTCTGGGAAATTGTAGATAAATACAAAGTAAACATTCTTTATACAGCTCCAACTGCAATTCGCTCACTGATGAGTTTTGGAGATGAGCCTTTGAAAGGTAAGGATTTGAGTTCACTCACTAAACTCGGTTCAGTAGGTGAGCCAATTAATGAGGAAGCCTGGCACTGGTATAACGAAAAGATCGGGAAAGGAAAATGCCCGATTGTTGATACCTGGTGGCAAACCGAGAACAGCGGAATTCTGATTTCACCCATTGCCGGTATCACTCCCACAAAACCCGGATATGCTACATTACCTCTACCGGGTGTGCAGCCTTGTCTGGTTGATGAGCAGGGTGTTGAATTGACTGGTAATGATGTAAGTGGTAACTTATGCATCAAATTCCCATGGCCGGGAATTATCCGTACTACTTATGGAGATCATGAGCGTTGCCGTCTGACTTATTTCTCCACTTATAAAAACATGTATTTTACCGGAGATGGCTGTTTAAGAGATGAAGACGGATATTACCGGATTACTGGTCGGGTTGATGATGTTATCAATGTATCCGGACACCGAATCGGTACGGCAGAAGTTGAAAATGCAATTAATATGCACGCAGATGTTATAGAAAGTGCTGTGGTAGGTTATCCTCATGATATCAAAGGACAGGGTATTTATGC
>CAMCTU010000144.1 GCA_945878525.1 Sphingobacterium thalpophilum
AACATGATCATTGATCATTATCCTGTAGGAATCAAGTTGACCGATTTTTTCCTCGTATTTGCTACCGTTTTGATCGTTTCAGTCATTGCCTCAGGAATTTCTTCACGTTTAAGTGTGAAAAATTCGGTCAACCTTAGGGAGGACTTGTAATCATTCTTTATCTTTAAAATGAGCCATTGAAATTGGCAAAGCATTATGGGTACAAATAAATTGAAACCAAAAAAGGCTTTGAATAAAGCTTTTTTAAAAGTAAAACCGAGCAGGGCTGAAATTGAAGGTTTCAAAACTAATCTTATCCGGCTTCTCGACAGAACTAATGACACGGAGTCTGAAGAATTTCATAAAAATCTGGTTTCTGATTTTTTGAAAGACACGTATTACAAACTCAATCATTTCATAAATACCAAAGGGCGAAATGATTTGGTAGTTCATAACGGTCCTGAATCTAAAACGAGTGTTGGGGTAATCATTGAAGCCAAAAAACCAACCAATAAGAGCGAGATGGTCAGTACGACTAAGCTGAATGCAAAGGCTTTCCAGGAATTGGTGCTCTATTATCTTCGTGAGCGAATCACTCATAAGAATCTGGAAGTAAAACACCTTGTCATTACCAATATCCATGAATGGTTCATTTTTGATGCTACCATTTTCGACCGGCTTTTTGCTCAAAATAAAAACCTGGTCAAACAATTTCAGGAATTTGAAGCCGGACGCTTAGCCGAGACTAAGACTGATTTTTTCTACAAGCAGGTCGCAGAGCCTTTTATTGCCGATATTAAATCGGAGATTGAATTTACCTATTTTAACCTTCAAGACTATCAAAAACCGCTTCGGAATTCCGATAAGGCCGACGATAATACGCTAATCGCTTTATTTAAACTTTTATCGCCTGAGCATTTGCTCAAACTTCCATTCACAAACGACAGCAACAGCCTTGATAAGCGATTTTATAGTGAATTATTGCATATCATCGGCTTAACGGAAACCAAAGATGGGGGTAAAAAGCTCATCACCCGCAACAAGGAAGGCGAACGAAATTCGGGCAGTATTCTGGAAGATGCGATTATCCAATTAGACAGCCTTGATAAGTTAAGCAGGCTGGAACGCCTAAGTCAGTATGGCAGTACCACACAGGAGCGCCTGTTCAATATAGGTCTGGAACTTTCCATTACCTGGATCAACCGGATCTTATTTTTGAAATTGCTGGAAGCCCAGCTCATCACCTATCATAAAGGAGATCCATCTTATTCCTTTCTTAATCGCGACAAAATTAAAGACTTTGATGATCTGAATAGTTTGTTTTTTCAGGTTTTGGCGAAGAAATACGATGAGCGGAACCAGGATGTAAAACTACTTTTTGAGAAAGTCCCATATCTTAACTCTTCACTTTTTGAGCCAACTGAACTGGAGCATAATACCTTGTTTATCAGCAACCTGAAGAATGAAAAGACCATTCCGATTATTTCCTCCACAGTTCTGAAGAACGAGCAGGGAAAGAAAAGAACAGGAACTATCTCTACGATTGAATACTTGTTCGAATTTCTGAATGCTTACGACTTTAGCAGCGAAGGTTCGGAGGAAATTCAGGAAGATAATAAATCACTGATCAATGCCTCGGTGCTGGGTTTGATCTTCGAGAAGATAAACGGCTATAAAGACGGTTCCTTCTTCACCCCGGGCTTCATCACCATGTATATGTGCCGCGAAACGATTCGCAAGGCAGTAGTTCAAAAATTCAACGAAACAAAGAATTGGAATTGTGCGGGTTTAGATGAGATTTACGATAAGATTGAAGACCGCAAAGAGGCAAACGAGATTGTCAACAGCATAAAAATTTGCGATCCAGCGGTTGGTTCAGGGCATTTCCTGGTATCGGCATTGAATGAGATGATTGCGGTGAAGAACGACCTGAAAATTCTGCAGGACCGTGAGGGCAGGCGACTCAAAGAATATCAGGTGGAAGTAGTGAACGATGAGCTGATCGTGACTGATGAGGAAGGCGAACTATTTGAGTACAGCCCTAACAATAAAGAAAGCCAGCGCATACAGGAGACCTTATTCCATGAGAAGCAAACCATCATTGAAAATTGCCTTTTTGGGGTGGATATCAATCCCAATTCGGTAAAAATATGCCGTCTGCGACTGTGGATTGAGCTTCTGAAAAACGCCTACTATAAAAACGCCACAGAACTGGAAACCCTTCCAAACATTGATATCAATATCAAATACGGAAATTCCCTGGTTAGCCGTTTTGCGATTGATGCCGACCTTAGCCAGGCGCTCAAAAAGAGCAAATGGTCTATTAATAGCTACCGCCTGGCTGTCGACACCTACCGCAATGCCGAAAGCAAGGAGCAAAAGCGGGAAATGGAAAAACTGATAGCCGATATCAAATCAGATTTCAGAAGTGAGATTTCATTGAACGACCCCAAAGCAAAGAAACTCAGAAAAGCCTCGGGCGAACTGTTTCAAATGACCAATCAGCCGCAACTTTTTGCAATGAGTACTAAGGAAAAGGTTTTTTGGAATAAAAAAATGGAAACACTTATCCAGGAGACCAAAAAACTGGAAAGCGAAATTGAGGAAATTAAATCCAATAAGATCTATGAAAATGCCTTTGAATGGCGTTTTGAGTTTCCGGAAGTGCTGAATGAAGAAGGGGTTTTTGTGGGTTTTGATGTGGTGATTGGGAATCCGCCGTATGGAGTGAAATCTGATATTAATGAAAAAGAATATTATTTAAGAAATTTCTCTACATCAGATGATATTTATACTTTATTCATAGAACTTTCAAAAAATATATCAAGAATAAAATCAAACGTCGGTTTAATAATACCAATCACTTGGCTAACAGGATCTAAATATCTTAAGACAAGAAAATTAATTACTCATAATTTTTCATTAGTAAAAGCTATAAACCTTCCCTATGATATATTTATAGATGCATACGTTGATACAGGAATCTATTTTTTTAAAAATGATGCAGTAGATGAAAGTTTGGTTTTCGAATTTAATCCTAAAGAAAAAATTGAAACAAACGGACTAGAAAAAATTGATTTTAAATTATTAAATAAAAAAAGTTGGGTATACAGTGAAGATTTAAAAATAAATTTAAATGAGGGAGATAGTACCATTTTTCAGAAGCTTGACTCAATCCCCAATAAGCTTGAAAATATTTCAATGACAGCTAGAGGAATCTTAGCGGATAAAACAAGTTATTCAGTAATTCCGGAACAAGACTTTAAAAAAGTTTTCATTGGAAATCTAAACAGATACTCAACAGATGAAAAGTATTGTTTTTTAAAGTACGATGAGGATATTAAAGAAAAACCTAAAAGTTATGATTTTTTTATAGGAGAAAGGATTTTAGTAAGGAGAATAATTAATCGTCAATTTAGATTAATGGCAAATTACGTAACTGAAGAATTTGTATGTAAGAAAGATATTTACATAATAAAACTTACAGACAGTGATTTTGACTATAAATATATTCTGAGTTTATTGAACTCAAAACTAATTTCATTTTATAAAACAAAAAATTCAGGATCAGCTAAAAAGGATGATTTTACTCAAATTACACTTGGTGACATAAGAAAGTTACCTATTCCAAAAGCCCCAAAATCAACTCAAATTAAAATTTCAGAATTAGTAGATCAAATCATCACAATTAAGTCTGGCAATTTAGAAGGCATACCTAATGAAATAGAAAAAGATATCGACCAATTAGTTTACCAGCTTTATGATTTAAGTGAAGAAGAGATTGCTATCGTAGAAGAGAGCACAAAGTAAATTTGATGGAATATGGAATACTACGATAAATCTGTGTAATAAAGACAGAGAGATTCTCATTGTTAGTTTAAGGAGCAATTGAATTTGATGTCCAGTTCTTCAATGAGCTGAAAGTCATTTATCCATCTTAAACCCATATTTTCACAAACATTTGGGATTTTTATTCTGTTAGAGTTTAAGGCAGTTATCTTTTCTTCTTTTGTAACTACAATAGCGTTTTCATGCATGGCATGTGCTATTACCCAGGGGTCGGCCAGTGAGCGGGCTTTTGTATTGTCAACCAAACTTAGATGAATAGGGTTTGACGTATAAATTTTTTGCAGGCAGACTGTTACGGGCTCAGTAATTTTCCTGATGGGAATTTTACTTCCTTTTAACCACTTAGAAAGGTCGTCTTCGGTTCTTGTAATTTCTTCGGATACTAATTCTGGAATGAAAATCTTGTCTTGTTTACCAAGGTCAATCAAAATATTCCAATAATCAGGGCAAAACTTTGGATTGTAATATTTTTGCCAAGCTTGAATTAGCACATTGGCATCTAAACAATATTTGCTTGCCTTTGTACTCACCTAATCAATTGGGATTCTAGTTTCTGAAATTTATTAACCTGAACATTTAAAAGATTACTTGCCAATGTTGGCTCTATAAATCCACCCCGAAAGGCGTCTAATACAGTTTGAGTAAATAATCTGCTATTTCTATTTAATTGAAGCAAAAAATAATTTGGCCCCCCTTTGTTATCCTTCTCTTTTTGTCGGGCTTTCTTTTCTGCTTCTCTTTTCAAATAGTCAGCATAATCAATGTCTGCTTGTCCCTTAATTTTGTGATAAGCAGGAGTTGAAATAATATTGAGATTTAAAGCCCGAACTAATAATGCAAATGAACTTACTCCCAATTGCCGGGCAACTTTGAAAACCTCTTTTGAACTTAAAAATGAAGAAGAATCAAAAGCTAAAACAATTTCATTTGGCATTAGCGCAATAGCGGCTACTTCATTGCAAAATAATTCAACAGGATGAAATTTGCTCTTATGTTTTAATTCTGGTTCAACCTCGTTTGAAATTCCGGTCTCCGCAATCCAAATATGGGCCAGTTCATGAACTAATGTAAAAAGTTGTGGTGCATTCCAATCCTCTGAATTTACAAAAACGAAAGGAGCATAATGGTTAGCAATTGCAAATCCCTGTAATTCTTCGGAATCTAATTTAAGTCGTGAGTGTATAAAACTTGTCCTCGAAATGAAAATTCCCTTTGTTTCTGCGGCATCGATCCATTCCTTTATTGGATTATCAGATTTGTAATTCGCAGGATTGATTTCTAATGTTTTAAGGATGTCCTGAGCTACTTTTTGCGGATTGTCATTTATAGTAAAGCGACCTACAAAAGGTAATTTTTCTTCCTGATTTTCTGAATATACATCACTAATCCAGGCTTGTTTTTGTTGAATTTCCCGAATTATGAAAACTGAAGAAGTTGTTAATGCTTTTGAACCTGATTTTCTAAAGTCTTGTAATGGCTGAAAGTCACGAGGGATTTCGGGCAGAAAAAATAAGGCAAATGGCCTTTTATACGCTTTAGCTAATGTTTGTGCTTGTCTGATAGTTGGTTGGTTTGTACCTGATTCCCATTCTTTAAACTTTTCAACTGTTACAGAAACTTTGGCAGCAGCAGTTTCTTCGGTCATTCTTGCCGATTCTCTTGCCCATTTTAGAACATTTGGTGTTATGAATGCTTTGTCTGCCATACAGAGTTAAAAATACATTTTTTACTTTGTTTTTGTCAAAATACTAATGCTTGAAAAAACTTTTGCTGATTTTGATGAGAAATATTAATGAAGAAATCAAGGACAAAATCGAGGACAATTTGTCCTTGAGAATAATAAAACAAGAGACCTGAACTTATTTTTAGGAACATCGCAATTACATCATTAAGTTTCTCATAATTCGTTTATGATTATCTGCAGATTTAGCCCTAAATTCGAGTTACAAAAAAACTGTTTGGATAATGGCCATTGAAACGCTACAAACATTAGACGTAATTGAGGCACTTGAAAATTTCATGTCAAAAATCAGACCTCCAGAGCATGTCCGGAAAGAATTGGATATCTGTTATACTATTGATGGACAATCAATTATAATTTTTGAAATAAGACCTCAATGGAATAAACCGGAAATTATTTATCATTATCCAGTTGCTAAGACAACCTTTGTGAAAGCTAAAAACCATTTGAAAGTATTTTGGCGGCGGGCGGACTTAAAGTGGCATAGTTACACACCCAAACCAGTTGTTAAGACGATCAAAGAATTCACTAAACTAGTTGAAGAAGATAAACTTCATTGTTTTTGGGGATAAAACTTTATAGACATAATGGGAGGACTTATAGATATTCTTTATTTTTATATCAAGACAATGAACCCTATATAGATACCATTAATCATTCAGCAATGAAGAGACTGATCCTAAACCTCTTATTATTAATTTTTGTCCTTTCTTTGAATTCTTGTGCTACCATTCTTGGAGGCAAAGTAACTGAATACCAAAGAAGGAAGCCTCTGGATGGTGAACCTTCACGTAAGGTTCGTGCAGCTGCCTTGATAGCAGATATAATATTATTCTGGCCGGGAGCAATAGTGGATTTTGCAACAGGAGCTATTTACCAGCCGGATAAGAGAACTGAAGCCGAAAAGGCTAATAAGAATCAGCCTAAAAAGTTGTAGAAAACAAACTCTTTCTGTCTGTGGAGTTTCCTGTGATTACGAAAATTAATTATTCAGCACAACAGAAATTAGCTTTTGTATAGTTTCTGTAAACGAAAATTTGTTTTGTGAAAAAATTAATCTTAATCCCCTGCTTGCTCTTTGCAACGATGAGCTTTTGTCAATCAATTAATGTCACCAAAATTACTCAGTTAGAAATAGTCAAGTTGATTGGCTCAATTGATAGTTATAAGCCTTTCGCTGGAAGCAAATTATACTTGAGGACATTTTTAACCTCGAACGGATCAGGAAGTGCGAATATGCCAGAGACAGATGAGACTTCGTACAACATTTTATTATGTGTTGCGCACTTTGATCAACAACCAGATCATAAATTATTTTCGATTGGTCCATTTTTATATCCTAAAATCATCGAAAATCGCGATTCTGGTGACTCAATCACTGTTGTGATTCAGCATTTTGATGGTGAAAAAAAGAGAAAAACTGAGATTATAGTAACAGAAACCAATGTCAAATTGATACCATAGGTTTTTTACAGAGAGAGAATTTGTTTTAACAATATTCTCTCTCTTTTGCATTTGACACAATCTTCCTAGTCTATTTAATATTTGTTGAGTTTCCAGCATTATCAACATTGATTTTACCATAAAACATTAATTCGCAGTTTTGTAGTTTTAGCAGAATGATAAACTCAACAGACAGATCGATCTATAAATATTTGTTCGCTGAGAGATAATTTTTCACATAATCATGAACACCCTCTTCCAAACTATAGAATTCAAGGCTATAACCGATTGACCTTAGCTTTTCCATGCTTGCCTCTGTAAAATACTGATACTTTTCACGGATATCTTCCGGTGTAGGAATAAATGAGATGGAAACCGGTGTATCCATAGCGTGGAAGGTTTGTGTGGCAAGGTCAAGGAAAGTTCGTGCTTTGCCAGTGCCCAGATTATAAATACCTGAATCTTTACGGTGATGCATCAGGAAATATAAAACATTGACCACGTCTTTGATATAAACAAAATCCCGCATTTGTTCGCCGTCCTTAAACTCGGGATTGTGAGATTTGAATAATTTCATGGCCCCGGTTTTTTTGATCTGATTGAAAGTATGGAAGATTACAGAAGCCATACGTCCTTTATGATATTCATTGGGTCCATAAACATTAAAAAACTTTAGTCCCGCCCAGAAATAAGGTTTCTTTTCCTGTTT
>CAMCTU010000145.1 GCA_945878525.1 Sphingobacterium thalpophilum
ATACCTTTTACTCTAAAGGATGATACAGTGCGGATTGAAAATTTAAGGCAGGAACTACTCAATCCTTTAAGCAGGGCAGGGTCTGAACTTCCAAAGGGAATTATGGCCAAAGAAAGTCCTGGTCGTTTAGCCCGTGCTTCAGAAGCTCAGGACAGTCCGATTGATAAAGCCTTATTATGGAAAGCTTTAGAAACGGTCATTGATCCGCAGTTATACAAGGCTAACATTAACATCGTTGACCTTGGAATGGTTTATGATATAGCAGTCAGAGGAAGTGTGGTAAAAGTAACCCTGGCTATGCCGCATAGAGGTAGACCATTAGGAGCTTATTTTACCCATAGCTCAAATGTTGTACATGCTACTCTTTCTAAAACAATGATGGAAGCACTTTATGAGGTAACTGGTGTTAAAAAAGTAATCATGGAACAAACATGGTATCCATTGTGGAGCGTTAATCTGCTCACAGATTTGGGAAGAAAGAAACTGAATCTTTAAGATTTTGCTTTAACCTTGATGCTTAGCCGGCTCAGCAATGAGTCGGCTATTCTAAGAATTACACTGTTCATTTTTTTCAAAACAATTAATAAGCAATTTCATGTCGGGTCGAAAAATAAAAAAATACCGCTGGATCATATTAGCCCTTTTGGTTTCGGCCACTACGATCAATTACCTTGACCGACAAATTCTCGGTTTATTAAAGCCAACTCTCGAAATTGAATTCAGCTGGTCTGAAACAGATTTTGCATTTCTTGTAATGGCCTTTACCGGAGCTTATGCAGTTGGATTGATCTCTTGGGGCTGGTTCATTGATCGCATAGGAACAAAGCCGGGATATATCATTTCTGTAGCAGCCTGGAGTATTATGGGAATGCTGCATGCAACGGCCAGAAGTGTTACGGGCTTTGGATTGGCCAGAATTGGCTTGGGGCTCACTGAAGCAGGGAATGTACCGGCAGGGATGAAAACAATTGCAGAGTGGTTCCCTAGAAAGGAAAGGGCTTTAGCGACAGGATTATTTAATGCAGGTACCAGTTTTGGTATAATCATAGCGCTTCTAATTGTTCCTTTGATTTTGAGTAACTATGGCTGGCATGAAGTGTTTATTATTACGGGATCTGTTGGTTTTATCTGGCTCTTGGTATGGATATTCGTTTATGATGTTCCATCGAAACATAAACGATTAACGGCAGAAGAGTATAATTATATTCATGATGGGCAAAAACTGGCTGCTGAAGCTCAGGAAGAAGTTGTAAAAATCAAGTGGCTAAAACTTTTTACGTATCCTCAGACCTGGGCTTTTATTACCGGTAAGATATTGCTTGATCCAATTTATTGGTTTTTTATGTTTTGGCTTCCTTCTTATTTTGCTTCAACGTTCAAGCTGAATATGTCGAATTTAAGTCCGGAATTGATGATAATTTATACCATGACCGTTTTAGGAAGTATTGGAGGCGGTTATTTTTCATCTTTGCTTATTAAAAGAGGTTGGCCGACCTTGAAAGCAAGAAAAACTGCCCTTTTTATTTTTGCAATTCTGGAATTAACCGTACTTTCCGCTCAGTATGCAACAAATGCCTGGATGGTGGTTGGGATCCTAAGTTTTACTCTGGCGATACATCAGGCCTGGAGTACAAATATTTTTACTTTAGTTGTGGATCTTTTCCCTAAACAGGCAGTTAGTTCAGTCACCGGAATAGGAGCTATGTCAGGGGCAGTAGGGGGTATGTTATTTCCATTATTCGTTGGGTATATTCTGGACAGTTATAAGTCTGCTGGCAATTTAATCGGAGGATATAATCTGCTGTTTATAATTTGTGGATTGACCTATTTGTTTGCCTGGACAATAATTCATTTACTAACCAGAAAATCAGGTGCAGTTAGTTTAAACGAATTAGTTGAAAAAAATGTATAATAATCAAAGCCTCTTGAATGAGGGAGAATAATAATAGAAAATAATAATTAAATGAAACCTGCATGAGCTTTCGTTTTACTCTGCCTGATACAGGCAGACAAAAAGACAAAATTTTAGCCCATGTAAGCTTTATTACCACTAAAAAACAAGTGATAAACTAATGAAAATTGAATTTAAAGATCAGGTTGGAATTATTACAGGAGCTGCTTCCGGTTTAGGGCAAGCTATCGCATTGAACCTATCAAAGAAAGGTGTGAAACTTGCGTTATTTGACAGGGATACCAATGGTTTAGAAAAGACAAGAAACTTATTGGCAGGTGAGTCTGATATTTATATTTTAGATATCACCAATGAAGCAGAAGTTTCAGAATGTATTCAAAAGGTAAACGACCGTTTTGGCCGTATTGATATTCTTGTCAATTGTGCCGGTATAGTTGGAAAAACTAATATTCTGAGTCATGAAGTTGAGGCTGATAACATGCTGTTGGTTATGAATGTAAACCTCATGGGTTCATTTTATACCTCTAAACATGTACTGCCGAGGATGTTGAAGAATAATTATGGAAGGGTTCTTCATATTGCTTCGATTTCTGGTAAGGAAGGAAATGCAGGAATGCTGGCCTATTCCACATCCAAAGCAGCTGTAATTGGAATGACTAAAGTTCAGGGTAAGGAATATGCCGAAACAGGTGTTACAATCAATGCACTTGCCCCTGCTGTAATTCGCACCGCTATGGTTGAATCACTGCCTGATGAGCAGGTTAAATATATGACAGATAAAATTCCAATGAAGCGCTGCGGTACTTTAGAGGAAGCTGCTTCTGTAGCAGCTTTTATTGTATCACCCGAGGCGAGTTTTTCTACTGCTTTTACCTTCGATCTTTCAGGTGGAAGGGCGACTTATTAATTTAACACAAAACAAATCACAGAATAAAAGAACTATGTGATCTGTTTTCCTAATCTGAAAATTTATGTATTGGGATCAATTAACATCCGGGCAGCTTGCTGCACTTGATAAACAGACTCCGGTTCTGTTGAACATTGCTGCCATTGAGCAGCATGGCGCACATTTGCCTGTAGCTACAGATCGAATGATCGGTGAACATTTTTCAAGCCTGTTAAATAAAGAGATTGGAGACAAAATCCTGATTCTTCCAATTGTTGCTGTAGGCTGTTCTGATCATCACATGGGCTTCTGCGGAACTCTTACGCTGAGTCATAACACATTTTCTTCCGTTGTTAAGGAAATGATTCAGTCTGTTTTAAATCACGGGTTTTATAATATTATTCTGCTGAACAGTCATGGTGGAAATCAGGGCATCATGCAGGTCATTATTGAACAGCTTGGATACGCAAACCCGAATGCTCATATCCTTGGTGCTTCCTGGTGGAATGTAGCGAAAGAAGAACTTTTGAAAATCACCGAAACAGGTCCGGGAGGAACAGGTCATGCCTGCGAATTTGAAACTTCGTTAATGAAAGTTATCGCTCCGCATTTGGTTCATGAATCCCTGATCAAACAGGGAGCCAATGAATGGGCATTTCCTGCTGTTGATGGAGATCTGTTAACTGGCCCCAAAATTTCCTTTTATCGCACAATGAAGGAGTTGACACCTAATGGTGTTTACGGTGATCCGACTAAATCATCCGCTGAAAAAGGAATTCGAATTGGAGACTGTGTTGTGACGGCTTTAAAACAAGTGGTATCGGATATCTACAAATTGAAGGGAAGAAAGTACATTTAATATTGATTTTCACTGTTGTCCGGTTAAAATAAAATTTCAGATAAAATAGTCCTTTACATTATAAGAAGTATGTTTTTAAGAATCCGATACATAGCAAGCGCCCCTTTAAGTTTAACATAATTTTTTATAGTTTCACTGCCTTGAAATCTGCAAAATTCTACCTAAAACATCAGGACTGTTGATAAGCTTTGGCCTAAGCACAAAATCTCCGTTAACCTTTTTTCCGCCTCAGCTGGTGCGGCAGGCACAGTCCAAGCCAAAGCATTAACTTTTATAGCATCAGGTGCAGCGGCGGCATTTTGCTACTTTTCTGCTGCAGGAAAAGTAGAGAGCATAATTATGAGCTAAAAATTTGATCTTTTATTTTATAATTAAAAGTTCCCCGGACACTAGTGATAAAAAATGCAAAAAAATAGCTTATCCGTAAAATAATTTATTTTTACTATTGACAGAAATAAATTTTATACTACATTTGAATATCAAAGAAATGAAAAAGATAACCACATATTACTTCGCTTATTTTTACTATCCAGGTAAAAGCGGGGAAAATATGCAATAAATCTTTATATAGAAATTAGCAAAAAGTCCCTGCCCACAAGCAGGGACTTTTTTTATTTTAAATTAAATGCAAAAAAAACGAGTAGCTATTCAGGGAATCCGAGCTTCATTTCATGAAGAGGCCGCATTTAAATTCTTCGGGACTGATATTGAGCCCGTTGAATGTGAATCATTCAAAAAAACCTGTGAGGTTCTTAAAAATAAACAGGCCGACTTCGTGGTCATGGCCATTGAAAATTCGATTGCCGGAAGCCTTCTGCCAAATTACACCTTGCTCAGAGAGTACAATTTCTCCATTGTAGGTGAGGTCTATCTTGCAATACAGCTTCACTTACTGGCACTTCCTGGTGTAAAATTCGAAGATGTAAAATTTGTACAATCGCATCCCATAGCAATTCGTCAGTGTAGTGATTTTTTCGAGGAATTTCCTCATTTAAATGTCGTTGAAAGCAGTGATACAGCAGCTTGTGCTAAAAAAATCAGAGAAGAAAACCTCACAGATACAGTAGCTATTGCAAATCTGCTCGCCGCTAAACTATATGATCTGGAAGTAATGGAAAGGAGAATTGAATCAAATAAGAAAAACTTCACGCGGTTCTTAATCTTAGCAAATAAACCTCTTGAAAATGTTGAAGTAAACAAGGCTTCCCTAAGCTTTCAGGTAGGAAATTCTGTTGGATCTCTGGCAGATGTACTTAATATCTTTGCAACTCACAAAATTAATCTGAGCAAGATTCAATCAATGCCGGTGCTGGGGAAACGAAATGAATATAATTTCTATGTCGATATTGAATGGAAAAACCAGGCAGATTACGATTCTGCTATCCGGCAGGTTCTGAAACATACCATTAACTTCAATATCATGGGTGAGTATGTAAAAAACGATAAAGTTTAAACTGAATAAGCAAAAAACAATTAAAAACGATATAAATATAAATCCCGGAATCCTTTTCCAGACTAAAAATTAAAACGATGAAATTAAATTTAAATTTACAGCCCTTAAACACTTGGGTAAAAACTAAACACGAGCCTTTATTAATTGCAGGGCCATGCAGTGCTGAAACTGAAGATCAGTTGTTGGCTACCGCACATTTACTGGCAAAAACAGGAAAAGTTTCTGTCTTGAGAGCTGGAATCTGGAAACCGCGTACGCGTCCCGGAGAATTTGAAGGTATCGGAAGTATTGGCTTAACCTGGTTAAAAAGGGCTAAAGAAGAAACCGGTCTTCCTACTGCAGTGGAGGTTGCTAATGCAAAACATGTTGAAGAAGCGCTGGCTGCCGGTGTTGATATACTTTGGGTAGGTGCACGCTCTACAGTAAATCCATTTACAGTACAGGAAATTGCGGATGCACTGAAAGGTGTTGATATCCCAGTGATGGTAAAAAACCCTGTTAATCCTGATATTCAGTTATGGGTAGGTGCATTAGAACGTATTAATAACGCAGGTATTACTAAACTTGCTGCTATCCACCGGGGTTTTTCTTCCTTTGAAAAAACAGCATTCAGAAATGAACCAATGTGGGAACTGGCCATACAGTTAAAAACATTATGTCCTGAGCTTCCAATCATCAATGATCCAAGCCATATTTGCGGAAACCGTGAATTAATTCAATATGTTGCTCAAAAAGCCCTTGATTTAGATATGCAGGGATTGATGATTGAATCTCACCTTGACCCTTCTGTGGCATGGACTGATGCCAAACAACAGCTAACTCCTGCAGCCCTGTCAGAATTAATGGAATTACTTACCTTGCGTAAGCCCGAAAGTAAAGACAAAGAATTTACGGATAAATTGGCGGATCTGCGAACCAGTATTGACAAAATTGATGATCAGATTATTCAGAAAATAGCCGAAAGAATGCAGGTAGTTCAAAAAATCGGAGAATTCAAACGCGATAATGGAGTAACCATCTTACAGGTAAACCGATGGGACCATATTATGAATAAACGCAGTGCATTTGCAAAGGCTTTAAAGCTGGATCTCAATTTTACTGGCAAACTTCTGGAATTGATCCATAGTGAATCTATCCGCAAGCAGACTGAAATAATGAATGATAAAGTGAATGTTGAATAATAATGAGTTCATCAAGCATAAAAATATCAGCAGCTTCTAAAAAACTGAACTGCACCGTTCCTCTTACCGGTTCAAAAAGCGAATGTAACCGCGCTTTGATCATGCAGGCATTGAGTAATGGTGAAGTACGGATAGACAATATTTCTGACGCAGCTGATACAGTCACTTTAAATAATATCCTTAAAGATGATTCCCAAAAAGTAGTGGATATTGGTCCCGCCGGAACAGCCATGCGATTTTTAACTGCTTTCTATGCGGTGAAAGAATCTGAACGTACGCTGACAGGATCTGCACGAATGAAACAACGTCCAATCGGGATTCTGGTTGACGCATTAAGAACCTTGGGTGCAGATATTGAATATGTTGAAAAAGAAGGATTTCCACCTTTAAAAATTAAAGGACCTCTAAATCAAAAAACTAAAGAGGTGAGTATAAAAGGCAATATAAGCAGTCAGTATATTTCTGCTCTGTTGCTTATCGCACCAAAGCTTGATCAAGGCTTGAATCTTGTGATTGAGGGCGAATTAACTTCAAAACCATACGTTGAGATGACTTTGGCTATGATGGAACAGGCTGGCATCAGTCATTACTGGAAAGACAATGTAATCACTATCGAAAAACAGTCTTTCAATAAATCTGTGATCAATGTGGAGCCCGACTGGAGTGCGGCTTCCTACTGGTATGCAATTGCGGCATTATCTGAAGAGGCTCAGCTTTTCCTTCCGGGACTGAACGGATATAGCTTGCAGGGAGATAGCATGATTACTGAGATTATGGCAAACTTTGGAATACGCTCACAATTTAAAGATGGTGGTGTCTGCTTATTCAAAGAACCTAAGAAATTAGAGCGAAAGATCTTTGATTTTAAGGAATGTCCAGACCTGGCACAGACAGTAATCGTTTGCTGTGCTGCCCTGGGGCATGATGCTACCTTCACTGGTTTAGAGACTTTGAAAATCAAGGAAACCGACCGCGTAAATGCACTTCAAACTGAGTTGTTAAAGATCGGAGTAAGATTGATTGAAAAGAACCAGACGTACAAGCTAGACAGTTCAGGACTTAATCTGGATAAAAATATCAAAATTTCAACCTACGACGATCATAGAATGGCAATGGCTTTTGCTCCACTTGCCCTGGTTATTCCGGAACTTGAAATTGAAGATCATTTGGTGGTCGAGAAATCTTACCCGGATTTTTGGAAACACTTGGAAATAGCAGGGTTTAAATTGAGAGTGGAGAGTTGAGAATTGAGAATTAAGATATC
>CAMCTU010000146.1 GCA_945878525.1 Sphingobacterium thalpophilum
GTAATTCATCTTTTAATATTATTTGACACATCTGAAACCCAGATTACTCATTCCTGAATCCGGAGAGCTTTTCATTCTGCGGGCAACACGATAACCTGAGCAATAACTTTCATTACACATAAAAGAACCACCTCTTGAAACCCTTTTTGGAGTATATGGTTCGTCAGGATCAAAGCTATCTGCCGGGCCTTTGGGGTTTGTTATTCCATCGGGATTATTTACACTCTGGTAATAATCATTTCGGTACTTATCAAAACACCATTCCCAAACATTACCGGCCATATCATACAAACCGTAACCATTAGGTGTAAATGATTTGACAGGTGCAATACCTATGAAAGTATCATATGCAGTGTTTTTGTAAGGAAAGCTTCCTTCCCATGTATTTGCTTTAGCCTTTCCCTTATTAATATGCTCGTCTCCCCAAGGGTAAATTTTATTGGACAATCCGCCTCTCGATGCAAATTCCCATTCTGCTTCTGTTGGCAAACGCTTTCCAGCCCATTTGCAGTAAGCCATGGCATCATCCCAGCTCACATGGATTACGGGATAATTTCCCTTACCATCAATACTACTTCCTGGACCTTCGGGATGCTTCCAGCTTGCACCAGGCATCCAGACCCACCATTGGGAATAATCATTCAGATCAACCTCTTTTGATGGAGGGGAAAATACCAATGATGCTGCAACAAGCAGCGATTCTTCGGGTTTTGGAGTGTCAGGTGGCAATTGTTTTTTTAATTCCTCCCAGTCGGGTTTACGCTCAGCCGTTGTAATGTAGCCTGTACTTGAAATGAATTTAGCGAACTGATTATTGGTTACTTCGTGCTGATCGATCCAATACGGATCTAAAATTACTTTATGCTTAGGATATTCATCCGGATCTGCCTGATCATTATCTGCACCCATCATGAATTCACCTCCGGGAATTGAAACCATTCCGCTTTTGGATGTATCGCCATTAAACTGAATCTGTTCCAGTGTTATATAGGCTGAATCATTCCCGGCAGGTTTATTATCAGCTGAATCTGTATTCCCATCCTGATTACAAGCATAGCAAGTAAAAAGGCAAAACAAGCACAAATAAAGATTAAAATATGTCTTTGCTGATTGCCTAAACTTTATCACATTAAAAATCTTGAAACAAGCCAATCTTAAAGTCCCCATTTCATTTCCTTCAAATCTGCTATTTTAACATATCCATCCTTTTTAACTGATCCATCTTTAGCAATAGTGTATCCTTTAGGTCCTGTATCAGGCCAAGAAAGCTCCGGAACCCTGTCCTTCAATAAACTTCGCTGTTCTTTAATAATTGATTTGCTTGATGCTTTATAAGCGATATTTGTCCATTCATTAGGATCAACCTGATGGTCGTAAAGTTCCTCAAAATTGATAAAGGGATAATAGATATAACGGTACTTGATTGTTCTAATAGTATAACCATCGCCTGAATTAGCCCCTCCCTGTTCATTCATGAAATAAGCAGTGAATGCCGGTTTATGAGCAAATCTTTCCAGTTTAAGCATAGGAAGCAAACTTTCGCCATCACAATACTCAGGAATTTTCTCACCTGTAAGTTCAGCAAGCGTAGGAAAAATATCCATCATAGAAACCGGAACATGGGTGGTTGAGCCGGGTTTGGTAACTCCTGGTGCCATGATAAACATTGGCGCTCTGGTTGAACGTTCCCAAAGTGTAAATTTTTCCCAGTTTTCCTTTTCCCCAAAATGCATTCCATGATCAGACCATACCACCAGGATTGAATTATTCAGGTAACCTGATTTTTCCATACCATCCAGAAATTTACCCAGCATTGCATCGGTAAAACTCACTGTAGCCATGTAAGCTTGTATGACTTTCTTAAGCTGGTTATTATCAGTTATAAAACGATGAAGTGCTCTTCGGCCATGGATAAATGCATCCTCTAAATCATCTTCTTTCATTGGCAGATCCGGAACATTAGCCAAAGGGTACATATCAAAATATTTTTGTGGTACTTCCCATGGATCATGAGGCTTAGTTAATCCAACAGCTAGAAACAAAGGCTTATCATGTTTCTGTGCAAGCTCATGATTTGCCCATTCTGTGATTTGAAAATCAGCCATATAATCATCATCCATTGCAATTGGTCCCCAGGTGAAATATTCAGGTTGTACCCCTTTGAAATTTTTTGGTGAAATAACTTCTTCAGGAGCTCTGACCTGGAATGGAATCGGAATTTTCAGGCTAGGATAATAAAAATCCCACCCTTTGGCTTCTGATTGATTTAATGTTGCTCTTGGAGGGGATAAAGTATGATATATTTTACCTCCTGCAAGGGTTTTATATCCCTTTTCTTTAAAAAACTGTTCCATAGTAAGCAAAGTACTTAGTGCAGGAACTTTACGCCAGTCTGGATGCTTCCATCCGGTGATGCCGGATCTTGCCGGACTTACGCCAGTCATGATTGAGACCCTCGAAGGCGCACAGGCAGGTGATGGAATATGAGCATTGGTAAAAGACATGGACATTTTCCTCAATCGGTCTAAATTGGGAGTTTTCAATCCGGGTACTCCTCCTAAACCTGCAGGGTTTATCCAGTCATTTAAATCATCGATAGCCAGAAATATAATATTGGGTTTTGCGCCCTGCTTTGTAGACTGTGCCCTTACCAATCCTGAATCTGTCAGAATAAGAAAAGTAAGGCAAACAAAAAGTGATACTTTAGGTTTGAAGCGAATATTATTTACAAAGTAATTTTTCATTATGACAAGTTATATAAAACAATCATTTCAAAAGGTAATCTCACAAAAAAAGAATTAAAATATTGAAATTAAAAGTACTTCAAATAGTGCGAATTATGGCATATAGCATTAAAAAGAATTTAAGTTGCAGACTGGTTAAAATGCAATAAATCGGCAATTTTCGATGTGAAAATTGCCGATTTGTTTTCTATGAACTCTTCGATTTTAGAGCAAAAGTTTAATCTATAATCGCTAAGTTCTATCCTGCGTCGGGATGACATCCTGCTTTAATTCAATTTTCTATCCTATGGCTATCTCAATGAACAATCCTTCTGATTTAAGAAAGTATTTCCAGCAGACGATCAATATCTGCCTGATTATTGTAGATCGATGGAGATAGTCTCAATTTATTTCCAAATCGCATAGCCACATTGATTTTTTCTGCACGCAGCTTTTTCATTACCGCATCCGGGTCTTTCGCTTTGAATACAATAATAGGACTTTCATTGCCCTCGGGAGTTATCAGAGGATATCCAATCTTTGGCATTTCTATTGCCAAGCGACTGGTTAGTGTTCGAACATGATTACGGATATTTTCAACGCCTAAAGTATGGATATACTTCATGGAAGTAATGGCGCAGGAAACACCTTCATAAGAGGGGTAACTGACTTCATACATGGCCGGACCGGTGGTAGGTTGGAAAACAAATTCACCTAATGCTGAGTCTGGCGTATCGGTCCACTCGCCATAATTAAAATTCATTCCACCATGGTGCTGCGTTGGAAGCACTTTGGTATCCTGCAAATCTTTACGGACATACATAAACCCAAAACCTTTACTACCCATTAGCCACTTGAAGGTAGAGCATGCAGCCATATCAATGCCCATGGCTTTAACATCCACCGGTACTGCACCTACACCCTGAATAATATCTACATAAAGCAAGGCCCCATTCTCATGTGCCAGGTCAGCGATCGCCCGGACGTCATTCACCAGAAAACCATTCACATTGGAAACAAGCGTTATAGCTACCAATTTGGTATTCTTGTCAATCACGCCTTCAAAATCCTTAACATCAAACTTCCAGTCATTATGTTTAATGATTCTTACTTCCAGTCCCTCTCGCTTCTCACGCATCTTATAACCATAGATACTTGGCGCATAATGAAGATCAGTTGTGACCACATTACCACCTTTCAAATCCATCCCATTCAGAATATTGTTTTCGGCTTCTACAGTAGTTCTTGCAAAGGCAATATCTTCCGGATCTGCATTAATCAGTTTGGCAAAGCTATCCTTACATTGCTGACGGGTCTCTGACCATTTTGGCCACCATGGTTCCCCTACATCATCTTTAGCCCATTCTGCATAGCGATGCAAAGCCGCAGCCGTATAAATATTAATAGGGTGAGTTGATGCATTATCAAAATAAACTTCCTCTCGTGTACGAGGAAAATCTTCTCTGATTTTATTGAAATCCAAGGCAGCTCCAGAAATATGAGCAGGCATCACATCCGGATCAACAGAGCTTACAGAAACTCCTGTTTTACAGGAACTCAAAGAATTCAGACCGAGAGTACCTACGCCCACCCCAGCCAGGGATTTTAAAAAGGTTGATCTTTCCATAATGGTTTAATTAACAATGTTTAATGTTTATTATTAAAATTACTGATTTCTTGGTTTAAATTTTATTTATCAGGTAGTGAAAAAGCAACATAAGTATCGGCTGATTTAGTTCCCATTTTCCCTCCACCGCAGGCGATGACAACAAATTGTTTACCATTCACCTTGTAAACTGAAGGACTTGCATATCCTCCGGCTGGTAGATCAGTTTCAAATAAGAGTTTACCGTTATGTTTATTAAATGCCCTGAATTTTTCATCCCGTGTAGCGGCAATAAATACCAGTCCGCCGGCAGTTACCACCGGTCCTCCCCAATTTTCTGTTCCGGCATGAATACCTTTCGCCTTCAGTTCAGGATAGTCGCCCAGTGTATTTTTCCAAACCAGGCGCCCTGTATTCAGGTCTATTGCACTCAGAGTACCCCATGGTGGTTTAATTCCGGGATAACCCTCTTTTGTCAAAAACTGCTTATATCCTCCAAAACGATAAGGTGAGCGGTAGAAAGGGTTACTCAATCTGGCTACCTGAGTAAAGATCGTTTTTTGTTTAGATTCGATATTCAATAAGTAAGAGGCAAGTGCGGTTTTGTCTTCTTCACTAAAATGTTTGAAGGCAGGCATCATTCTTTGACCGGAAGTTACGATATGTTTAAATTTTACTTCTGTGTACTTCTTTTGAAGATTGACTAAGGAAGGAAAATTACCGGAACCTTTAAGATCAGCACCATGACAGCCTTTGCAGCTTTTTTCATAAATACTTTTTCCTGCCTGCAAATTTGTTTGAGTAGATTTCGGCTCCTTTTCCAGCAAAGTATCAATCATGGTTACAACCCAGGGCATTTCTGTTGCATTGATGTATAGTAAACCACTTGCAGGATCAAAGGATGGTCCGCCCCACTCTGCTCCACCGGTTAATCCGGGAAGAACCACTGTTCCCTGCACACTTGGAGGAATAAACATCTTACCCGATTTATGGCTTAAAAACCTTTTTTTCAGATCCTGATAGGAAGAGTCGGGAATAATATTATTGAGATCAGATTCTCTGAATTCCTGTCTCACAAAAGCTGGAAGTACGGTTGGGAATGGCTGGGTTGCAGAGGTTTGTTCCCCTGCAAGATCAGATGCAGGAACAGGCCTTTCAATTATTGGGTATATCGGTTTCCCGGTTTCTCTATCCAGCATATAAATGAACCCCTGCTTACTAACCTGTACCACTGCATCAAATTTTTGGCCATCCTTGTTCAATGAAACCAACACAGGAGATGTTGGAAAGTCATAATCCCAAAGATCATGATGAACACCCTGAAAATGCCATATGTATTTACCTGTTTCTGCATTAAGAGCCAGGATGCTATTTGAAAAAAGATTATCTCCCTTTCTTTTTCCACCATAAAAATCGGGGACTGCTGCTCCTGTAGAGGCAAAAACCATACCTCTGTCTTCATCCAGACTTAATCCTCCCCAGGCATTAGCCCCGCCAACAAATTTATGAGCTTCGGGGTCTTCCCATGAATCATATCCTACATCACCAGGCCCAGGAATTGTCTTGAACATCCACTTTAATTTCCCTGTCAATACATCATAAGCCCGGATATGCCCCGGAGCTGATTCCTCCTCTTCAGATAAACTGGTTCCCAGTATAATTAAATCCTTATAAATTACACCAGGAGAAGTTGCTGTGACTCTTAAATTAGACAGATCCCTATCCAGATCAAGACCATCGTGAAGCGGAATTCGGCCTTTTTTCCCAAACCCAGTAACAGGCTTACCTGTGATGCTGTTGATACAGAATAAAGAAGATCCCACTGTATAATAAATTAAATGTTCTTTGTTTTTACGCTTGTAAAGGGCAATACCACGGCAGGCATTCAATCCATAACTTTGTCTGCCCTGAATATCAACCATCATTGAGTCAAGCGGATTAAAAACCCATAATTCTTTTCCTGTTTGAGCATCCGCGGCAAACAACTTCAATTTGGCAGAAACCCCATATAAAATTCCATCTACTATCAGCGGATTAGCCTGAATCTGACTACTTGATTCTGCATCTTTAGTATGATAAATCCATGCCAGTTGTAAATTAGCAACATTGGTCGTATCCATTTCATCAAGGGCTGAATACTGAATCCGTTCTTTACTTCCACCGTAAACACTCCATTCATTTTTTTGGTCAGTATTTTCACAGGAAACACTAAAAAGAGCGAGAATAATAATGAAGGAAAGAGAGAATTGTTTCAGTTTGATCATTTTTGTGTGGCGACTAGATTGCTTCATTATACAAAGAATAAAAATTCATTAAATTCTGATCAACAACTAATGTTATTTTACAAGATAATGAACATAATTTCTGAAAAATACAGTTTAATAGATTATTAATTTAAAAAATTGCTTGCTATAACTATTCAATTTATTTTGAGGAAACATCCCATACTTTTGACAAACGTGAGGTACCGGCAGGACCCTTAATTGATAAAGTCACAACATATTGCCCAGGTTTCTGGAAGAAATGCACCGGGTGCTGTTTGTCTGAGCTACTTCCATCACCAAAGTCCCAGTTCCATGTCGAAATTTCACCGATAGACTCATCAGTGAAGGAAACCATCCTACGTTTCATATCAGTCACAGCAAAAGACCATTTTGTATCTATTGGTTTCAAAAATCGATGCTCCAATGGCATAAGTCTGAAAGGAAGCAGGTATGTAGCATTACCATACATCTCCCGAACCTTACTTAGATTCCAAAAACCATTGTATGTAGATTTTTTAACGTCGTCATAATCAAGAATAGCCCAGCTTAGACCAATTTCTTTATTCGCAGTTAAAACAGATTCAACCGCTCTAGAAACACCTTCAGGACCTGCATAATCAAAAGGTGTGATCCAGAATTCAAGAGTTAATCGTCCCGGCTCACCCGATTTGAAGTTATAATTATAAGCAGCATTAGCATAAGGCAAATCTTTAATCCAGGGTTGACTGCCCCAGACCATTGCCCAATCTTTATCTTCAGCCGGAGTGAAAATATGATAGTTCTGAGCATGGACACCATGATATGAAAAATAGCTATCCATTGGTTTCA
>CAMCTU010000147.1 GCA_945878525.1 Sphingobacterium thalpophilum
TAAGTTCCCTCCTAAGTCGGGATGACATCCTGCTTTGATCTACTTTCTATCTTTCTCAACCCTTTAGCTATCAATTGAAATCTCCAGTCCGTCATACGCCAGAAAAACCCCTGCCGGCAATTCTTTGGAGACTTCACGATGGCTTCCCATATTGTGGCTAATGTGTGTGATATAGGTTTTTTTTGCTCCAATTTCGACTGCAAGTTGCAGTGCTTCATCCAGGGTGAAATGTGAGATGTGTTTTGTTTTCTGCAGGGCATTGATCACCAGCAGTTCCGAGCCTCTTACTTTTTGCTTTTCCTCTTCTGATATTGAATTGGCATCGGTGATATAAGTAAAGCCACCTATCCTGAAACCCAAAACGGGTAGTTTGAAATGCATAACAGATATCGGCATCACAGAAATACCCGAAACATCAAAGGTATGGTTTTCTTCAATGGTGTTAAGTTTTAACCGGGGTATTCCGGGATAATTATTACCTGAGAAAATATAATGAAACTCCTTCCTCAAGGCCTCCTGAACCCGGATATGGGCATAAATATCAATTTCTGTCTGTTGTTTATGATTAAAAGCACGTACATCATCGAGTCCGGCTACATGATCTTTGTGTTCATGTGTGAACAAAATCGCATCCAGCCGCTTCACCATTGCCCTAAGCATCTGATAACGAAAATCAGGTCCTGCATCGATCACTAGTGTTTTTCCCTGGTCCTCAATCAGAACAGATACTCTCAAACGCTTATCATGCTTACTATTTGATGTACAAACCGAGCAATCACAAGCAATGACCGGTACGCCCTGGGAGGTTCCTGTTCCTAAAAATGTGATCTTCAAAGCTCTATTTTTGTTTGTTTCAATAAGTAAAAAAATGCTTTTTGCTTCTCATCAAGCAGGTTCTCGTCAATCTCTGATCGCTGAAGCAGCTCAGCCAATGAATTAATTTTACTCTCCAGATTTGAGAATTTATTGACGATCACTATTCGGTCATGTTCCAATACACAGGAGCCTGTCTTAAAATTACCCTTTTCATAACGCAGCTTAAATCCGAGCGTTTTAATTAGAGCTTCTAATTTATCAAGTGTATGCTGAGTATAACTTAAGGTCATTACATTTCAAAAATAACAAAAAAGGCTTCAAACATTTATAGTTTGAAGCCTTTAACAAAATTTTCTAGTATTTATCTTAAATCCACCAGTTCTATACCCGGATAAAGCTTGGCATCAAATGCAAATGTTGACTCAGGTACTTTAATATTTGGGGTAAAGGTCTTAATACTA
Organism: Sphingobacterium thalpophilum; assembly: GCA_945878525.1. Classification (GTDB taxonomy): domain Bacteria; phylum Bacteroidota; class Bacteroidia; order Sphingobacteriales; family Sphingobacteriaceae; genus Daejeonella; species Daejeonella thalpophilum_B. The sequence goes on from CAMCTU010000147.1 coordinate 1,278, forward strand.
TAGGTATAGCGGTTACCATTTTTATCAAAGATTACTGCATTCACAATTTGCTTACTCAATTTATCAATCTGCAGTTTTACCTTGAAAAAACTGCGTTTGGTATCCGTCGGACTTAAATCAATGTTATGCACCATTTTCCCGTTCACCTTGGTATCGTTGGTATAGAGAGATTTGAAACCCTTTTCATAGATGGTAAATAATTTAGCAGGGTTCAAAGCATCTGCAGAATTATCTACCTCACTCACCTGAACTTCTTTATCTGCTTTTAGATAAGTCCACTGACTTTTACCATCGCTAATCAATTCCTGTCCTTTCAAAATCACCTTATATTTGTTAAGCTTGGATTTTACGAATAAGGTTCCTGCTTGCGTTTCCTTGATTTTAGCCTCCGGATTTTCGAGAGTGTATGAAAATTCAGTCTTAATCACGTCATAACTGCGGTACTTTTTTGAAACTTCTGCCAAAATTTCCTTTGCTTTTACTTCACTCTGAGCCATCACGCTTATTCCAGAACTTAAAACAAGAAATGCAGCTATAAATAATTTTTTCATTTGGTTTTATATTTGATTAATCATCATTATTTAACGTGTTCAAGAACTGTTCCAAAGAATATTCGTCAGGTATCAAAACTTCTCTGGCTTTACTCCCTTCGAACGGTCCGACGATATGCGCAGCCTCTAATTGATCAATTATCCGGCCTGCCCTATTGTATCCTAATTTAAGCTTTCGCTGAATTAAAGAGGTAGAACCCTGCTGATGCATCACAATAAGCCTTGCAGCTTCTTCAAACATCGGATCACGGTCGGAAGCATCAAAATCTTTTGCGGAAGAGTCGGCGTTATCATCAAGGTATTCAGGTAACATCCAGGCAGAAGGATATCCGCGTTGAGAACCGATAAATTCTGACACTTTTTCCACTTCCGGGGTATCCACAAACGCGCATTGTATCCTGATCAGGTCACTTCCTGTAGATAAAAGCATGTCTCCACGGCCAATCAACTGATCTGCACCGCCGCTATCAAGTATAGTTCTTGAGTCTATTTTAGATAATACCCTGAAAGCCAGTCGGGCTGGAAAATTAGCTTTGATCGTTCCGGTAATAATATTTACTGAAGGACGCTGAGTAGCAATTACCAGATGAATTCCTACAGCACGGGCTAATTGGGCAATTCTTGAAATTGGTGTTTCAACCTCCTTGCCGGCAGTCATCATTAAATCAGCAAACTCATCAATGATAAGCACAATAAATGGCAGAAAACGATGGCCTTCATTAGGATTTAGCTTCCTGCTGATGAATTTCTGATTATATTCCTTCAGATTGCGGACATGCCCGTTTTTTAACAAGTCATAGCGCAGATCCATTTCGATACAAAGTGAATTTAAAGTGGTAATTACCTTTTTTGTATCGGTGATAATCGCGTCTGCTTCACCAGGCAATTTGGCAAGAAAATGTCTTTCAATCTTCCTGAAAAGTGTTAATTCTACTTTTTTGGGATCTACCAGCACAAATTTCAATTGTGATGGATGCATTTTGTATAATAATGAAATCAGGATCGCATTGATACCAACCGATTTTCCCTGACCAGTAGCACCTGCAACCAGCAAATGCGGCATTTTTGAAAGGTCGGCGATATATACCTCATTCGAAATTGTTTTTCCAAGTGCAATTGGCAAATCCATGGTGGTATTCTGGAACTTCTCCGTTGCCAGTACAGAACGCATGGAGACCATTTCAGGATTTTGGTTAGGTACCTCAATACCTATAGTCCCCTTTCCTGGCATTGGAGCAATGATACGAATACCTAATGCTGCGAGACTCAGTGCAATATCATCTTCGAGATTTTTGATCTTCGAGATTCTTACACCTGGTGCAGGAATGATCTCATATAAGGTGACCGTCGGACCAATAGTTGCTTTAATTTTATCGATCTCAATATTATAATGGTTAAGTGTCTCAACAATTTTATTCTTATTGGCCTCAAGCTCCTCAGAATTAACGGCAATCTTGTTAGAACCATAGTTTTCGAGCAGGTCCAGTGTTGGGTATTTATAAGTTGACAAATCAAGCGTTGGATCATACATGCCAAATTGCTCAATCAGTTCAGTCGATTTTTTATCTTCTTCAGTTTTTTCTATGGTGAGTGGCGGCGATTCTTTCAGATCATTGGAAACTGCCATGGAAGTTTCAAAAGGCACATTTTTGGCAGGGCTAAGTACTACAGGTCTATGTTCTTCAGGTTCAGGCTCTTTCAGCATTTCTGTCGCAGGAAGATTCTGATTTAGCTTTTGTGTATTAAGATTCCCTGTATCCTGTCGGGCGCGATTAGGCAAATTAAATTCCACAGGCGGATATAAGACCTCATCTTCCAATTCTAATTCATCACCAGTATCAGGAACAATATATTTAAGTTTCGAACTACGTTCTGGAAGTTTAAAGTCGATGTTATAGGCAATAATCAGGACGCTCAAACCAGCAAATGCCAATAATCCGGCAGTACCTGCATCCCCTATCTGGGCTTGCAGCATGCGGTTGGTCCAGAATCCAAACTCTCCTTCCAAAAAATGGGGATAATCAATGATAAAAGCATGGAAAAACGCGAAGCTTATGGATGTAAAAACTAGTAAAAAGAAAGAATATGCAAGAGTTTTTTTAATAGAAAAAATTTTGATTTTAAATAACATACGATATCCAATAATAAAAAAGACACCGATAAAAAGGAAGGAAGCAACTCCGAACCATTCATAAATAAACTGGTGGGACAAAAGTGCCCCTAATTTACCAAGCCAGTTTTGAACCGCAGGCTGGTTCAGACCCAATTCAGTTAATTCCTGTTGAGTTTTCATCAAATTACTCCAGCCACCATTTGCATCGATTACATAACTCTGATCATCCTGCCAGGTGAATAAATAGGAAGTAAAGCCTACCATGAAATAGAGTGAAACAATCAGAAAAAACAGACCGATTATCTTAAATAATCTTTCATCATTCAACTTGAACTTGGGCAGATCCTGGTTTGTTTCTTTTGGAGCACGCGGCTTTGGAGCTGATTTAAGCTGAGGCTCATCGCGAAAAGAATTGCCACTCCTGAATTGATTTCCTTTTAATAAGGGCATTCGAAATTTTGCTAAATATTAACAAATATAATGTTATTGAGAATATTTGAGATAGCCTAAATCTGATACATCGTTTTATTTAATTTTCTTATTATTGGTAAACAGATGTTTAGTTCATTTAATACCTAAAAAAATGGATCAGGATTTACTGGAGGAATACATAATAACAGGCAATGCAATCGAATTACATGCATTACTTAATTCTAATCCGAAACTTGCCATACAAAAAACAAGTCAACAGATCTCTCCTTTACTATTGTGTTGTTATTATAAAAAACCTGAATTAGCGGATATAATTATAAAATATGTTTCCGATATCAGCATTTTTGAAGCCGCAGCTATAGGTAGGAATGATTTTGTTATTTCTGCCCTATCAGATAACGCCGGACTGGTTCATGGATTTTCTGAGGATGGATTTACTCCGCTTAATTTGGCAGCCTATTTCGGAAATGAAGATGTGATACGAACTTTACTATTAAATGGTGCTGATCCTAATATCCCTTCAAGAAATGGTTTTAATGTTTATCCAATTCACTATGCCGTGGCATCAAATTATACGATGATTGCTAAAATGCTGATTGAATCAGGTGCAGATATTAATGTTGTACAAAAATCGGGAGCCACTCCACTACATTCTGCCGCACATAACGGAAATATTGAACTTTTGATTGTTTTACTGGAGGCAGGAGCAATTGTTGATACTAAAATGGAAGATGGTAAAACTGCCGCTGATAAGGCATTCGAAAAGGGTTTTATAGAGATCGCAAAGATTCTGTCCTGTTAAGCCTTAATTTTTCTTTCCGGAAAACAACCAAATGTAAATTCCTATCGTAATCACTTTATAACATAAAAAATATTTATGAAAAAGTCCTTACTCATTATCTTCACAAAGTCAACTGCTCTGTTAATACTGACTGTCTTAGTACTCTCAGGATGCAAAAAAGATGAAACGGAAGAACCAGTCAGTCTCATTAAAAAGGTTAATGTAACCTTAAGTGGAGCGCAGGAAGTGCCTGCAGTGGTTACCAATGGCACCGGAACCGCAGAGATTTCTTATGATCCTAAAATGAAAATGATCACTTACAAAATTAACTGGCAGCTAGGTAATTCTGCAGCCTCAACAACAAACATGCATTTTCATGGTTCAGAAAATGGCAGTGATGCAGTGAGTTCGCCTGTTGCAATTGGTATTACCGGATTTGCACCTGGAAGCACCGGTTCTACAAGTGGAATGACAGTGGAACTTTCAAGTGCCCAGGAAGCTCAGTTATTAGCCGGCAAATGGTATATAAACATTCACAGTTCAACTGTTCCCTCAGGTGAATTGAGAGGGAATATTAAATTTTGAGAAACGGAATCTGCCGTTTTATAATCCCTTTGATTGATGCAATTAAATTAACACGCGCCAAAGGCGCGTGTTTTTATATATTCTTTAAAGAAAAATTAACGAGAATATCAATATTGTAAGGTTGTTGAGGCGACAGGCTTGCAGCACAATTTGAATGATCCCGGGTAATTCTAAAAATCCCAAACACTGCTTGTCCTGATTTTCTTGATGTAATGCCTCACATCCAAAACAATGGCTGCGAAAAAATAAAAAATCAACGGAAAACCAACGGCCAGAAAAGATGAGTAAATGAAAAACAGTCTAATCTTGGAAATAGAGATATTAAATCGTTCTCCAAGGTAGGTGCAAACCCCAAAAGAACGCTTTTCAAAAAATGTAAGAAATTGCTGAAACATTTTACTTGTTAATAAATTTGAGTCCAATACCGCAAGATAAACATTTCTTTTGATCACAATATGATTTTTTTAGTTGTATAAGAGCCTGACTTATTGAAGCATTAATAGAAGTTACCCCAATTTCCTGAAACCTTTGGATGATTGCATTACGTTCAGGTTTGAGACTTTCAAGTAGAATTAAAGCCCTTTCCTGATGACTTTCACTGCCTGTTTTAAGTCCAAAAGTGAATAGAAAGACTGCAACCGTATTAATAAGAATATTATTTATTGCTTCCTTTCCAAAAGTTAATTCAGAAAATGCACTATCCTGATCAAAGCGATAATGCGTATTCCAGTATTCATTGATCTTTAGTTTATTGAACATACCGGCTATGAATTTTATATCCCTCTCATGAATGATTTCGGAGAATAAATGATTTGAGCGGATAATTAATGCAGCAAATTGAGCGAGTCGAATGGATGGAAAATTATGAGGTCTTAATCGCATATACTTCCAAATATATTTGTCTAAAGGAATCAGATCATGCTTTTTCTGCAGAAAACAATATTCCTTCTTAAGTAATTGAGGATAGGTATCTTTTACTTTTTGATCAAGAAATCCAGCTTGCCCAAAAATGAGAGCTTCGATCTGTAAGGGTCGGTCTTTATATCTTGCAAGCAAAGATTGTGGTATTGAGCGGGCAAGCATCTCAAAGGGTAGAGCATTGATTTTAAAACCAAAATTCCTTGCCAGTGTAATGTAAAAGGCATCATCCCAGCTACCTTTAACTTCAACGAGCAGTTTCTCAATCAGTTTACTTTTTTCCTCAAGACGTTCCATCAAAACTCTTGTAAGGCAGGTGTTTATGTAATTTTGGTCAACAAGCATTATCTTCTTTTCACAGGGTATCCAGTTTAATCCGGCCATCAGATCTTCATAATTTTTTGAGATCGCCTGTGGAATTAGTTTATCAATCTCAAGCACAGTGATCTCGGTTCCATCAGTCCTGAAAATACTTTGATCATGATAAGCCACCACATGCAATATCACATTGTCATATGCCTTATCAACATGATGCTGGTGCCGGTGCCAGTCGGAAGAACGGATATGAATCTCGACATTACCTGCCCAAATGGTATCTCCAATCCTGATTTTGGCATTTGAAAAATCAGGACCAGCATGGTGGTTATGTTGTCCTGGCGAAATAACCTCCAGGCACTCTCCCGAGCTACTTTTAAGATCAAGGATCCTATAGAGTCTGTATTTCCAGATATAATGCAACAGGTCTTCGTTCT
>CAMCTU010000148.1 GCA_945878525.1 Sphingobacterium thalpophilum
AGTCCGAATCGTAAGCCAAATACCGGATTATTAACTAATTATTTGATATCCAACCTCATTGACCTACATAATTCCTACACCATTGGCGACCGTGAAACAGATGTTCAGCTCGCAGTAAACCTTGGTTGTAAGGCTATTTATTTTTCAAACCAGAATTTGGAAAATACAGCTCTTTGCAGTAATAACTGGAAGGAAATCAGTAAATTTCTTAGTACTAAAAAAGACAGGTTGGTTGAACTTGAACGCAATACCAAAGAGACGAAAATTAGTCTGAGTTTGAATTTAGACGGAAATGGCGAGCATAATATTGATACCGGATTAAAATTTTATGATCATATGCTTGATCAATTGGCAAAGCATTCAGGTGTTGACTTGAACCTAAAGGTACAAGGCGACCTTGAAATTGATGAGCATCATACCATTGAAGACAGTGCAATTGCATTGGGAAAAGCTTTTAAACAGGCATTGGGTGATAAGCGCGGAATTGAGCGTTACGGATTTGTTTTGCCAATGGACGAGGCTCTGGTTCAATGCGCTATTGATTTCTCTGATCGGGCATACTTTATATACGGAGGCAAATTCGATCGCGAGTATGTTGGCGATTTCCCGACAGAAATGTTTGAACATTGGATGAAATCGTTCTCTGAGCATTCCGGAATGAATTTAAATCTAAAAATTATAGATGGAAGTAATACCCATCATATGATAGAAGCAAGCTTTAAGGCTTTGGCTAAATGTATAAAACAAGCCATTCAAATTACCGGAACAGAATTACCAAGTACTAAAGGAGTATTATGATTGGTATAGTTTATTATGGTGCCGGGAATATTTTTTCGTTAAGTGCTGCGCTGGATAGACTTGAACTAAGCTATGGGATGATCAAAAATGCAGAAGACTTTGAAAAATATGACCGCTATATAATCCCAGGTGTAGGACATGCGGGCTCGGCAATGCAAAAGCTGGAAGATACCGGACTAGTGCCGTCCATAATCGCTCTAAAGAAACCAGTGCTTGGAATTTGCGTGGGAATGCAGTTATTGACCATTCATTCAGAGGAAGGTGATTCCAATCTGACAGGTCTTATTCCACTTAAAACAAGGCTGTTTAGTGCGAAATTGAATGTTAAAGTACCACATACCGGTTGGAACAAAGTATTTCAGACAACTGCTAACCCTTTGTTCAATGATATCATACCGGGAACTCATTTTTATTTCGTTCACTCTTATTTTATAGAATTTAATTCTATTTTTACGGTTGCTTTAGCAGAATACGGAATAAATTTCTCTGCTGTTATACAGAAAGACAACTTTTATGGCGTTCAGTTTCATCCAGAAAAATCCGGTACTGCCGGTGAACAATTATTGAAAAATTTTTCACACTTAGCTTAAGCTCATGTATATAATTCCAGCTATTGACATTTTAAACGGAAAGGTTGTCCGTTTACGTGAAGGCGACTATGATCAGGCAACATTTTATGATGTTACCCTTGAAGAGATGATTGAAAAATACACTTCTAACGGTACTGAGTTTATCCATATTATAGACCTAAACGGTGCTAAAGGTGATTTTAGTAATCAAAAATATCTGTTCGAGATTATCCATAAGACAAGCATAAAAATTCAGTATGGTGGTGGTATCAGAAGTATTGAAAAAGTAAAAGAACTTATCGACGCTGGTGTCCATCGGGTTATAGTAGGCACACAGGCCATTACAAATGCACATTTTCTTCAGGAATTGAGTGAAGAGGTTTGCGGCAAGGAAAAATGTCAGGATCAGGTAGTTGTAGCAATCGACGTGCTTGATGAGGTGATCAAATATTCAGGATGGATGGAAAGTTCTCCTATAAAACTGATAGATTATGTTAATAAATGCCTGAATCTTGGTTTTTTTAGGTTTCTGTGCACTGATATCGACAAAGATGGTAAGCTGGGCGGTGCCGGAGTGAGTTTATATAAAAAGCTACTTGAACATTCTCCCTTTATAAAATTGATTGCTTCTGGTGGAATAAGTTCAATGAAGGACATTGAAGATCTGCAAAAGATTAAAGTTGAATCATGTGTTGTCGGAAAGGCGATCTATGAAGGACGAATTTCAACAGAAGAGATTAAAGACTGGAATCTTAAAGCATTGATCAGCTTCTAATTTTTATAAGAATTAGAAAATTTATCTGAGTACAGATATTAATTAATCGATTCTTTTTTAAGAACAAAAACCTGTTCACATAAGGGTATATATTTATCTAAGTTTTGAAATCCTCAAGCCCACAAACTAACACGATTAGGGCAGGCAATGATCTTGCAAAACGAATCATACCTTGTCTGGATGTAAAAGATGGACGAACCGTTAAAGGCGTCAATTTTGTTGCTTTAAGAGATGCAGGAGATCCTGTTGAACTTGCTTACCAGTACTCCAGACAAGGGGCTGATGAACTTGTATTTCTTGACATTACTGCAACTCATGAGCGAAGAAAAACAATTGTAGAACTTGTGAAAGCTGTTGCCAGGCAGGTTAACATTCCGTTTACAATTGGCGGGGGAATAAATGAAATATCTGATGCTGACGTACTTCTCAACTCAGGAGCTGATAAGATTTCTGTGAATTCTGCAGTGGTTAGGAACCCAGCATTCATCGATGAACTTGCGCTAGCATTCGGGAAGCAATTCGTTGTAGTTGCCATCGACACGAAATATATTAATGGTAAAAATTATGTCCATTTAAATGGGGGTAGAATTGCAACAGAAATTGAGACCGAAGACTGGGTCAGGGAAGCCGAAAGCAGGGGCGCAGGAGAAATCCTTCTGACTTCCATGGATCATGATGGTACAAAAGCAGGTTTTGACAATGGCTTGCTAAAGAAAATAAATTATACACTAAACATTCCTCTGATTGCCTCTGGCGGTGCAGGAAATATTCAGGATTTTGTGGATGTATTTAAAATGAGTAATGCGGATGCAGCACTTGCAGCATCAGTTTTTCATTATGGTGAAATTCTGATTCCTGACTTGAAAAAAGTGCTTCAGCATCATAAAATAGAAGTTAGATTATAAGTCCGGAGAAAATGACAATTGATTTCAATAAGGGAAATGGAAGCGTACCTGCAATTATTCAGGATGAGCAAACGCTGGAAGTGTTAATGCTTGGTTATATGAATGCAGAAGCATACCAGAAAACGGTGACTGAAAAGAGGGTTACATTTTTTTCTAGATCGAAAAACCGATTATGGACAAAAGGTGAAGAGAGCGGAAATTATCTCAATGTATTATCTATCAATGAGGATTGTGATAATGACACCTTATTGATAAAAGTAAAACCAATCGGTCCTACCTGTCACAAAGGCAAAAGGAGCTGTTTTGACACTGCATTTAACCAGAATTTCATTTTTGAACTGGAGCAAATCATTGGGGATCGATATGCTAATCCCGTTGAAGGTTCATATGTCAATAAGCTTCGAAACAAAGGTTTGAATAAGATTGCACAAAAGGTTGGTGAGGAAGGTATTGAAACTGTAATAGCTGCTCTCAATGAAACAGAAAATGACTTAATAAATGAAGCTTCTGACCTGGTATTTCACCTTCTGGTGTTATTGAAAGATAAGAATGTCAGCCTTGAAAAAATTGCCCGGAATCTGCAGGGAAGACATTCAGGGAATTAAGCTTTGAGCAGCCATAAAATATGATTAATGTTAAAAAATTAGCCACATTATCTGGGCATCAAAACCCCATTTTTACAATTGAGAACTCTCAAAAATCCGGGATAGTATTCACCGGTGGGAATGACAAAGGAGTTGTAGAATGGCAAGTAAAAAAACCAGGCTTTATCAAGGTGATTTTTCAGGTAAAATCATCAGTTTACAGCCTTCATTGTCCAATTTCTGAACCTATCCTTTTGGCTGGCGAGCGTAGTGGACTGGTTAATGTTTTCAATTTTGAGGAACAAAAGATTGTTGCAGAATTGGATCATCATAAACTTCCGGTTTTTGATATCAAATCTGTAATTTCAAAAAATGAACTGCTCATATCATCTGAAGATGGAACAGTTAGTATTTGGAATCTTAAAAGTCTGGAATTGGTTTTTTCATTTAAGGTTTCTTCAGAAACGATTAGGGTAATTGCGATCAGCCCTGATGAAAAAACTGTTGCTTTTGGTTGTAAAGATAAAACGGTTAGAATCTATAATCTCGAGGATTATAGCCTGATTCACATAATCAATGAACATACTATGCCGGTCTGTTCAGTTCAGTACTCTCCGGATGGAAAACACCTTTTAACAGGAAGCAGGGATGCACAATTAAAGATTTGGAGCACTACCGATTATTCATTAATTCAGAGTATTCCGGCACATTTGTTCTCAATTTACAGTATCGCTTTTCACCCCGACCTCCAATACCTTGCAACTGCAAGCCGGGATAAGAGCATCAAGATATGGGATACCGAAACTTATAGTTTGAAGAAAACCATCAGCATTGAAAAAGGATATGATTCACATCGTTTGTCTATTAATAAAATAATCTGGGAACCCATTGATAATCAACTTATTTCAGTTAGTGATGATAAGTTGATGAAGATTTGGAAGGTGGATTTTGTAGAGTGAGTTGTCTGTTACCAGTTACCTGTTGTTTGTGAAATTGTACAAAGCTTCAAGTACTTATTCTTAAAATAACTTAACCTAGTAATCTTCTCAACTGTCAATACTCAATACTCACTTAATTAAATCGCTTAACAATCCTCAATTTATGTGTGTATTTTTTCAACTCCTTATTGAAAATACCCTGCGTATCGATAGCGTCAATCCTGACCATCCCCGAGGCATGAATAATTCGATTATTTTCAAGCATAATTCCAACATGGTTGATACGGCCTTCTTCATTATCAAAAAAAGCAAGATCCCCCGCTCTGGCTTCCTGAACAAATCCCAATAATTCACCTTGCTCAGCCTGTTGCCATGCATCCCGTTTTATTCGGATACCGAACTGCCGGAAAACCATTTGTGTAAACCCTGAACAATCAATCCCAAAGACTGAACGTCCTCCCCAAAAATAAGGTGCATTCATGTAAAACATGGCTGCCTCAGCAACTGAATATCTGAACTCGTTAATATTCGGTCGGTGGACCTGTCCTTCAATTTTATACCGGGTTTCTCCCAGATAGAAAAAATTATCCACGGTATGCGGAATGATGCTACCTGCCAGCAGATTTAGCACTTCTGAAGTATCGGTTTTCAATACAGCATGAATTGCGGATAAACCAAGTATTGTATTCAGGTTTGATAAGCCAGCATGTGCTGCATCACTAATCACTGCGTACTGTTTGTTATCTACCCAGCCTTCATAGTCATCATAGCTGCACATCACTCTCGACCACTTTTCTCCAACTTCAAGAATAACAAAACTATCGCCAAATATTAATTGGGAACACATCTCGCTTCTATCGGATGGATCAGTCCGGAGTGGGGCAAGTGCAAGATTACAGACACCAAACTGTTGATTCATATTGCAAATAAACCAATTTTACACTAAATTGTATGATAATTGTGATTCAAATACCAAAATCACTGAAATTTAACCGGAAAAGAATTATGATAAGTCCTGAAAACATTCACAGAATACTTATAGCGGTTGAAGACAGCCCTTATTCGGAATTGGCAGTAAATTATGGTGTATTGCTTGCCCGTAATCTCGGTTCTAAAATCATTTTGGTTCATGCGGACGAAATCCCAATTGCATCATCTTACTCAGCTGATTCCTTACTTAACTAATCACCTGCTATGATTCCTGAATTAATGTATATCCAGGAGGAAGCTAGTAAAAAACTTTTTAAAAGGTTAATAGAGCAGCATGGCAAGAAGGTAGAGATTTCAACCTATACCCGAATTGGCAGAGCTCAGGATGAGATTCTTTCAGTTGCTGAAGAATGCAAAGCTGACCTGATTATATTGGGAACCCATGGCCGAACAGGATTTGATCACTTTATTTCAGGAAGCGTTTCTGAGAGTGTTGCAAGAAGATCAAAATGCCCTGTTTTGATTATTCCTAATCCAGAGAAGGAATAACGAAAAATAAAATAAACATGCAACCAAATAAGACCAGTTGCATGTTTACTCTTATTAATATGTTGTAGTTGATAGGGAAACTTCTTAATTCCCAATTATGCCTTAATCCATACCCCGGTTTCAAACCCTGGAAATTCTTTTTTTAGCACTTTTTGCCTTACTCCATAAAACCAGTCCAATAACAATCATTGCGACCTGCATTGCAGCCCAAAACATAGTACTGAAATCCCGCCAACTTTTACCAGCAAAATCAAGAAAATGATGTTTATGTAAAAAGGAAAAGCTCAAGCCTTCAAATACTTCACGATCATCTATACGTACCGAAAGTTTGCCGGAGCTTGTTTCAACGTAATATCTTTCATTATGATTTGTTTCATAGCCAAGCTTCCACACAGGCAGTCGCTTATTTACGAAGCCATACTCACCAGCAAACTTTGTAATTTGCTTGACTTCAATAGGTTTTGCATTCCTGTCACTATTAAATGCTGCAGCAAGAGAACGAGCATACAATTCCTCACCATTCTCTAACAAAGAATAATCTTCCATGTTCATATAAATAGCATTTGGGGTAATTGCACCTGTTTCTGCACCTTTTCTATTATCCTTGATACCTGTATTATTGTCTGGGTATACTTGCCAAAAGTGCTGATTGTTCATCTTTACAACCGAAATATTAGTTATCTCAACATCATTACCTAAGGCCTGCTGAAGCTTTAATAAGTTTAGATTTAATTCGGAAGATTTGAAAAGATTTTCAACGAAGAAATTTGTTCGGGTATCCGGTTTAAACTTCTGTAAAGCATGGAAAGCTCCACTAAAAGTGAATAATAAAGTAAATATAGATGCAACTATTGACGTATACCGGTGATTTCTCCTCGCTTTTGGGAGTGCTTTATCATTTACAACCTTTCCTTTGCTTATTAAAAAGATAAAAATTCCCATCAATGCAGTGAGAAAGGTAAGGCTCATGATAAAAATTTCAATGACTAATCTCCAATTTCCCAAACCGTTAAGCCAGCTCATATTATGGAAAAGTTGAAACATTGTGTCTAAGAATGATCTGGTTTTATCAAAAGCTAATCCAAGTCGATCATGTGCTGTTTCAACATAAATCCTGATCTTATCTTCCCGCTCAAAATCTACCCGGTATACCGGCAATAATCTGTTAATAGCTTTATACTCACTATCAAAACCTTCCTGGAAAGTCACTTTATTAACCAGTGCGCCATTGTTCCTGCTCAACACTGCATTGGTAGCCATTGCACAACAATCACCTTCCGCTTCTTCCTGCTTCCCGAGGGAGGCCGGAGGATTATTGGAAGTTTTAGCTTTGGAATCGCCT
>CAMCTU010000149.1 GCA_945878525.1 Sphingobacterium thalpophilum
AATGATCTAGCATAGTCGCAGAATCCTGACGAATTCAGCAAACAATTTGTTAGGTTTGATGATAAATTGGATATTGTCAATTCTCTTAATTACGATTCATGTTTTTATCCTATTTGTTTCATGGGTTAGCTAACTTTTTTCATAAAAGAAGAACAAATAGAATATACCTCTCATTTGGTGAAAACTGCTTAACGGATAATATTTTAACTAGGTACGGACTAAAGTCTTTCACAACTCCGTTTTCACATTGTAGATCTAATATTGAGTATGTCCTGGATTTGGAGAAGAACAATTATGAATATTTCATAAGCGGCGAATTACTCAAGTACGGTGACTTAAAAGAAAAGCCTGTAGCCCGGCTCAATACTAATTTAATCCTGGAAAACAATTACCATCATTTACATTTAAATGGTATTGAATTCACTAATCATGATGTTATTAAAAATAAGAGATACTGGGCTAAGATTGTTAATAGGGCAAATAATCTAAAGTTGTTTTTAGGTAAGTCACAATATGTTCTTCTATATCATCATAGAGTTTGTGAAGGGAGTGATTTTGAATTATTATTAGCACATCTCTCAGACTTAAAAAAGTATTATTCAACTAAAGAATATGTTTGCCAGATCGTCTTATTTAAGCAAATTTTAATACCTGAAGAGACAAAGAAATGGCTCTGCTACGAAATAACTAATGATATTCACATATTCGATTTTTATACTCATTACAGCTGGACTGGACATGATCAAAGGAAGTATTGGGCATTCATTGATGATTCCCTGATTAGTAAAATGTTGAAAATAGTTAAGACCCTTTAATTTAACTCGTCATAAGTATTTTAATCCGACGGAAATCAAATTGTGAGAAAGTTTTTTTAGCACTACCACCTTAACTTTAATTTTTCTTAATTTGATTAGATAATGTTTCGAATTCTTCTTTACGAAAGATATTTATACTATTTTTAGTTTGATTAGCATGAGCATAACATTGAGAATAATATATCGTTAAATAGACACAGAATTTTAATTTACAGTGAAACATGAATTTACTAAATAAAGCATTATATACCCTTGCAATACTCACATTGCCCTTTGTTTCTTTTGCCCAAAGTACTGAGGACGAATCTCCTGTTGCAAACTGGCAAAACCTCGACTTAAAATCGGATGGTGTTTTTGGAATCAGTACAGAGAAGGCTTATAAAGATATTCTTAAAGGAAAGAAATCATCACCAATAATTGTAGCTGTTATTGACGGCGGAATTGATATTGAGCATGAAGATCTAAAAAAGGTTTTATGGGTTAATCAAAAGGAAATTCCGGGTAACGGTATTGACGATGACAAAAATGGTTATGCTGATGATGTTCATGGCTGGAATTTTATTGGGTCGCCGAAAGCCAATATTCATTATGACAATATGGAAGTTATTCGGCTTGTTAATAAACTGGAGCCGAAATATGCCGCGGCATTGAATTCCACTCCATTTACCGAGGTAGAAAGAAAAGAATTTCAGACTTACAAGAAGGTTGTCACTGATTATATGGCTAAACTTCAATCTGCCCAAATGGGACTTCAAAATACAACCATGATCAAGAAATATCTTGATGAGATTACAGCAAAGCTGGGTAAGGAAAATCCAACTTCCGATGATTTTGGTGAGTATAAAGCGGCTAATGATATAGAATCACAAGTGATTAAGTTTATAAGACCAGAATTAAAAAAGGGTGGTTTTAAGAAGTTCTATGAAGAACTTAATGATGGGATTAAATATTATACTACTCAGGTAAAATACAATCTGAATGTTGAATTTGATCCCAGAAAGGATTCAGTTGCTGATGATTATGCCAATAGTTATGAGCGTTATTATGGTAATAACAATGTTAAAGGTCCGGATGCTGAGCATGGTACTCATGTGGCGGGAATTGTTGGAGCAATTCGTAATAATGATCTTGGAATTAAGGGGGTTGCAAACAATGTGAAAATAATGGCAATACGAACGGTACCTGATGGCGATGAGCGCGATAAGGATGTTGCTAATTCTATCTTGTATGCTGTAGATAATGGAGCAAAAATTCTCAACATGAGTTTTGGTAAATCCTATGCCTGGGATAAAAAGGTAGTGGACGATGCCGTAAAGTACGCAGTTTCAAAAGGAGTACTTCTTGTACATGCAGCAGGAAATGATGGTAAGAATACTGAGAAAGAAGATAATTTCCCCAATCGTTTATTTACAGACAGTCTTGGTAAAACAATGGGAACCGCTGAGGGCTGGATAGAAGTTGGAGCTTCAGGCTGGAAGAATGATGAAGACCTGGTTGCCTCTTTTTCTAATTATGGGGGTAAAACAGTAGATGTTTTTGCTCCGGGGGTAAAAATTAATTCTACGATGCCGGGCTCAACGTACAAAGAAAATGATGGTACAAGTATGGCAGCACCGGTAGTTGCTGGTCTTGCCGCAATGATATGGTCACACTATCCACTTTTTACTGCAGTACAGTTAAAAGATATAATAATGAATTCTGTGGTAAAAGTGGAGCAAAAATTAAAGATCAAGGAAGATGGTGATAACAGAAAAGTATTATTGAGTGATATTTCTGTTTCGGGGGGTATTGTAAATGCTTATAATGCATTGCAATTAGCCGAAAAAACCAATTCAACTACAAGAGTAAGTTCCAAATAGTATAATAGAGGCTTTCTAATTAAGAAGGCCTCTATTAAATTGAATTATCATAGCTAATTAGCTCCATCAGTTCTTGCCCGCTGAATTGCATAATTTCCTACTTTCTTCCCAACCGATAATCCAACTTCACAATCACTTCTGTAATGTATTGCACCATAAATGCGGGAGTTCGAGGCTTCCATAGCCATTTCGTTAAACAGAATAGCCTTATCTGGAATAAGATGAGCCAAAATTGTTGCTGCGGCTCCACTGAAAGTTGAGTGCCCTGAAATGTATGCCGGGAAGTTTGGAAGGCCGGTTAAAGTTTTGATTTCCGGATTAACCTGCGATGGCCTAGGGTTATAATAGGTAAATTTTGCATCCCAACACACAATTGCCGCATCCATTAGCGACATGTTTAACAAAGCAAGATTTCTTGCCCAGCGTACTTCACTCAGGTTTAATGGAATCATATTTTCAGTTGCAATAGCGTTCCAGTGGCCAGGAGGGGTGTAAGTGCCAACTCCATCTCCCCATTTATGAACGATTTTTACTCTTTCCCTGCTTGGATTTCTGCTGAAATATAAAACTTCATCTAATTCTTTCTTAAACGCCTCTGATTTTGTAGACGGCGGAGCTGGCGGCCTGAGTGTTCTTACTACTGTTAATGAGTCGAACAGGAATGGTCTGACTTTGCCAAAATAAGGAAGCATGGGTGGACGTTTAGGAATTTCCTGGCTTATCCAGGGCGTTTCACCTCTTTGAATAGCGGCCTGTTCAAATTCTTTCCAAAGGTCTTGTCCATTCACAATTCCTATTGCGGCTCCCGTTCTGTCGGTCCGGGCACGCTGAACATATTTTAAAGCTACTGCCTTTCCAAGAGCTTCGCCTGCTTCAAGTTCATCCCGAATATTGACTCCTGCTATTAATCGCGCTCTTCGATGTTCTTCAGCTTTTGACTGGATAAAATCCTGCTCTCCTGGGAATAGTAGTTTTAATAATTCCACGGTTGTACCTATTACAACAGCATCTTCAGAAGGATAGGAAAAGAGGTTGCTTTTATTGATTAATGGAGTAATCCTTTGATCAAAGTTATAAACAGCTTGACGCTTATACAGGTCTTTGTAATAATGCGCTGCAATCAAGCCATCGAACTGTGCTGCAGTAACATATGCATAAGCTCTGGCTGCATAGGGAGGATTCGAAAATGGAAAGAATGGGTAAGCTAGCGGATTATTAGCGTTTGGAATAGGATAGGTACCATCTAAATTTTGATAAGGAGGTAAATTGTACTTTGCTACCAGTTCCCGCATAATTTCATTCCATCTTAGAACGGCGCCGGCACTCCAATAGCTTACCAGTTTTCGATCTGATTCGGTCATTTTATTTTGCCAGGATTTTACTTCATTAATTTGGGCAATATAGTCGGGGCTCCCTGTGCCAATTGGTGCAGATACAGGAATTTCGGAAGCTGAAGTTAACAGGATTGGTTTCCAGCTGCCCGCATTTGCATCAGGCTGCACCGGATTGAGCGCAGGAGTTAGCAGATTAGGCTCTTCAAAATCTTTACTGCATGCGGCTATATGTAGTGCAAAAATCACAAAGCCTGTATGTTGTATTATTTTTTTCATTTTATCGTTTGTTAGATTCATCTGATTTTTTCGATTTCAGATTGAAAATGTAAAATAAACCCGCCTGAACGTTGTTCGATTTTCCAGCATTCCGACCAGCAATAGTTGTGTTGGCACCTCCAATTAAAGTCAGACCCTTAAAAAATCCTGGCTCGTATTTCAGATTGATTCCTGTACGGGTCGTATTCATTCGGTTTGATGGGAATGGCATATTATTGCGGGTGATATCGAAACCTCCAAGGGTAGTCCAGTTATCTGCTACAGCTTCTATCACCCAGGTTTTACCTCTATATCCCATGCGGGCATTGAACTGAGCAGCATTTGGCATATATACCTTGTTAGAAAAATGCATCCTTGTTGTATAATAAGATGTCCGGTCGATCTCGATATTACTACGGTGTACATAGGTTCCGCTGAGTGTTGCTGTCCAGACACCCACCTGATAATCAGCCATCCCGCGAAGAGATATATTGCGACTTCTCAAGCCAATGGAAAGAGGTAAGTAATCTGCTACATAATCAGATACAGGGGAGGATAGTCCTCCAATTGTAAACACTGATAGCATACCTTTTCCAACTTTCTTTTTGATAGGTTTCCATTTTAGCCATAATGAAAGATCCTGAAAGCCCTGGAATCCCTTTAATTGTCCGGCTGATGCATTTGTACTGACATAGGGTAAATTAAAAATAACATTGAGTTTTGAACTAATTCCTAAACTACCCATTGGTCCGATCATATTGGTGCTTACCGTTCCAAGATTGGCATTTTCCCTTTTCAGAGTACCTTCCCAATATTTGTTCCAGTTGCTTCCATTATACATGATTCCTGTACAAAATAAATTTTTGCCCATCATGATGGCATCCATATCTGTTTGTGCGTTGGAGGGTAAGGTGTTAACAAAAAGTAGAAAAAGAACAACTTTGAGCTTGAGGACAAAAGCTATTTGCTTATCCCCTAAAGCTTGTTTTAATTTTAAAAACATAGCATAATTGGAATGAAAAACGTTTAAATCTGTTCTTCTCTCCTTTTAGGAATTGATCTGTGTCAAAGCAGCATTTTCTGGTTTAAGCTGAAATGAATCATGACATCCACGATGGTGCAGATTGACAATTAATTCCTTAAAATAGAATGGAAGAAATGAATTTGCGGTTCTCAGAAATGAGTTCCCCGCTTTTTTTAGGTATTAAACGAATTCAGGAGGAGGCGAGTGAATACCAAAAGAGGGTTTCGTGGTATTAGGTTTTAGGCTGTAAAATCCAAGATTAAATAATTCACAAACACTGTAATTTAGTTCGCAAGACTCCAAAAGTTCATATTCTGACAGGGTCTTTTTAGCTGTAAGCGGCTTGGCAGGCTGCTTTGAATGGTTGGATGAATCTTGGATTTCATTCATCAATTCATAAAACGTTGATCGGGCACTGTATAATCTAGTCTTTTCTGTGTTAGGAATACAACGATAAATAACCCGACCATTTTCATATTTGCGTTCAATAAATTTATAGTGAACACCGTCAATTGTCAGCTCGCCATTTACGCGCTCAAAACTGGTCATGTCAGCTACGTAAGGGAGAATAACTTTTGAATCTAGTTCTACAATTTGGGAAGCATCGTAGTTATTATTGTCGAGTGCAATTTCTAATTGCTCATCATAATGAATCTCCAGAATTTTTACCAATAGGTCGTATCCATACCAATTGAAACTTAGTATGCAAATCATGAACGCTACTGAAAGGCACTTTAGCATGCGACTTATTTTCTTTATTTTCTGGGTTTTCAGAATCGAAATTAGGATTTATATCACATTTTTGCTAATTTTTCTCGTGATTTTCTCGGGAAAAATTTATTTCTGTGACTTAATATAGGGTAACATTTTCTTTGTGAGTGGTTAAACGGACTCCAGCTCATGTTAATAAATTTCTTTTTGTTTTAAGATTTCTGAAATTATTTGGTGTTATTTTTAAGAATCAAAATTGTAAATTCATTTCAAATTATTCTAATGAATTGGGATTGATAAAATAAAATCACTATTTCAACCGATTGGAATATCCCGCCTGTTCGGAACTAATGAATGAAAGATAAACTGATGAAAAATAATCGCAGAGATTTTCTTAAAATCACCGGAATCACCGGAATAGGTTTAACCGGACTAGGTATTATACCCGCTATTGCCACGGAAAACCATTCTTTGGGCGAAACAGTACAGTCGGCAGAACTGCAGGCATATAACCGCTTTCCAAGAATGATGCAAGATTATTTTTTAGATCGCGTTAACGAAGCCCTTTCCAAATCCCGCAAACGTCGTGCGTCCCTGAAAACTAAACAGGATGCAGAAGCTTATGTGAAGGATGTGCGTGCTAAAATTGCCCAATGTTTTGGTCCTTGGCCAGAGAAGACGCCATTGAATTCACGCACAACAGGAACAATTGAACGCGATACCTACATAATTGAGAAAGTAATTTTTGACAGCCGTCCCGGGTTTCCTGTCACAGCCAATCTATACATACCCAAGGGGAAAAATCGTCCTTTGCCTGCTGTAATTGGTACTTGCGGACATGGTGATCCAGCAAAAGCCACTCCAATTTATCAGTCCTTCGCTCAGGGCCTAGCCCGGCAGGGATATATCGTGTTGATTTTCGACCCTATCGGACAAGGAGAACGGGTTCAAATGCTAAGTAAGGATTTAAAACCCCTCCATGGAATTGGTGTTCCAGAGCATAATTATACCGGTAAGCAAATGTTGCTGAATGGAGAGCATTTAAGTTCATGGTTTACCTGGGATTGTATTCGTTGTGTGGATTATTTACTGAGCAGACCTGAAGTTGATCCCAAGCACATAGGTGTGACAGGAAATTCAGGTGGCGGAACTCAGGCTACCTGGTTTTGTGGGGTGGAATCGCGTTTGACGATGGCGGCTCCAAGTTGTTTTGTAGTAGGATTTGAAACCAATCTGAAGAATGAGCTTCCTGCTGATATTGAGCAATGTCCTCCTGGAGCAATAAGCCT
>CAMCTU010000150.1 GCA_945878525.1 Sphingobacterium thalpophilum
AGATGCCAGTTCAATTACCTGATCATTTTTTACAGAATCACCAAAATAAGCAGTGCCTTTTACAATTTCGATTGTTTGAGTTTCAGTTTGTGGACTATTGCATGAAGCAAGTATAGCAAGGGCAATAACCGGAAGTATCATTTTATTCATAATTGATATCTAGTTTATACAAAATTGATAATAAAAATTGTGATAATTCATTTAATGAAGAAAAACACTGTTGAGGTCGGAGGTCTGAAGTAGGAGGTCAGACCTCAAACTTCAGATCTCAAACTTCAGACATCAGTCTTCAGACCTCAGGCATAAGACCTCAGGCATCAGACCTCATACTTCAGTCCCACCTACCCAAACAAAGCATTAAACACCTCTTCAACCTTAGCCACGGTTTTGATCTTTATTTTATATTTCTGCCATTCAGGTTCCGTTTTTACACCACGGCCAGCCGGGAGATTATATTTAGAAATAAATATTTGTTCAAAGCCTAGTTTTTCAGCTTCAGCAATCCGCTGTTCAATTCTGTTCACAGCCCTGATCTCACCAGATAAACCCACTTCTGCAGCAAAGCAGATTTTAGAATCTACAGGCATGTCCTCATGGGAGGAAATTATCGCAACAACAACAGCAAGATCTATTGCAGGATCTTCAACCCTTAGTCCGCCGGCAATATTCAGAAAAACATCTTTAGCACTCAATTTAAAACCGCATCGTTTTTCCAAAACCGCAAGCAGCATGTTTAATCTCTTCGTGTCAAAGCCAGTTGCAGAGCGCTGAGGCGTTCCATAAGCCGAGACGCTAACTAATGCCTGAGTTTCAATCAGCATCGGCCTGAGACCTTCGAGCATCGCCGAAATGGTGATACCGCTAAGCGGTTCATCTCTTTGCGAAAGAAGAATCTCCGAAGGATTTGATACCTCTCTGAGTCCGCTTCCCTGCATTTCGTAAATACCAAGCTCTGAAGCAGAGCCAAAGCGATTCTTAACCGCACGCAAAATCCGGTAAACATGGTGCCTGTCGCCTTCAAACTGCAAAACAGTGTCAACCATATGTTCCAGAATCTTTGGTCCCGCAATCATTCCGTCCTTGGTAATATGTCCGATTAAGAATACAGGAGTTCCGCTTTCTTTAGCAAAACGAAGTAGTTCTGCGGTACATTCCCTTACCTGTGAAACACTACCCGGGGTAGATTCAATATGGGCAGAATATAAAGTTTGTATCGAATCGATAACCAGCAGATCTGGTTGCAAAATTTCGATCTGTTTGAAGATATTTTGAGTAGAAGTCTCAGTAAGAATGTAAGTATCAGCTGAACCAGCATTTTTCAGACCTGAAGTATTTCCCAACCTTTCCGCCCGCATCTTGATCTGTTGCTCACTTTCCTCACCGGATACATAAAGTACTTTCAAGCCAGGCAGATTGAGGGCTACCTGAAGCATAAGGGTAGATTTTCCAATACCCGGTTCACCTCCAATCAATATGATAGATCCGCTTACAATCCCACCTCCCAAAACCCGGTTCAGTTCTTTGTCAGGAGTGATCAGACGGTTCTCTTCAGAATAAACAATTTCATGAATGGCCGCCGGTTTGTTGGAACGCTGGGTGCTGCTAGAACCAATCTTCCAATCAGGTACAGACACTCCTGGCTTTTCTATAATCTCCTCTACAAAAGTATTCCACTGGCTGCAGGAAGGGCATTTACCTAACCATTTTGCAGATTCGTATCCACAACTCTGACAGAAATAAGCGGAACGGGTTTTAGCCATGGGATAAATTAGCAAATGTGAGAATTAGCAGATCTAAATTAGTAAATGTGCAGCTATTTACGTCTGCACATTTGCTAATTGCCTCATTTGCTAATTATAATTTAATCTCCTCTTCCTTCGAATTTAGGAAATGGAATTCAGTGAGGTAATATGAAGGCACGGCCTTAACTTTAATCCACTTACTAAATTTAAAGAACCATTTATACTGAATGGAAATGAATCCTTTTTTTATAAATGCTTCTATATAAGGATGTACACATAAAATAACACTACGTTCATTCTGCTCGTTTAGAATGTAGTTCAGGTTGTTCTCAATATCGTCCATCAGAATGATACTTGCTTTGATCTCTCCTGTACCATCGCAGGCAGGACATTTCTCATTGGTTACAATATTCATCTCAGGCCTTACACGCTGACGGGTCAACTGTACCAAACCGAATTTGCTTGGAGGCAAAATGGTATGCTTGGCGCGGTCTAATAACATCAGATCTTTCAGGTGATCAAACAACTCCTTACGGTTCTGAGGTTTGTGCATATCGATAAAATCAATTACTACAATTCCACCCATATCACGCAGTCGTAACTGCCGGGCTATTTCCTTAGCAGCTTCCATATTGATCATCAGTGCATTTTGCTCCTGATTCTCGGTATTTGCTGTCCGGTTGCCACTGTTAACATCAATTACATGCAATGCTTCAGTATGTTCAACAACAAGATAGGCCCCTCCCGGTAGATTAACAGTCCGGCCAAAAGCTGATTTGATTTGCTTTTCAATACCAAAATGTTCGAATATCGGCTCTTTACCACGGTACTGTTTAACGATCTTCTCCATTTCGGGAGAAATCTCATGAACATAGGATCTGATCTCTTCAAATAATGCAGGATCTCCAATATGAATATTTGTAAAATCAGTATTCAGGATGTCTCGAAGAATTGTAGAAGTACGTCCCATCTCCCCAAGAATCTTCTTGGAGGGTTCCGTATTTGGAAGGCGGGTAGTAAACTTTTCCCACTTGTCAATCAAATCCAACAGATCTTTTTGTAATTCAGCAACACCTTTTCCTTCAGAAACTGTACGAATAATTACACCGAAATTCCTCGGCTTAATACTCTCCACAATTTTCTTTAGGCGGTTACGCTCAGTATTACTTTTAATCTTTTTAGAGATTGAAATAACATCCGAAAAGGGAACGAGAACGGCGAATCGGCCTGCAATTGAAAGATCTGAGCTTAAGCGCGGACCCTTGGTTGAGATCGGTTCTTTGGCGATCTGGACGGGAAGCAGCATGTTCCGGTTCAGTATCTCTGAGACTTTTCCGGATTTACTGATATCCGTTTCAAGTCTGAAACTATTGAGCAGTTTATCTTTATAACTGCCATTCTTTACAATTTTTGTAAGCTTGAGCAGCGATTGAACCTGTGGTCCAAGATCAAGATAATGCAGGAAAGCATCCTTTTCGTAGCCTACATCAACAAATGCAGCATTTAATCCGGGCATGATTTTTTTTATCTTGCCTAAATAAATATCGCCAACAGAATAATTATTGCTGACTTGCTCTGTGTTTAATTCTACGAGTTGCTTGTCTTGCAGTAAAGCAATAGTAACCCCACTAGGGGATGAATTGATAATTAATTCCTTTACCAATGGCTAAATTTAAGACACCGGTTAAGATAACCGGTATACGTTTAAAACTAGGGAATAAATAAAAACAAACTAACAACTTAAACCTCCTACGCAATTAAGCGGGAGGTTTAAGTTATTTTTCAAGTCTGGAATTTGATCTGAACATAAGGAACAGATTAAAAATCAGACTATTTTTTCTTATGTCTGTTTTTTCTCAAGCGTTTTTTACGCTTATGGGTAGCCATTTTATGTCTTTTTCTTTTCTTACCGCTTGGCATAATGTTGTGTTTTAAAATGTTTTATAATTTAATTACTTAATTCGTTTACTTTCCTGTCCACAAACTGGCTCATGTTCGGGTCAGCCGCAATTTCTTTAGTTTTCAGATAGGCAGCAATCGCATCAGACTTCCTATCCATATTTTCATAGCTTGAAGCCAGGTAAAACCATGCCTCTGCACTTGGAGCAATATCTATAACCGTTTTGAAACGCTCAACAGCTTTATCGAACTGACCTGATTTCATAGAGAACAAACCTAGATTCAGGTTGGCCTTCAAATTTTTCGGATCTTGTTTAACTACATCCAGCAACAGGGTAATTCCCTGCATCGGATTTGGTGTTCCTGTTACGTAGGCTATTCCCAAACCGATTTTTACTTCCAGGGTATTCGGTTTAATCTTATCCGCCTTTTGATAAGACCTGATGGACTTTTGAACCAGAGCGGGCTGAACAAGCGTGTCCATGCTCTGTTGGTAAGCATCAGTAAATTTATCACCAGCTTTTAACCAGGAATCAAAACTTGGTTCCTTTTCAGCAATTAACTCATAGTAAAAAGAAGCAGGTGTGCTTTGATTTACATCATCCCATTGCTGAGCCAGCTGCTTTTCAATTGTCAGTTTTTCAGATTCTGCAGCACTTTTTAATTGAGCCTCGAGATCCGAAATTTGCTTTTTAAGGCTGGCATTTAAACTTTCCTTTGCGGTTAAAGAAACGTCTTCAAGAGAAACTTCTTGAACATTTTCTGCCTTAGCAGGTCCGGATGCATTTGCAGTAGCCCCTTCATTCGGTTTAACAAGGCCCTGTATGTCTAAAGAAAGCATAAGTCCCATCAGTATTACCACTGAACCTATAACTATAATCTGCTTTCTTTGTAACATCCCGATTATCTAAACTAATTACTTGTTACCACCTTTTACCTTCTCAACAAAAACCTTAGCAGGTTTGAAACTTGGTACAAAATGCTCAGGGATAATGATTGCTGTATTTTTTGAAATATTACGAGCAGTTTTCTTTGCTCTTTTCTTCACTACAAAGCTACCAAAACCTCTCACGTAAACATTCTCGCCATTTACCATTGAATTTTTGACAACTTTAAAAAACGCTTCTATAGCCTCTTGCACATCAACCTTTTCAATTCCTGTTTTGTTAGAGATCTCTGTAATGATTTCTGCCTTGGTCATATCTATTTTCTTTAATTTTTTGTTCTGTATTCTAATCGGTTTGGGGTTGCAAAAGTATTGGTTTTAATTCAATTTGGGAAATAAATCTGCTTTTTTTAAAACCAAGTCGCTATAAAACAAATAGTAAGGTATTTTTGCTCCTCAAATGAGAAAAACTCAACAAGAGCAATGACATTTTCTGAAGAAATTATTGAATGGTACCATAAACATAAAAGAGATCTTCCCTGGAGAAATACAAAAGATTCCTATATAATCTGGCTATCTGAAATAATCATGCAGCAGACCCGGGTGGAACAAGGAATGCCCTATTTCAATCGTTTTGCAGAAAAATATCCGACTGTAAAACATTTCGCCTCGGCTACTGAAGAGGAAATTTTAAAACTCTGGCAGGGTCTGGGATACTACTCAAGAGGCAGAAATATGCACCAAACTTCAAGAGCAGTGATGGAGGAACATGCCGGTTACTTTCCCAAAAACTATGATTCCCTGATCCGTTTGAAGGGAATCGGAGAATATACTGCAGCCGCCATCTCTTCATTTTCATCAAATGAGGCCAAAGCCGTTGTTGATGGGAATGTCTTCAGATTGCTGTCAAGATATTTCGGTATTGATACCCCAATCAACACAGGTAAAGGAAAAAAGATTTTTACTGATTTAGCAAATGAATTGCTGGATCAGACACAAGCAGGAACTTTTAATCAGGCCATGATGGAGTTTGGATCATTACAATGCAAACCTAAAAATCCGGATTGCTTGCAATGTCCTTTACAAACTTCATGTGAGGCGCGCCTAAAAAACAAAATCAATGACTTACCCGTAAAATTAAAATCACAAAAAAGCAAGGATCGGTATTTCAACTATATTGTTGCCATTAAAAACAACAAAATTCTGGTTAATAAGCGCTGTTCCGGTGATATCTGGGAAAATATGATCGATCTTCCACTTTTTGAAACAGACTCCCCGATTGAAGTTCCGGATCTGATCCAATCAGAAAAATTTATTGGAGCTTTTGGTAAACAAGTGCTGGTTCGGTCGATATCTAAACCAGTAAAACATATTCTAAGTCACCAGAAACTCAATACCAGGTTTATTAATATTGAACAATTCACAGAAGATTTTATCCCACATCAAAACTGGTTCTATGTAAGCAAGGAAGAACTGGATAAACTGCCGCAGCCTAAATTAATTTTCCAATTCTTCGAAACTTTCATTAAATTGTAAAAGAACCCTCTACATTAAAAAGAACATGTCAGGTATTAACAAAGTCATTTTAGTTGGACATTTAGGTAAAGATCCCGAAGTCCGGCATTTAGATGGGGGAGTTACTGTCGCTAGCTTCCCTTTAGCAACTTCAGAGACCTATAACAAGGACGGTAGAAAAATTGAGCAAACAGAATGGCATAATATTGTTATGTGGAGAGGTTTAGCCGATATCGCTTCAAAATACCTGCAGAAAGGTAAATTGGTTTATATCGAGGGTAAATTAAGAACCCGCTCTTTTGAAGATAAAGAAGGTCATAAAAAATACACTACGGAGGTGGTTGCAGAGAACTTCACCATGCTTGGCCGTAAAAGTGATTTTGAGGGACAGGGAGAAAATGGTCAGCAGAAATCTGAGGAAGATCATGGGACCAATAATCATGTCATTGCCAAAGAAGATCAGCCGATGAATTATGACAAAGGGACTGATGATGATTTGCCGTTTTAGGTTAGTAATTGTTCGTTAGACTGTTTTTTAATGTCTGTTTGTTTTATGCCAACAAAAATAGCGTGAATTGATAGATTTTAGGATGATCAGTTTTTTCGAATAATGGAAATAGCCCGACGAAAACCTTACTACCGATTCTGCAAATGATTTTAATAAACAAGTCCAAAAGAATCCTTAAAATTTTTATTAAGAAATGATTGGTAATGCTTTTGGCTGCCGCCAGTCCCGTGATCCATTGCAAGCCCGGCACAAGATTCTGGATCAAATGGAGTTATTGCTAGCCGGGGCTTTCCATTTCTCCCGGGTTTATGGCGGATCAAGCCCGCCATGACAATCAATAAGATTTTAATAATCACTAAAAGGGAAAGTTGTCTTTTGGGTAGGCCTAATTTCCATTCCGATTCCGGGCCCCGAACCGGATTCTCATGTTTTGTTAAAATTGATTTTTCATCATGGTAGATGCGAGGACCTAATTTTATAATACATGATTTTTCTCTTCAGGGCCATTCCTTCGCATGGTAAACACAAATAGCCCGGAAAATTCCAGGCTATCAGTATATTTTTAAGAATCTTAGAGATTTTATTTCACTTCCATATAATCAAGTGTAAGTCCGGCCAATGCTTTTACTCCCAACTTAAATGAGCTTTCATCAATCATAAAATCAGGTGTATGATGTGATGGGGCGGT
>CAMCTU010000151.1 GCA_945878525.1 Sphingobacterium thalpophilum
CTTCTTTAAAGAACGCATAGCAAGATTTCCATGTCCAATCTCCCGACGACCTGTACCACGGTTTGGACGCGCCTCACCTGTAGAGAAAGCCGGAAAGTTATAATGCAATAAGAATTTTTGGTAACCATTAAAGAAAGCACCGTCAATTAGTTGCTCATCAGATTTAGCACCTAAGGTTACAGTTGTAAGTGATTGTGTTTCGCCGCGGGTAAATATTGAAGAACCGTGAGCAGTTGGCAGATAACCCACTTCCGACCATATTGGACGAACAGTACGTGAATCACGACCATCTAAACGAATTCCTTCATCTAAGATCAGATTACGAATCGCATCGTATTGAACATCGTGATAATATTTTTTAGCTAAGGAAATTGTAATATCTTCAACCCCATCACCTAAATCAAGAATAAATTCGTTGATTACTTCAGAGAATTTATCGCTTCGCTCGTGCTTGGAAGATTTTGATTTTGCTATAGCATATACTTTATCATATGTAGCTGCAAAAACCTTTTCCTTTAGATTAAGGTCATGTATTTCGTGGCTGTAAACTCTTTTTTCAGTCTTTCCAACCAATAACGCAAGTTCCTTTTGTGCCTGAACCTGAATGATAATTGCTTTATGAGCGAATTCAATGGCTTCTACCATTTCTTCTTCAGAAATTTCGTCACCTTCACCTTCAACCATTACAATATCGTTCTCAGTACCCGCAACCAAAAGATCCATGGTAGCACGTTCAAGGTCACTCAGATAAGGATTAATAACCAGTTTGCCATCAATTTTAGCAACACGTACTTCAGATATAGGTCCATTAAACGGAATATCCGAAACAGCAAGTGCTGCTGATGCTGCAAGACCTGCAAGGCAATCAGGCATAATATTTTTATCGGCAGAAATCAATGAAATCATTACCTGCACATCAGCATGGTAATCTTCGGGGAACATCGGACGTAAAGCACGATCCACCAAACGTGAAATAAGAACTTCATAATCAGAAAGTCTTGCTTCACGACGTAGAAATCCTCCAGGTATACGGCCGGTAGATGCGTACTTTTCCTGATAGTCAACTGATAATGGTAAAAAATCAGTTCCCGGTTTTGCACCAACGGTTGAAACTACTGTTGCTAATAACATGGTATCACCCATTTTTACAACAACTGAACCATCTGCTTGTTTAGCAAGTTTTCCGGTTTCAATTTCGATCATACGGCCATCGCCAATATCGAATGTTTTTTTTATTGCGTTATAACTCATTTGTTTTAATGGCGATGTACTTTTCCTCTTTTGAGTACATCTTCTTTTATATTGATTTTATTTTTGATAAAGTAAAAAAGCCATCCTACAAATAAGAGGATGGCTTCGCAAATTTTTGCTAAGATTATTTTATGATATCTCTTAACTCTAATGCTTTGATAATTGCACGATACCTGTTAATATCTTTTTTGTAAAGATAGGCAAGTAGAGCACGACGCTTACCCACTAATTTCTGAAGAGATAATTGTGTAGAAAAATCCTTCTTATTTTTTTTCAAATGCCCTGTTAAATGAGCAATACGAGCGGTAAACAATGCTACCTGTCCTTCTGCAGAACCGGTGTCTGTTGCACCTTTTCCATGTTTGGCAAAAATCTCTGCCTTGTACTCTGTACTTAAATACATTACCTGAATAATATTAAAGCGGTTTACGATTATTTTAATTAATGCAAATATACGGCAATGAAAGCTTAATTGCAAATATCAATTTGCTTGTTGGTTTGTTGGTGATTTGACGGTTCAATGAAAATGGGAGATTATAAAAACAGTTAGAAAGCCTGACAATTTGTGAAAATCAGGGCGGATGAAATTGTGGCTACACTTATTAATTCGATATAGTAGAATTTACTAACTAAAAACAAACAAGAACTAAAACCAAATCATTTCTTATTCTCATTAAATTGCCCGAATTTTGCTAAATGGAATCAAAACCCAGTTACAGTAGTTTTACATCGAAGTTCAAAGTCAGACCAGATGATATTGATATGTTTAATCATGTGCATAACAGTACCTATTTTGACTATGTATTAGCTGCCAGATATGAGCAGATGGAAACATGTTATAAAATGCCCATGGAAGATTTTCTTAAAATGGGTTTGGGATGGGTTGTCAGATCAGCCTTTGTTGATTACAAAAGGCCGCTCGGTTTGGGAGACAATTTTACCGTAAAAACAGGGATTGAAGCTATTAACTCAAAAGGCTGCAGGGTAAATTTTGAGATCAGAATTAGCAAAACCGATAAAATAGCATGTGATGGATGGTTTGACTATGTTATGATCAATATTAATGATGGTAAAAGTGTCAAAGTTTCTGATGAGATGATATCCAATTACTCAATTTAGTCTTTACGATCAAGGGCCATTTCAATTAATTGGCCATAAAATTCGGTAATATCAAGTCCCGCTGCCTTAACCTGTTGCGGAATAAAACTCTGAGCCGTTTGGCCGGGAATGGTATTGATTTCTACGAAATAAAACTCTGAACTCAAATCCTGAAGAAAGTAATCAATCCGAATCATTCCCTTGCAATTAAGCTTACGATAGATTTCAGAAACTATGCGTTCTACCCTTTCTTTTTCTTCTTCAGTCATTCTTCCAGGAGTGATCTCTTCGGTCGCTCCTGGTGTATATTTTGCTTCGTAATCAAAAAAATCATTGGTCGGTATTACTTCGGTACTGGGTAAAACACGAATTCCGTCATGAGTATTGTATACACCTATTGAAAATTCCCGACCCTGAATAAATTCTTCTACAAGTACCTGACTGTCCTCATTAAATGCCTTTACTAATGCATCAGGTAGTTCATTAGCAGTTTTTACTTTACTCATCCCTATACTGCTTCCACCATTATTAGGCTTTATAAACAATGGAAGAACCAGAGAATTAAGTAAATGCTGACTTGCAGCTAATGAGTTATCAAATAATTGTACAGATTTGGCCAAATTTAAACCCTTGATACCATTAACTATGGCTTTGGAGTACCCTTTATTCATAGTCAATGATGAAGTTAGGGTATCGCAGCTGGTGTATGGAATATTAAGAAGTTCAAAATAACCCTGTAGCTTACCATCCTCACCGGGAGCTCCATGTATCATTATAAAGGCTGCATCAAAAACTATTTTAGTTCCTCCTAAGTGTAAGGAAAAGTCGTTTTTATCCACTATATGTTTTACAGAACCCGAATCAGTATAATACCATTCATTCTTTAGTATAACTATTTTAAAAACATCATATTTATTTTTGTCAATCTTACTCTCAACGAATACTGCGCTCTTAAATGACACCACGGATTCACCTGTAAATCCGCCAGTTACCAGTGCTATTGTTTTTTTCATTAGTATTAATATCTTTCCTCAAAAAATGAAATATTTTCAAAAAATTTTACGCTTTACATCATTGACAAGAGCAAAATAGTTCTTCAAATATAAATTTTAAAACAATTGAATGATTGCAGTGCTAATATTTATATTCGTTAATGCCGAACTAATATTTATTTTTGAGGATAATTGCAGTTAACCATTCTGATATTTTTTTTATCAATAAACAAATTATCAGTTTCTAACCTTATATCCTGAATTTAAAACAAAGAATTTCATAAATGAGTAAATTCATAGACTATTTACGTACGAAGACCTTTCGGAAAAACCTCATTATAGCCACGGGATCTATACTGTTCTTTCTTATTATTGTATTTTACAGTCTGGGTTTTTACACACATCATGGTGAAGGATTACCTGTTCCCAAATTGAAGGGCTTAACTATTGAAAAAGCTGTTGAAATTCTTGAAGAAAAAGGATTACGATATCAGATAAATGATTCGATTTTCCTGATTGATAAACCACCTGGTTTAATTGTGGAACAAGATCCAGACCCAAATACAAATGTAAAAACAAACCGTACCATCTATTTAATAATCACCAGAGATGCGCCAAACATCAAATTCCCCGATATTCAGGGAAGAACATTTCTTGAGGTCCGTTCCATACTTAATAATTACCAGCTGAAAGTTGGTGATACCACTTACAGATCAGATGTTGCCAGAGATATTATACTGGAGGCTTTATTTGGTGGAAACGCAATTAGCGAAGGACAGTCGATTCCCAAAGGTTCCAGTATTAATCTCGTTTTGGGAGATGGACTTGGTGCCAGTGAAGTTGATATTCCTAATTTATTAGGTTTGGATCTTAGCGAAGCAAAAATGGCTATTATGGGTTCTTCATTGAAATTGGGAACCATAAGCTTTGAAGGGAGAGCAGATTCAATAAATTCAAGAGTCATTAAACAATTTCCGGCAATCAGTGAAAAGCTTAGTAAAGTTAGTATGGGAACACCCATTGATATAATTTTGGGTGGTGGAAATTAAGAAAACAGATATAAGTGCTTCAGAGTTCAAAATGCGAACTATTGAATCCTCACCTTTTAAGCTAATTGATGTCAGAGAACAACTTGAATTTCAAACATATAACCTGGGTGGCGTAAATATACCATTGGGTATTTTGTTGAGAAATACGGAAGAGATTGAAGATTGGAAAAATGAAGAACTGATTGTCATTTGCCAGCATGGTCTTCGTAGCGAGACTGCCAGAAGGTTTTTGAGTATGAATGGTTTTAAAAATGTCAGAAATCTGCTTGGCGGAATTCTAGCCTTGAGGAAATTAAATAATTGAAATTATACTATTAGAATGAATACAGAAAAGTCAAAAGGTATAAGTTTTAAGGCGAAAATTTTATTCGCGACATTAGCTTTGGTGGTTATTTTTAGTGCGGGGACAGGAATCAATTATTACCTCAAATTTTTCAAACCAAATGTAACTGCTAATCAAGATTTCCTCTACATACCTACAGGTTCTGATTTTAAGGATGTATTTTCTATAATTGCCGCAGAGAATATCGTCAAGGATACAATGTCCTTTCTAAACGCAGCCCAAAATATGGATTACCCTGTTAAGGTAAAAGCAGGAAGATACCGTTTAAAGAAAGATATGAGTAATCGTTCTTTGATAAATATGTTAAAAGCAGGAAATCAGGAACCGGTAAAAATCTCCTTTCAAAACGTCAGGTTGAAACATACACTTGCAGGTATGATCTCCAAAAAGATTGAAAGCGACTCTACTTCAATTTCACTTTTACTTGATTCAGCTGCTTTTGTTCAAAAATATGGGTTCAATACAGAAAATGTATACACGATGTTCATTCCAAACTCCTATGAGATATATTGGAATTCTAACCCGGAGAAGTTCTTTCTTCGGATGCATCAAGAATATCTGAAATTCTGGAATGCCGATCGTAAAGCAAAAGCATCCCTGATTAATTTAAATCAGACAGAAGTTAGTGTACTCGCATCCATTGTAGACTCTGAAGCTTTGAATGATTCAGAAATGGCCCGAATTGCAGGTCTTTATATGAACAGGTTACAAAAAGGAATGCGTCTTGAAGCAGATCCTACAGTTATTTTTGCTGCCAATGACTTTACCATACGGAGGGTATTAAACAAGCATTTAAGGATTAATTCACCTTATAATACTTATTTGAACAAGGGATTGCCCCCTGGACCTATTACGATGCCCAGTATTAATGCAATTGATGCCGTTTTAAATTATGAAAAGCATGATTATATCTACATGTGTGCCAAGGAAGATTTTTCAGGATATCATAATTATGCATCAAATTTATCCCAGCATCTACAAAATGCGAAGAAATTTCAGGAAGCCTTAAACCAAAGAAATATTAAGAAATAATGTTCAGCCATAGTACTAAAATTCGTGTGAGATATGCAGACACAGACCAGATGGGTTACATGTACTATGGTAATTATGCTACATTTTACGAAGTGGGTCGTGTAGAAATGCTAAGGAGTTTGGGTTTGACCTATAAATCGATGGAAGATTCAGGTATCATTATGCCTGTCATAAATTTAAAATGCCATTACATCAAACCTGCATATTATGATGAGGAAATTACTGTTAAGGTTTTTATTGACAAAATGCCATCACTTAGGATACATTTCAGGTATGAACTCTTTAATGAAAATGATGACCTCATCAATATGGGTGAAACGACCCTTGTTTTCATCAATAAGGATTTGAATAAAGCTTGCTTGCCCTCAGAAGAATTTCTCAATAAGCTAAGAGTATATTTTGAATAATTATTAGAGATGGTCTGGTTACATCAAATGCTTCTGAGATTCAGACCATATTTTATATTGGTTGAGCGGACAAAAATAATCATACTGCCAGGATTTAGTCCACTTCCACTATATACTGTAGCCTCATTTTTCTTTCAGGAAATAGTAAAAGATGAACTGACCAACAAAGCTTCTTCTTTAGCCTATAGTTTTATGCTGGCAATTTTTCCAGCAATAATCTTCTTATTTACACTTATTCCATATGTTCCTATTGATAATTTTCAGGAGCAATTAATGAGTCTGATCGCATTGATTCTACCGGCAGAGGCTTATGCTGCTGTGAAAGTTACCTTATTGGATATTGTAAAAAACCAAAATTCCAGACTTTTGTCTTTCGGTTTTGTGTTTGCAATCATATTCTCCACAAACGGAGTACATAATCTAATGGAGGCCTTCAATAAATCATCGCTGATCATTGAAACCAGATCATGGTTTAGGCAAAGGATGGTTGCTCTTTACCTTACTTTAATGGTTTTATTTGCATTGATATTTGCTTTGATTGTAATGACTATTAGTGAGTACATATTAAACATTCTTAAATCAGAATTAAGATTTAAGGAAACCTTTTGGGTTTATATGCTTAATCTGGCGAGATGGTCAATTATCATTATTCTATATTTCGTTACTATTGCACTTTTATTTCGTTACGGACCAGCACATTCAAAAAAATGGAAATTTTTTAGTGCCGGTTCATGGATGTCTACCATACTGGCGATACTTACTTTTTGGGGTTTTTCATTTTATATAAACAATTTTGGAAACTACAATAAAATCTATGGATCAATCGGGACGCTTTTAGTCCTGATGATTTGGTTATATCTAAATTCACTAATTATACTTGTTGGATTTGAATTAAATGCAAGTATAGATCTTTCAAAGCGCAGTATTAAAATTAATAAGCCGGTTTACAACCGGTTTAAGAATCAGCCGATTGAAGAAAAGCTTGAAAAAAAGACAGATCAAGATGTATTTTAATTCTCTTACTTACTCACTTACTGTGAGTTATCCATAATAATTCAAAAAA
>CAMCTU010000152.1 GCA_945878525.1 Sphingobacterium thalpophilum
GCCCTTTGCTCATGCTGCATTCCTTGATCTTATTATTTTAAGTACGTGTAATAAAGAAAAAATGTCCTAAAATAAAACCAACCTGAATTAGTATTATTGTAATGTAATCCTCAGGCCGTTCCGGCTTTTAGTCAGAAATTAGTTTTTCCTGACTAAGGGAAATACACATAAAGCGGTACATAATAATGCAGGAATATGGCAAAGAATAAATATTTTTTCCCTTTCATCATGGTTACCTCACTTTTTTTTATGTGGGGTTTTGTTCATAATCTGGATCCGATACTTATTCCTCATTTAAAAAAATCTTTTAGCCTAAACATTTTGCAATCCTCATTGGTAGATTCTGCTGTTTTTATAGCTTATCTATTGGTTGCAATTCCGGCCGGTATACTGATGAAAAAGTATGGTTATAAGACGGGTATTTTATCCGGACTGGTTTTATTTGCAATAGGTTCTTTCTTGTTTATTCCGGCTGCAAATACTCAACAATATTCATTTTTTCTCGGTGCATTATTCATCATTTCCTGTGGATTGACAATACTTGAAACAGCAGCAAATCCCTATGTTTCTTTACTGGGTGATCCTGAAACAGCTACCAGCCGGCTTAATTTTGCGCAGTCATTTAACGGACTGGCGGCAACCCTTGCACCGATTATCGGCGCAAGATTTATTTTAACAAAAGGCTATAGTGATGGGGAATTAAATTCCATGACTGAAAGCGCCAAGCAGATTGCTCTGGCATCAGAAGCCTCTACCGTTAAAGCCCCATATTTTATTCTGGGAAGCTTGATCCTTCTCATCGCTGTTATTTTTTATTTCTTAAGACTCCCTGAAGTTGAAGATAAAGACGAGAGTAAAAGTCTCAATGTATTTAGGGCATTCCGGCACAGGCACTTAACCTGGGCTGTTATTGCCCAGTTTTTTTACGTGGGTGCTCAGGTATGTATTTTCAGCTTTTTTATCTTATATGCCGTAGAAGTTTCAGGTATTGACAATGTTCTGGCAGCAGATTATCTGGGTTGGGGATGCGGACTCGCGTTTATGGTCGGGCGTTTTTTTGGTGTATTTTTAATGAGATTTATTGCCTCTGAACGCTTACTGGCAATTTATTCTGGAATATGTATTATACTTTGCATTTTGGCGACATTTAGCCATGGATTTTTAGCTATTTATGCTGTCATTGGAATTACATTTTTCATGTCTATCATGTTTCCGACAATTTTTTCATTGGGGATTAAAGGTCTGGGAAGTGATACGCAATATGGTAGTAGCTTAATTGTGATGGCCATTTTTGGTGGTGCTGTTCTGCCATTACTTTTTGGATATATTTCAGATCTGACCGGGAAAGTTCAATACGGTCAGATAGTGAGTTTACTATGTTTTTGCGTGATTTTAGCTTTTGCAATAAAGGGTTATAAGGTAGTAAAGCCTCAAAATGAATAGTATGACTAGATATTGCCTGGCAGTCGATTTAAAAGCTGATCCGAAACTCATTGCAGAGTATGAGTTATGGCACAAAAGAGTTTGGCCTGAAATTATTGAGAGTATAAAAACTTCAGGGATTGAGGACATGACAATCTATCGTTATTCCAACCGTCTGTTTATGATTATGGAGGTTAATGACGATTTTAGTTTTGAAAAAAAGGCCGCTTCAGATCATTCAAATGCTAAAGTTCAGGAGTGGGAGGAGTTAATGTGGAATTTTCAACAAGCTATTCCGGGTGTTAAAGCGGGTGAAAAGTGGGTATTAATGGATAAAATATTTCAATTATAGTATCAAATGAACAGTGTTATTAAAGAAGGTACAAAGCATAAATTTTTGCAGATTCATCCCAAGGATAATGTGTTGGTGGCCTTACAGAATCTTGATCAGGGTGAACAAATAGATTTTGGATCTGGGAGGCTTGTTCTCAGTACTGCAGTAGAATCCAAACATAAGTTTACAATTGATGCCTTAAAAAAGGGAGATAAGGTTATTATGTATGGTGTTTTAGTTGGTATAGCCAATCAGATTATTGATCAGGGAGCCGCCATCACAGTGCATAATGTGGATCATGCCTCAGGTGATTATGTTTTGGGCTCTCGTAATATTCAATGGGAGATGCCCGATACTTCCGCTTTTGTCGGAAAAACATTTAATGGATTTTACCGCTCAGATGGTTCAGTAGGAACCCGTAATTATTGGTTGGTCATCCCATTGGTTTTTTGCGAAAATCGAAATGTGAATGTGTTAAAAGAAGCCCTGGATGAAAAACTGGGTTATAAAAAGGTAAAAAGCTATGAAAACGAGGTTGAAAGTTTGATTGCTTTATACAAAACAGGAAAATCAACCGAAGAGATTCTTAATGCCGACCTGGTGGCAACACCAAATGAAGCTAAAAGAACACGCTTATTCCCAAATGTTGATGGAGTAAAATTCATAACTCATGATATGGGATGCGGAGGTATCAGACTGGATGCTGAAAGTTTATGCGGACTCATTGCAGGATATATTACCCATCCCAATGTTGCCGGTGCGACAATTCTAAGTCTGGGTTGCCAGCATTCCGAGGTCAGCACTTTACAAAAAGAGATCAGAAAGCGTGATCCCGAATTCAGTAAGCCGCTGGCAATTCTTGAGCAGCAGGCCTTGGGTACCGAAACTAACTTGATGCAGGAGGCCTTAAAAAGAACATTTGCTGGTCTTGTGGAGGCAAATAAAGAAGAACGGAAACCTGCACCAATCTCCAAAATATGCATTGGGCTGGAATGTGGGGGTTCTGATGGATTTTCCGGTATTTCAGCAAATCCAGCACTTGGATATGTTTCAGACATCCTGGTTTCATTAGGTGGATCTGTTGTGCTGTCAGAATTTCCAGAGCTTTGCGGGGTAGAACAGGAGTTGAGTGATCGTTGTGTGGATGAAGAAACCGCTACCCGTTTTATGGATCTGATGACTACTTATAATGCACGTGCAGTTGCCAATGGGTCTGGTTTTTATGCAAATCCCTCTCCGGGAAACATCCGGGACGGATTGATTACCGACGCTATGAAATCTGCGGGTGCAGCTAAAAAAGGGGGCTCCTCACCGGTTACAGCAGTGCTTGATTATCCTGAGAAAGTTAAATCTATGGGACTAAACCTGCTTTGTACTCCGGGAAGTGATGTAGAAAGCACTACCGCAGAAGTGGCCGCAGGAGCTAATATCGTTTTATTCACAACAGGTTTAGGCACACCAACCGGAAATCCGGTTACTCCTGTGATTAAGTTGAGCACTAACACAAAAACATTTCAGAAAATGCCTGATATTATCGATATTAACTGCGGAACAATCATAGATGGTTCTGAGACCATACCAGAGAACGCACATCGCATATTAGATTATGTCATTAGCGTTGCCAGCGGTGAAGAACAGCCCAAAGCCATGCAATTGGGTCAAGACGATTTTATCCCATGGAAGCGTGGTGTTTCATTATAATGTTATCAAAATTTAAAATAATATGTTCAGCTTAAAAGGAAAAACAGCAGTAATTACAGGCGGGGGAAGTGGTATCGGAAAAGGTATTGCAATGGTTTTTGCGGCACAGGGTGCCATCGTAAAAATCGTGGAATTAAATCAGGATGCAGGTCTTGCAGTGGTTAAGGAAATCACCGACCAGGGAGGAATAGCTTCCGCACATGGTTGTGATGTATCCAAACAAGCCGATGTACTATCTCTGTTTAACAGTATAGGGCAGATTGATATTCTGGTTAATAATGCTGGTATTGCCCATGTTGGAAGAGCAGATACCACATCTGAAGCGGATATGGACCGGATTTACAATGTCAATGTTAAAGGGGCCTACAACTGTCTCTTTGCTGCAATACCATTGATGAAGAAAAGTGGTGGCGGTGTAATTCTCAACCTTGCATCTATCGTGGCTATTGTAGGTGTTGCAGATCGCTTCGCCTATTCTATGAGTAAAGGTGCAGTTTATGCCATGACTCTTTCTGTGGCTAAAGATTACCTTGCTGATAATATTCGTTGCAATAGTATTTCACCCGCCAGGGTTCACACCCCATTTGTAGATGGATTTATAGCTAAAAATTACCCGGGTCAGGAAAAGGAAATGTTCGAGAAACTGTCCAAAACTCAGCCGGTTGGAAGAATGGCAACACCTGCAGATATTGCAGCAATCGCACTGTACTTGTGTTCTGATGAAGCTAGCTTTATAAGCGGAAATGATTATCCGATTGATGGTGGATTTATTAAACTGAATAGTTAATAGTTACAACTCTAATAATGCCTTCGGGCTTTTTACTTAAACGGAAAGATTGTTTATTTATACAAGCAATCATCCAATCAAAAATTCAATAATAAAATGAAATTAATCAGATGGGGGAAACCCGGACAGGAAAAAACAGGCGTAATTATCAATGATGTAAAATATGATACCTCGGCTTTTGGTGAGGATTACAACGAAGCTTTTTTTGAAAACGACGGACTAAATCGTCTGGATGCGTTTTTGAAATCAAATCAGGGTAAGCTTGATACAATAGCTGATTCAGAGCGCTTAGGCTCTCCTGTTGCAAGACCTTCCAAAATACTTTGCATTGGCTTAAATTATGTGAAGCATGCCGAAGAGTCGGGAATGGCAATTCCTGCAGAACCGATTTTGTTCATGAAGTCGACCACCTCTTTGGTTGGGCCTTTTGATGATATTACCATACCCAAGAATTCTGTAAAATCAGACTGGGAAGTAGAACTCGCCTTTGTAATTGGTAAAAAAGCCAGTTATGTAACAGAAGCTGAAGCCATGGATTACGTAGCCGGATATTGTCTGCATAATGACGTTTCTGAACGTGAGTGGCAGTTGGAGCGGGGCGGTACCTGGGATAAAGGTAAAGGCTGCGACACCTTTGCACCGCTTGGTCCGTTTTTGGCAACCAAAGATGAGATCGCTGATCCGCATAAATTAAGATTATGGTTGAAATTGAATGGTAAAATCATGCAGGATAGCAATACTGATGATCTTATTTTTAATATTCCTTTCCTGGTATCCTATTTAAGTAATTTTATGACACTCCTTCCGGGAGATGTAATTTCAACAGGAACACCTGCAGGTGTGGGCCTAGGTTTTAAACCACCCATTTTCCTCAAAGACGGAGATGTAATTGAGTTAGGTATTGACGGACTGGGCGAATCAAGACAGCTTGCAAAAGCTTATGCTAAAAATTGATTCCCATCAGCACTTTTGGCATTTTGATCCAATAAGAGATAACTGGATTACGGAGGAAATGGAAGTCATACGACACGACTTCCTTCCTCCTGATCTAAAACCATTGCTCGATGCCAATGGAGTACAAGGCTGCGTCGCTGTACAAGCTGATCAATCAGAACAAGAAACAGAATTTCTTCTCAATCTGGCTAAAGATTATGATTTCATCAGAGGAGTGGTTGGTTGGGTGGATCTTTGTTCTCCAAACCTTGAAGAGCGACTAGAATACTTTTCCCAATTTCCAAAACTTAAAGGATTCAGACATATTCTGCAGTTAGAACCTGTGGAGTTTATGCTCAAACCCGAATTTCAACGAGGAATTGCTGCTTTAAATGATTATGGATTTACCTACGATATTCTCATCTACCCTCAGCACCTACCTGTCGTCCCCCATCTGATCCGGGACGATCAGGCTTTCATTATCGACCACCTCGCCAAACCTGATATAAAAAATACTCTTTTTAATAATTGGGAAGCTGAAATGAAACAGATTGCAGCTTTCGAAAATGTGTACTGCAAACTCTCGGGTATGATCACTGAAGCCGATCATAAAAACTGGAAAAAAGAGGATATTTTTCCATACATGGATAAAGTTTTCGATTTTTTTGGTGCAGAGCGTTTGATCTTTGGTACCGATTGGCCGGTATGTAAATTGGCTGGAGAATACGATGTGGTTTGCGGATTGGTAGATGAGTATTTGAATAAGTTAAGTGTAAGAGAACAGGAGTTGGTTTGGGGAAAGAATGCAGAACAATTCTATAAACTTTAGTACATTCAGGTTATCATTTTAGAATTTTACAATGATCTCGCAAAGACATAGAGACGAAATTGTATACTATTAAACGAATTGTCATAAATCGTCCCTTTGCGTCTTGGCATCTTTGCGAGAACTAATTTATTAATCATCTTCACTAGTCTGGTCTCTATTTTACCGACCACCTGAGAGGATTATGCTAATCGTAGGTTGACAATATCAACCAAAAGAGGATTTGATTATAGAAACAAGCAAATGGATTTAAAATTAAAAGATAAGGTAATTCTGGTCAGTGGTGGTGCCAAAGGCATCGGTGAGGCAATTGTCAAAGTTTTGGCTGCCGAAGGAGCTATTCCGGTGATAATTGGCCGTAATGAAGCTGATAATCTGAAAGTACTTGCAGAACTTGAATCAGCAGGACATCAGGCTTTTCAGATTAGTGCCGAGCTAAACAAACCTGAGGAATGTGAAAAAGCGATCAGATTGGCTCTTGAAAAGTTTGGCAGGATTGATTCCCTGGTTAATAATGCCGGGGTTAATGATAGTATCGGACTTGAGCATGGTTCTTATGAAGGATTTATGGCCAGTTTGCATAAGAATGTAGTTCATTATTATTTGCTGGCACATCATGCCTTGCCATCACTAAAGAAATCTAAAGGAGCAGCAATTGTAAACATCAGCTCGAAAACTGCTGAAACAGGACAGGGTGGGACTTCGGCCTATGCTGCCGCGAATGGTGCCCGCAATGCCCTGACCAGAGAATGGGCTGTTGAATTATTACCTCATAGCATTCGTGTCAATTCTGTGATCGTTTCAGAATGCTGGACTCCTTTGTACGAAAGCTGGGTCAAAACCCTATCAAATCCCGAAGAAAAATTGAAGGATATTGTCAGTAAAATTCCATTAGAAAACCGAATGACTACTGCCAATGAAATTGCGAATACTGTCGCCTTTTTATTGTCAGAGCAATCATCACATACAACCGGACAGTTGATCCATGTGGATGGGGGATATGTGCACCTTGACAGAGCAATAGGGAAGCTTTAAACTGAAAG
>CAMCTU010000153.1 GCA_945878525.1 Sphingobacterium thalpophilum
CTGCGAGCTTCTTTCAGCACATGATATGATCATGTATTGAATTAGCGATTTGTAGGTCTCGGGACTTGTTTGATATCAGGAGGGGTTGATGAAATTTCACCATTCTCATCTACATATGCAAGCATATCTTCCAATTTTC
The DNA here is from genome assembly GCA_945878525.1 of Sphingobacterium thalpophilum. Lineage (GTDB taxonomy): Bacteria > Bacteroidota > Bacteroidia > Sphingobacteriales > Sphingobacteriaceae > Daejeonella > Daejeonella thalpophilum_B. Next base: position 140 of record CAMCTU010000153.1, read on the forward strand.
CGCCATTTGAGTTTTGTTTGCGTTCCTGCTTGCGATGTTCTTTATCTTCTTTTTTCTTTGCTCTATTTTTTTCTAGCTGCTTCTTCATGAAGGTTGCCTGGGATTTTGCCATATCTATAAATTTGTTTTATTACTATCCGGTTCGAATGTATGCAGCCAGAGAGGCATTGAAAATTCAACAGTGGAATTGATCAGGATTGTTCTTTTGTATTATGGAAAGAAATCAGGATCAGTCGAATTGATCAGCAGGCATGAAAAAGAATAGCTTGTGCTTTTTTACAAATCTACTAAAAAAAGGCTGAAGTGGCAAGTTTTAATAAGTGGCAAACTTCTCTAGCTAACATCCCAAGGTTAGATCCGATTATTTTACAGCTACTAAAATACATTTCAGAATTGACGATCAGGCTATTGGCAGAGAGATAAAGAAGGTAGTCCCCATTTTGTGCGTGCTTTCAAACCAAATACTACCGCCCTGCATTTCGGTAAATTCTTTGCTTAAATTAAGTCCTAAGCCAACGCCCTTTTCATTTTCAGTTCCAAATGAAGATTCTGCTTTAAGGCTGAATATAGAATCTTTAGTCTGATCTGTCATTCCTATCCCGTTGTCACTAACCCTGATTACGTAATTTGGATAATCGGACTCTACTATTAATTTAATGAATCCTCCGTTATTGGTAAACTTAATTGCATTACTTAATAAATTCCTAATGACCAGCTGAAGCATGTTCTCATCAGCCATTACTTTTAAATCTGAGTCAATGTCAACAGATAATTTTATTTGCTTTGAACATGCAATTGGTTGAAAAACCCTGATTATAGGTAACAGAGTTTCGGCCAGAAGTATGTTTTTTTTGTTAATTGATATGCCTTCCATCTGTGAAGTGGACCACATCAGGATATTGGATAGCATGTTATCCGTATTTTGAACCATCTCAATCAGATTACTTTGTATTTCCTGCCAGTTCTCTTTTCCAGGTTCTAAATAGGATAGAAGTTCTAAATAGTTTCTAACTGTGGCTAAAGGAGTTCTCAAATCATGAGATACGATGGTAAATAATTTATTTTTTGTAAAATTTATACGCTCCAGATCTATAGCTTTCGTTTCTAATAAATTTTGGCTGATGTAATAGTTCTTTTTTATGTAATGTAAACCGAAAAGGATGATTAGCACACTTAAGATATAAGTAATGAAAATATCACCAAAATAGAACACAGGACCTTTATATGACTTTTCAATTAATTGCGGATTGAAATATTCCATTAATAGAACACAGGTGACTACTACTAAGTTTAAGCTAATGAAACCCCAATATTCTATGGGTTTTGATAATGCGATGATCAGAAAAAAAATGGCAAGAAATAATAATAAACTGGGTCCTTGAATCCCTGAATTAAAGAGATAATTAAGTATGAGAAAAAAATGAATAAGAAATATCGATAACCGTTGGCTGATTTCTGTTTTAAATTTAAACCTCGACAAATAATATAGTCCGCTTTGTATGACTAAGGCTAAAAAAGCAAGTAAGGCTGGGATAGGTAATCCCAAAATGAGATCTAATGGAATAGTTACAATAAGAATAAAGAAGGCTACTACACAAAAAGAATGAAATATCCTTGATTCAAGAGAGAAATCTTGATTTGTACCTATTAAATAGTTCCAGAGTTTGTTCATAAAGGATTATAGTATGGGATAAAATTGAATAATTAATCCAGTATAAATCTAAGAATTTCAAATTATATAATTGGGTGAAATGCGGCTTTGAGTTTAAGGTTAAATTATAGGAAGCATTTTTTATTTTCCAAGAATTTTTATGAGCGAACCTGCTAAAACTTTGTCACTTAGTTGCATACCATTAAGTAACGAAATTTCTTCCTGTCTGCTTTCAGCCATGTTGTAACTGTTCAGAGCCATCTTGAGGGTTCCACTCTGTTTAACTGGTTTAATTCTTATTCTTTCAGGCTGTTTGTTCAATTTAGAAACATCTTTTAACTCTTTAAAATTCTTCATTGTTTGAAGAAAGTTTTGAGAGTAGGTATTAAAATCTGTTTCCGAAGTTGCGCCAAGTATATGATAAACATGGTTGTTGTATTGTATCAAGTAAGATAAAGTTCTGACGGTTGATGGTTTTTGTTGTTCCTGTTGTTCTGCTTTTACATCTGCTAACATTGATATTGCATTCAAACCATTCACCGTGACCTGATTTGATTCTAAAACCCGCAGGTTGTTTTCTTGCACCACATTACTTGTTGCTTCCTGTAATGAATTTCCGGGAATTAATGTCATCGTGAGAATAGCCTTGCCATCCTTTGGGGCAAATTGTACTTCCTGGGGTGTATTTTGATAATTCCAGCCCTGTGGGGTCTTGAACTGAAATTTTAATACTGGATGGTAAAATACATCGTTCTCTAAAAAACCCTGTTTAGGATCTTCACCATAAATCAGACCTTCAATTTTCTTTAAATAACTTTCCCTGCTTACTTTTGGATCAAGAAGATTTAATTTCTTTTTCCATTCGTCAGACAACTTACTTACAGCAATATTTCTGTCCCCCGGGTTGGGATGAGTGGACATAAAATCTGGTAATTCTGCACTCTCGCTGCCTGTTCTTTGTCTTTCAAGGGTATTGAAAAATCCGGCCATTTCCTTTGCATCATAGCCGATTTTTGAGGAATATTCAACTCCAAGTTCATCCGATTGACGTTCAGCATCCCGTCCGAATTTCAGGAACAGCAATTCCAATCCCTGTGATAATGGCTCGGCAAATTCTGCAACCTGCGGAACAAGAATCATACTTCCAATCAATCCTACCTGACCCAATATGGCTTTAGTTTGTTGTGAAACAGAATGTCTGGCGGTGATATGCCCTATTTCGTGTCCTAAAACGCCTGCAAACTCTGCTTCATTATTAAAGTGAGCCATAATACCCCTTGTGAAATATACATATCCACCGGGTACTGCAAATGCATTTAAAACTTCTGAGTCAACAATTTTAAATTCATACTTTAAATCAGGACGGTGCGATATCGCGGCCATTTCATTTCCCTTTTGAGTTATGAAAGCCTGCAGGGTTTTATCTTCATAGCGACCATATTGAGCAATAATTTCAGGATCAGCAGCTGCACCCATTGCAATTTCCTGGCTCTCTGACATCAGAACAACCTGTTTTTTACCTGTAACAGGGTTAACCGCACATGAACTTGCCAAAAGTAGCGTCGTACTTAAAAGGATCAGGATTAATTGATTTTTCATGTATTTTATTTTTGAATTCAAACATTCAATTTTCAAGCCCAAATAATTCAAACTAGAATGAAGATAGGGGATGATTGTAATCATAGCTACCAAGCTTATCTGTGATATTAGTTAATAACCAATTCGGTTTAAGCAGATTTTATAAAAGACAAGGCTTTGTGCAGATTTGGAAATAGAATTCCGTCTGCCTGGAATCGTTGCTAATTGAAAATAGAAAATTACAGTTAAGTTCATTGCTGTAAGTCCTGCCCGAACAAAAGCTGAATAGAATTTTCCCGAAGCTTCAAGAAAATTCCATCTGTCAACTTGCACGAAAGCCTATGTTGCTTGTAAGTATTCGTAACTAATTTTTTCCTGCTTTTGCAAAAGTGTTTAGTCTGTCCGTAAGAAGTTTCATTAGTTTATCATGGCTAATTGAAAGACTTACGGTTGAGATGTTTACAGGTGAACCGCTTTTTTTAAGATTAGTAATCAAAGACTTTAGTTTCAATTTGTTAGTCTGTTTGTCTAAATATTTTTGTGGTTCATTTAAAATGATTGTGATAAATTTTAGAGAAAAAAAAATTGTTTCCTTAACATTTACAATGTCGCTCCATGGAATTTCTCCTAAAGCAACAGCATTTGAATTATCAATTATTCCTTTTTGCCCAATAATGAGTGAAGGTTTAGAGTCAAATAGCTTAACGATAGGGTAAATAATAAAAGCTCCAAAAACGACTATTGATAGTCCACCAACAGAATATTTTAAAAAGATACTGTCAAAAAGCGAGTTTTCCATTGGAGAGCGATCTAGAATTATCCAAAAACCACCTGAAATGAAAACCGCACAGGTTAGGGATAATAATAAAAGTTTCTTCTTACTTGTCGAAATAATAATATCTTCTCTCTCTATCATACCAAATTAATTAAGGGTGTTAAAACAAAATTGCAACCAACAGCCTTGATTATTGAATAGTTTGATTTATAATTCCCTGATCCAAATGTTGCGAAAGCTAATTGCTTCACTTGGATCACCGTGGTCTTGTAATTTTATCGGTAAGGCTCCGTGTTTCTTATAGAAAGGAGGCCCAACATAAACTGTTTCACCTTTAAGTTCTATGTTATTCTGGATTAATAAACCATTATGCAATACACTCACTCTTGCCGCTGATTTCAAAGTGCCATTTTCATTGAATAATGGTGCAGTCCAGATTATATCGTATGACTGCCATTCTCCAGGCTTTCTGGAAGCGTTTACCAATGGTATAAATTGCTTATAGATACTTCCGGCTTGACCATTACTATAGGTTGTGTTGCCATAAGAATCGAGTACCTGTAATTCATAACCTTCATCTCCATTGCCTGTAGAGCCCAGAAAAATGCCGCTATTTCCTCTTGCTTGTCCTGATCCAGTAATATTTTCGGGAATAAACCATTCAATGTGCATTTGATAATTCAGGAATGATTTTTTGGTTTGAATGTTGCCTGTGCCTTTTTTGACAGTGAATTGTCCATTAGTTACAGTCCATTTTGCTTCAGACTGGTCTTTAGCTGTTTGCCATTGATTAAGATCCTTTCCTCCAAAAAGTATGATTGCATCTTCGGGGGCAGTTAAGATGGTTTTCGCCGGACTTACTATTTTCGGGACTGGTGACCAGGCCTCTGTATCTTTTGGGTTTGCTTTTTGCTGTGCAAAAGTACTGTTCAGGATAACAGTTGAAATGATGGAGAGTAAAATGATTCTTTTCATTGGTTTAATTCCTTGTTTATTGTCCGCTTTTGCGGAATTGAGATGATTCTTTTGGTAAATAAATAACAATATATGAATTTGGAGATTATGAACTAAAAATTATTTTTTGTTTGAGATAATTTTGAAGATATGAATAATTTATTGGCCGCTTCTATCTCGGAGTATATTTTAATTAAACTATTTTTGTGCGATGGGAACTATCAAACAAAAGGTAAGCTTGAACGGCGCTCGTTTTTTTTCTTATCATGGATTTTACCCGGAAGAGCAAATCCTTGGTACGGAATTTATTGTTGATATTGAAACAGAAATAGAGGTATTTGATTCTGGCGGTGATGAGCTATCCAATACTGTTAATTATGAGCGATTATTGCATATCGCTTCCGAAGAAATGAATATTTCACGTAAATTAATAGAAACTGTAGCCCACAGTATACTCGAACGGATCAGGCATGAATTTTTGACTGTACAGATAATTCGGGTCATTATCCGAAAAATGCATCCACCCTTGGGTGTCCAAATAAATAATTCAACTATTGAGCTTTCGTTCAGCAGATAATATGTCTTTTAACCGGATCAGTAAGGATATTTTAGCGGAAATAATTGAAATTATTGGAACAGATAATGTTTTCACAGATCTTGTTAAACTAGAAAAATACGCTCAGGATGAGACAGAAGATTTGATCTTTTTCCCCGAAGTTGTTGTCAGACCGAATACCAAAGAGCAGATTTCACAGCTATTTAAATTGTGCAACCGGTTTATGATTCCTGTGACTCCGAGAGGTGCGGGAACAGGATTAAGTGGAGGGGCTTTAGCCGTGATGGGCGGACTATTAATATCGATGGAGAGGTTTGATAAGATTATTGAAATAGATGAGCGCAATCTTCAGGCTACGGTTGAACCAGGAGTTATAACCGAAGTATTTATGGATGCTGTTGCTGAAAAGGGATTGCTGTATCCGGTTGATCCCAGTAGTAAAGGCTCTTGTTTTATCGGTGGAAACGTAGCACATGGTAGTGGAGGGCCAAGAGTAGTAAAATATGGTACAATCAGGGAGTATGTTTTGAATATGGAGCTTGTATTACCTGATGGTGAAATAATTTGGACTGGAGCGAACACATTGAAGTATGCTTCAGGCTACAATCTAACCCAGTTGATGATTGGTTCTGAAGGTACACTCGGAATTATAACCAAAATAGTGTTAAAGCTAATCCCGAGTCCTACACAAAATATCGTTATGCTTGCCTCTTTTCCAGGAATTGAACAGGCTTGCGATGCGGTATCTGCAATTTTTCGTGCAGGCGTAACCCCATCTACTCTCGAATTTATGGAGAGAAGGGCGGTTGAATGGGTAATTGAATATGATCACTTTCAATTTGATTTAAAGGACGATGTGCAGGCATTTTTAATGATAGAAGTAGATGGTAATGACATGGATGTCCTTTTTGCTGAATGCGAAAAGATCAATGAAGTACTTGAGAATAATTACTGCTCTGATGTTCTTTTTGCTGACACGGCGGCTCAAAAGGAAGCTATATGGAGACTCCGGCGTACCATGCCTTTGTCAGTTAAGTCGAATTCAGTTTATAAGGAGGAAGATACAGTGGTGCCAAGGGCAGAGCTCGCAAAATTAATTCATGGCATAAAAGAAATAGGATCCAGATTTGGATTTCAGTCCATTTGTTATGGGCATGCAGGAGATGGAAATGTGCACGTCAATATCATTAAAGGTAATATGTCTGATGATGACTGGAATACTAAACTAAAAGAAGGTGTAAGACAAATATTTGAATTAACAGTTTCGCTTGGAGGTACCATATCCGGTGAACATGGAATAGGATCAGTACAACGGGAGTACATGGACATTAAATATTCTGAAGTTCATCTCAACCTG
>CAMCTU010000154.1 GCA_945878525.1 Sphingobacterium thalpophilum
TCTGCTGTGCATGCGTGCTTTGTATGAATCCAAGCAGAAAGAGTAATAGAATTGCCCTGTTTATACAGATTTTCTTGTTAATTAAACTATTCATGAGTAGTTGATATTTTGAAATGGTCCGAATTAATAATTATCATGAAAATGGGTAATTATCCTGCCCATTTCATCCCGGATATCTGTCGTGGGAATTAAAAAATTATTATTCATGAAGGAATACATGTATTTCTTGCCTTTTCGGGTTACAAAAAAACCTCCTTGCAGATGAACATTTTGAAGTGTACCCGTTTTTGCCCAAACAAAGGGTTGACCATTATCAGTTTTATAGGCATTTCGAAGTGTTCCGCTTACTCCTCCTGCAGGCAGTAAATTGAGCAGCCTTTCTTCAGTAACAAGCTTTTCTTTTAATTTGGTTAGGATCTTAATTATTGACCGCGGACTGAATAAATTATTTCTGGATAATCCTGAGCCATCTCTCCACTGAAATTTATCCGGAAGATCATTCAGGAAGTTCTTTGAGCTGTAAGAGATCGCCGAATCAACACTGAGTTTACCAGGAAGGAGGGAAGAGCAGAGATATAAAATCTGCTCTGCAAGATAGTTATCACTTGGTAGCATCATTCTTCTATAGAGGCTGTCTGAAGGTATGCTATAAATGGTCTTAGCATTTTGAGGCAAATTCATACGGATGATATTCACAGGCAACTTGAGGGTATCACTAAGAGTGGAAGCGGTCAGTTCTGCACCCGGAACAAGGTAAAGGGTTTGCCTGTAATTTGCAGGTATTGTCATTTGCGGAAAAATAAACTTATTGGTCTTATCATCCCTTTGAAGACTAAATGTTCTTGGATGGTATGATGTGTCTTGTTTTAAGTTTTGCTTTAGAAAGGCAGGTTTGATCTCTAAATTCCCATTCTTATCTGCATACGCCTGTGCCCGATTTTCGCCCACTGGTAATGAAACTAATGCGATCTGGTAAATAGATGAACCATTGAATTCAGTGCCTGCATTACTGTGAGAATAAAAAAGTTTTTTGCCTGAGTTTTTAAGAAAATCATAGACCCTGGTTGATTTCAGATCCGGATGCAGAAAGGAAGGATCGCCAGTGCCCCAAAAAATCAGGGAATCACCTTTGGTAATATAACGAAGACCGGGGATGGAATCACCCAACATATTCAGCGCTGTGTATAAAGTAAAAAGCTTGGTATTTGATGCCGGGATAGCCGGTTTATTGGCATCCAGTTCAAAGACCGGCTTCATTGTTTTGAGATCATAAAGAGAAAATCCTGTATAGTGATTTTGCAGAATTTCGGATGCAGCGAAGACCTTGGCTACCTTTCGTTTATTTAACTTTTGCGCCTCAGTATCGAAGCTGATTAAAAGCAAAGTGAACAAACATATTAAACCATAAATCAGGTTTTTATTAAATTTTGATTTTTCAGAGGTCATTTGTTTCAGGTTATTTAAATAATTTTTATTGCTGTAAATTGATACTTCTGATCGTTTTTTGGGCAGGAGTAATTTGATGCAAGATAAGTTTCCGGCATGAAAGATAAAAGGACAAATAATTGGCTGCCGGGGTTCAAAACCCAGACAGCCTCAATCTTTTTATTTAAGATTATTGTTTAATATTGTGTCTATGCAAAAACTCATTCATATTGTGCTTTTTAGCATTTTTCCGATGCTTTTAATGGCTCAGAATTCCGAACGGCCAAGAGAAATGGGTTTGAAAATTGGAGTATTACCAGTGGGACCATTAAATGCAATTACAGATGTTCCCGGAGTTAAAGTAGGGCATCAAACTCTTGTTAACGGATCAGCAGTTCGTACCGGAGTAACTGCCATAATCCCACACGATGGCAATTTGTTTCAGTCGAAAGTGCCTGCTGCAGTTTTTGCAGGAAATGGTTTTGGAAAACTTAGCGGGACGACTCAAATTGATGAACTCGGAACATTGGAAAGTCCGATTATTTTGACCAATACGCTTAATGTTGCCGAAGGAATTCAGGCTGTGATCGAACATACACTTTCTCAGAAGGGCAATGAAACGGTGCAATCAGTAAATGCAGTTGTTGGCGAAACAAACGATGGTACTTTAAACGATATACGTGGCCGTCATGTAAAAAAGGAGGATGTTCTTTTTGCAATTCAATCTGCCGCTGCCGGGCCCATCGCGGAGGGAAATGTTGGCGCCGGGAGCGGTACGGTATGTTTCGGATTTAAAGGGGGAATAGGTACTTCCTCGAGGAAATTACCGCAGAGTCTTGGTGCTTACACGATAGGTGTGCTTGTTCAGACGAATTTTGGAGGGGTATTACAGATTGATGGTGCTCCCGTAGGTGAGGAATTGGGAAAGTTCTCTTTCAGTGACAAATTACTGAATAATGTAGATGGTTCATGCATGATCATTGTAGCTACTGATGCACCATTGGATTCAAGAAATCTGGAACGTTTAGCAAAACGTGCTTTCATGGGTATGGCTAAAACAGGTGGGATTGCATCGAATGGAAGTGGTGATTATGTGATCGCTTTTTCTACTGCCGAGGGCTTGCGTGTTCCTCATCAGCCTGTGCAACCGGTAATTCAATCCGGATATCTGCACAATGATTTCACTTCGCAATTATTCCTATCGGCTATTGAAGCTACAGAAGAAGCTATTATAAATTCCCTTTTTGCTGCTAAGAGCATCACTGGATTTAACGGGCGTAAGATTGACGCTCTGCCTCTGGATAAAGTTATACCGATCCTTAAAAAATACAATAGATTATAAGATGAGTAAATTATCTGTTTGGGTAAATGATTCGTTGATTCCCTCTGATGAAGCGAACTTGAATATTGCTGACCTCGCAGTTCAAAGAGGTTATGGAATATTTGATTTTTTTAAAACCATTAATGGTAAGCCTATTTTTCTTGAAGACCATTTAGATCGTTTATTCCGGTCTGCAGTTATGATGCGACTTGAAATTAAGCAAAGCAGGGATGAAATAAGAAATAGGATCAATAGTCTTATCGAAATTAATAAGCTTAATGATTCCGGTATAAAGGTTATTCTTACCGGAGGCTTTTCACCCGATGGATTCAATATCGCCAAGCCAAACCTGATTATTAGTCAGCAGGAGTTTCAAATACCCAAAACGATGCCTGAGAAAGGCATTAGCATTCTTACACATGAATATCAGCGCCATTTTGCAGATGCTAAAACGCTTGATTATCTCCAGGCCATTTGGCTACAGCCAATATTGAAAGAGAAAATGGCAGATGATGTTTTGTATTATTCAAACGGACTGATTCGAGAGTGTCCCAGGGCAAATATTTTTATTGTCACAAAAGACCATGAGGTACTTACCCCAGAATCTGGGATGTTGAAAGGAGTAACAAGAAAGCAAGTACTTGAAATATCGGCATCGAATTATTTAACAGAGGCCCGGGATGTAAGTTTTGAAGAATTTAGAAATGCTAAAGAGGTATTTATTACCAGTACAACCAAAAATATACTACCTGTTGTTCAGGTAGATGGTCACACTATAGGTGATGGAAAACCGGGAGAAGTGAGCAGGGCTTTAGCTCATGACTACAGCAGGATCGTTTACGGATCCTGAAATTGAATTAATCAGGAAAGAGGCTTGCCCCTTTCCTGATTATTAGATTCTTACTTTTACAATCAATTTCTTGATCACACCATCAGCAATCATTGGTGCGTGTACATCTTCGGGAAAGAAAATCACAAATTGATTATCAGTTAACTCGAAAAAAGTGTCAGGGGCATCATTGTAGAATAAAACATCCTTGTCAGCATTGTATTCAGTTTTAATTGATTTGCATGCATTTCGTGGTTTCCATCCCAGTTTCTCTTTACCGCGGATGCAAAGCTGAATATCGATATTCTTGTTATGGCATTCAAATTTGGCGGTAGACTCTTCCATTGTCATACCTTCTTTTTCTACAACCACATAATTTAAGCCATCGCTTATTTCAAATTTTCCGGCTTCAACATTTTTCAGGTCTATTGAATTTAAAAATTCAAATGCTTTTCCAAAAAGTGGATGAAGGGCGGTGTATTTTCCTCCGTTTTCCAAGGTATCTATGATCATGATGTGTTTTGTTTAAATAATTTAAATTAAAAATCCGCCCGGGTTACAAGCGGATTTCTGTATCAATTTTAAGCCTTAACGTTGAACGCGACCTGAACCATCGCCACCAACCAGATCTTTAACTTCTGCTAAAGTTGCATGGTTTAAATCGCCAGGAATGGTATGCTTAATTGCGGAAGCAGCCACACCAAATTCAGCTGCATCACTCATCTTCATGTCTGTAACCAAACCGTAGATAAATCCACTGGCAAATGAGTCTCCACTACCCACGCGGTCTACAATTCGAACTTCATATGATTTGGTATGATAAAATTCAGTGCCATCATATACGAGTGCCGACCAGCCATTGTCTGAAGCACTGTGGCTTTCCCTTAAAGTGGAGGCTATATATTTAAAGCCGAATTTGGCTTTCATTTGCTGGAAAACATCTTTATAACCATCCAGATTAAGTTCACCTTTGGTCACATCTGTACCCTTACTTGTGAAGCCAAGAGTGGTATCAGCATCTTCCTCGTTTCCAATACAAACATCAACATAATGGCATAATCTTGTCATTACTTCTCTTGCTTTTTCTTTTGTCCATAACTTCTTACGGTAGTTCAGGTCAATACTGGTCGTGATGCCTCTTGCTTTTGCAGCTTTTAATGCTGCTTCAGTTAAAGCAGCGGCTTTATCACTTAAAGCAGGGGTAATCCCTGTGGTATGGAACCAGTCTGCACCTTCAAAAATTTTATCAAAATCGAATTCAGATATTTCAACCTCAGAAATAGATGCATCAGCACGGTCGTAAACCACCTGTGAAGCACGCATAGATGCTCCTGTTTCCAGAAAATAAATTCCCAGACGTTTGCCACCTCGTGCAATAAATTGAGTGTCTACACCATAGCGGCGTAAATGATTAATCGCAGACTGACCTAAAGGGTTATTAGGGACTTTGGTTACAAAGGTTCCGTTTAATCCGTAATTGCATAATGCTGCAGCTACATTTGCTTCTCCGCCACCATAGGTAACATCAAAACTATCACTTTGTACAAATCTCTTGAAATCGGGAGTCGATAAACGCATCATTATCTCTCCAAGTGTTACGACTTTTTTAGCCATGGCTTAATTCTGTATTTAATTGAAAGAACTTATAAAAATCCAAATTTAGGATAAGCAAAAATACATTAATGGGTGATAATTAAAAGTTTTATCCATGCTTAATTCTTCAATTATAAACAAAATATTACTTGAATGATTAAATGCTTTGAATTTGGTTTGAGTTTAGCTAGTTATTTAATAATTATCTAATTTAGTGGCTCAGTTTTACTTAATTTATATCACAGATGAGCAAGAAAGAAGAACTCTTGAGATTAATACCCGAGCAGGGTATATTACCTTTATATTTTAACAAGGATAAAGAGACCAGTATTGGACTTTTAAAAGCATTATATAGTGCAGGTATCAGGGCTGTAGAATACACCAACAGGGGGGAGGCCGCTTTTGCAAATTTCAAGGAGATGAGAAAAGTTGTTGATTCTGAATTAAAGGGTATGTACCTGGGTATTGGAACCATCAAAGATGGAGCTATGGCTCAAACCTTTATTGATGCGGGTGCAGATTATATTATCTGCCCGGGTCTGGTAGAAAGTGTGGCTGAAGTTGCCGACAAACACAATATGTTATGGGCACCGGGTTGCATGACTCCAAGTGAAATAATCAGAGCAGAGACATTGGGTGCTAAAATGATTAAACTATTTCCTGGGAATGTTCTCGGTCCTGGATTTATGTCGGCAATTAAGGAGTTATTCCCAAACCTTAAATTTATGCCAACGGGCGGGGTAGATCTAGATCGCGCAAATATCGAAGGATGGTTTAAAGCAGGGGTTTGTGCTGTTGGAATGGGTAGTAAACTGGTGAGTAAAGATGTTATGGAGAATAAAAAATACGATGAGCTAATAGCCTCAACTAAATCAGTTTTAGAGATCATCAAACTGATAAGAGCTTAATCTTTTATAATAAGAGCCGGCAGGAACATTTCTGCCGGCTTTTTTGTTTTACAAGTAAATCATTGATCGGTTTACGGCTATTATTTTTATTGAACTATAAATGATTAATTGGCAAATTTGATTTATCACTATTGTATCATTTTTCCTTCAATAGGTATTTAAAGCCTCTTATTTTCTATTTTTATAACTCTTGTATCTCGTCTGAACGTATATTGAATATCGTTCAGCTGCTTTGTGAAAATGATCGGGACCTAAGAGAAATGTTCAGACTGTTATATTTATCTTTTTTGATTTTTTCCTTCTGGATACTTTCAGGTTCAAGAGTTATTGCTCAAAGTACCTCGAATGAAGGAACTGATTTTTGGGCCGTTTTTCCAACACATGTTCCTGCTAATTTGAATGGAATTAGACCATTAGCAAGATATTCTATTTTCATTACAGGCAGACAGGCTTCTTCTGGAACAGTTACAGTTGGAAGGTCAGTCCAGCGCTTTAATTTGACCGCCGGAAATACAGTAATCGAGGTTCCTATTAATCGTGCTGATGCATACATAGATGAAGCTGAGGCGGGTAGAGTACTCACGAACAGAGCAATCAGAGTTCAGGTTGATCAGGGACAACCCAAAGTAGTTGTTTATGGACATATTTTTGCTGGTGCCCGTTCTGCGGCATCACTTATTTTGCCTAAGGAAGCTTTAGGTCAACAATATTTCAGTATGAATTATGAGAGCGGAAATACACCCGATCCCGGTCGAAATCATATCGTGCTGATTGCAAGTGAACCAAATACAAAGATTTTTATCAGGCTAAATGGAAATGATCTTATCCCGGGAGGAGTTACTCTTACCAATCCCGGAGATGTATATGAATACCTTTCTAAT
>CAMCTU010000155.1 GCA_945878525.1 Sphingobacterium thalpophilum
GTTGCCCCCATTAAGAATTCATCTACTTTTCTGGCGGCTTCCCGTCCTTCAGAAATTGCCCAAACTACCAGAGATTGTCCTCTGCGCATGTCACCCGCAGCAAAAACTTTGGAAACATTGGTTTGATATAGTCCTTCCTCTGCTTTTACATTTCCTCTTCCATCAAGCTCAAGACCTGCATTTTCTACAAGTCCGGGATACTGAGGATGCAAAAATCCCATGGCTAAGAGTATAAGCTGACAAGGGATTTCACGTTCAGATCCACTTATCTCATTGAACTTTATCGGGCGGCCCAATGCATCAAGTTCCCAATTCACATCAGAAACAAGAATTGCCCTTAGTTCTCCATTTTCATTACCCAGAAAAGATTTGGTATTGATTCCCCAGAAACGCTCACAACCTTCTTCATGAGAACTGGTAGTTTTCAGAATCATAGGATAGGTTGGCCAAGGCATATTATCTGTTCGGGCTGCCGGAGGCTGAACCATTAATTCAAATTGCTTTACTGTATTTGCATGCTGCCTGTTAGAGGTTCCTACACAATCAGATCCTGTATCACCACCACCTATTACCACAACATCCTTATCTGTTGCAATTAAACGTTCATGTTTGAATGATATATTACCAACGGTTTTGTTTTGTTGTTTAAGAAAATCCATTGCAAAATGTATTCCTTTTAAATCACGGCCGGGAATATTAAGGTTACGTGGGATTGTTGATCCTCCGGCTGCAACCACTGCATCATGCTGATCAATAAAGGACTTCATGTCCCCATGCTTTCCAACCTCAACATTACAAACGAATTTCACACCCTCCTGCTCCATTAATTCCAGTCGGCGGTCAATTACAGATTTTTCCAATTTAAAATCAGGTATTCCGTAACGTAAAAGTCCACCGGGACGATCATCACGTTCGTATACAGTAACTGTATGGCCAGCTTTATTCAGTTGAGCAGCAGCAGCTAGTCCTGCAGGACCCGAACCAATAACAGCAACATTTTTTCCTGTTCGTAATATAGGTTTATTAGGCTTTACGTAACCCTTTGAATAGGCAATTTCAATGATGTGTCTTTCTATCTCTTCAATGGCTACTGGTGGTTTATTGATACCCAAAACACAAGCGCCCTCACATGGTGCCGGACAGATCCGACCGGTGAACTCCGGGAAATTATTGGTTGAATTAAGAATCAAATAGGCTTCTTCCCATTTACCCTGGTAAACTGCTTCATTAAACTCCGGAATAACATTTCCTAGCGGACATCCTGAATGGCAAAAAGGTACTCCACAATTCATACATCTTGCTGCCTGCTCATTCAATTTTTCAGCAGGATATTCCTGAACAAATTCATTATAATTTTCCAAACGTTCTGCAGGGGCAATTTTCTTAGGAAGCTCCCTGTCAAACTCTTTAAATCCTGTTACTTTTCCCATTATCCTGCTGATTGCTGTAATTCTTTTTGTAATAAAACCTTTTTGTACTCTTTCGGAAATACTTTGATAAATGATGAAGATTGTTGTGCCCAATCGTCAATAATATACTCAGCTACCTGACTTTGAGTAAGCTGAACATGTCTTTTTAAAAGATTCAAAATTTCTTCTTCATCCTTTGGAGATAATGGATCAAGGTCAACCATTTCTGTATTACAATTTTCCACGAAAGAATTGTCTGAATCATACACCCAGGCAATTCCACCACTCATTCCAGCGGCAAAATTCCGACCAGTCTTCCCCAAAATCAGGGCTCTTCCGCCGGTCATGTATTCACAACCATGATCACCAACACCCTCAACAACCGCAATGGCACCTGAATTTCTGACAGCAAAACGTTCACCCGCTTGTCCCCTTACGAATAAATCACCTGATGTTGCTCCATATAATGCTACGTTCCCAATAATTATATTCTCCTGAGATAATACCTTACTTTTTTTAGAAGGATAAATTACCAACTGGGCTCCCGAAAGTCCCTTGCCAACATAATCATTCGCTTCACCACACAGTTCAAAGCAAATTCCCCTGGTACAGAAAGCACCGAAACTTTGTCCGGCTGAACCTGTAAATGTGTAGTTTATAGTATTCTGTGGGAGTCCGGCCGACTGATATTTCTTGGTAATTTCATTAGTAAGGATAGTGCCCGTTGTGCGGTCAGTATTCTTTATATTGAAGGAGGCAAAGACAGGCTCTTTGGATTCAATAGCTTTAACAGCTTTTTTAACCAGTTCCCAATCCAGTACATCATCCAGATTATGATCTTGTTTTTCGCTATTATAAAGTGTCATTCCTGATGGATTATCCATAGGATATAAAATACCCGAAAGATCAATGTTTTTCACCTTCCAATGATCCACATCATCACGCATTTTAAGGAATTGAACCCTGCCAACCATATCATTTATGGTTCTGAATCCGAGTTCTGCCATTATCTCACGTAATTCTTCGGCAATGAATCGGAACAGATTCACAATATGCTCCGGTTTACCTGAAAACAGCTTTCTAAGTTCAGGATCTTGGGTGGCAACACCTACCGGACAAGTATTGAGATGGCATTTACGCATCATGATACATCCTCCCGCAACCAATGCTGCAGTTGCAACTCCCCATTCTTCAGCCCCTAAAAGTGTGGCAATGGCAATATCTTTACCTGTTTTTAATTGTCCATCAGTCTGGAGAACTACCCTGCTTCTCAATTTATTTTTAACCAGAGTCTGCTGCGCTTCAGCTAAACCGAGTTCCCAGGGCAAACCTGCATGTTTGACAGAAGTAAGAGGTGAAGCACCGGTTCCACCATCATGTCCTGCGATAAGAATCACATCCGCATGAGCTTTAGCAACACCTGCTGCAATGGTGCCAACACCTGCTTTTGAAACCAGTTTAACACTGATACGTGCTGCCCTGTTCGCATTCTTAAGGTCGAATATTACTTGAGCTAAATCCTCCATTGAGTAGATATCATGATGTGGTGGAGGCGAGATCAAACCTACTCCTGGGGTAGCATGACGAACTTTTGCAATCCATTCGTCTACTTTATCGCCTGGTAATTGTCCGCCTTCACCAGGTTTAGCACCTTGTGCCATTTTAATTTGTAATTCATCCGCATTGGTCAGATAATTTGCTGTAACACCAAATCTTCCTGATGCAATCTGCTTAATGGCAGAGCGCATGGATCCACCATCTGCCAGTGGCTCGTATCTCAATTCATCTTCACCACCTTCACCAGTATTACTTTTAGCGCCTATCCTATTCATTGCAATCGCCAGTGTGCTGTGAGCCTCATGAGAAATTGATCCAAATGACATTGCCCCAGTTGCAAACCGCTTCAAAATAACTTCTACTGGTTCAACTTCACTTAAAGGAATCGGCTGGCGGTGATGAGCAAATTCAAGCAGTCCACGGATAGTGTATAAAGTATCTGTCTGCTTATTTATATGAGATGCATATTTCTTATAAACATCATAATTATTAGTCCGGGT
The DNA here is from genome assembly GCA_945878525.1 of Sphingobacterium thalpophilum. Classification (GTDB taxonomy): domain Bacteria; phylum Bacteroidota; class Bacteroidia; order Sphingobacteriales; family Sphingobacteriaceae; genus Daejeonella; species Daejeonella thalpophilum_B. Next base: position 3,467 of record CAMCTU010000155.1, read on the forward strand.
TGCATGTTGCAGCAGATGAACAGTCTCGGGATTGAAAAGATGAGCTTCACCCTTTCTTTTCCATTGGTAAACACCCCCTTCAGGCAATAATTTATTTTCTATACCTCTTCTCTTAAACCCTAAGAAATGCTTGCGCAAAGCTTCTTCAGCTATATCATCCAATCCCATTCCTCCGATTCTAGATACAGATCCAGTGAAATAATTATCAATCACATCCTTGTTTAATCCTACGATCTCAAAGATCTGAGCACCATGGTAAGATTGTAAGGTAGATATTCCCATTTTGGAGAATATCTTCAGAAGGCCATCATTAACTGACTTAATATAATTTTTATACAGATATTTAATATCCAAATCAGTATCTATTCTTTCATCAGTTTTAAGTTTATTTATTGTTGCCAGTGCCAAATAAGGATTAACTGCTGTAGCACCAAAGGCTATAAGGCAAGCAAAATGATGAACTTCCCACACATCCCCTGCTTCGAGCATAATACCTACTGCACCTCGAAGACCTTTTTTAATCAGGTGATGGTGAACTGCTGATAATGCAAGTAAAGACGGTATCGGAGCATGTTCAGAATCAATAGCTCTGTCTGATAAAATTAACACCTCGAAACCATCATGAACCGCATCTTCAGCATATCTGCAAAGACGTTCAATTCCGCGCTGCAATGAACCTTGATGTCCATCTGCTTTGAAATAAGTTTGAAGTGTTTTGGCCTGAAAAGAACCGGTATCAATACTTCTAATTTTTTCAAGCTCTATATTGCTTAACACAGGGTGAGGTAATGCCACGCAATGACAGTGCATTTCATCCTCATCCAGGATGTTACCATTATTACCCATAAATCCTGCGAGACTCATTACAAGGCGCTCACGTATTGGATCAATTGGAGGATTGGTTACCTGAGCAAACAATTGTTTAAAATAATTGGCCAGATGCTGTGGGCGATCAGAAAATACTGCTAAGGGTGTATCTGTTCCCATTGATCCGACGGCTTCTTTTCCGGTAAGAGCCATTGGCTTGATCAGTGTATCTATATCTTCGCGAGAATACCCAAAAACCTGCTGGTATTTGAACGTAGATTCATTAGATAGTTGTGTAAATGCAACCCTTGGCTCTGCAAGATCTTCAAGTCTGATCTTGTAGTTTTCCAACCAGGTACCGTAAGGCTGCTGGGTAGTTATTGCCTTTTTTATTTCATCATCTTCAATTATGGTTCCTTTAACAGTATCCACAACCAGCATTTTACCTGGTTGTAAACGCCCTTTCTTAATTACTTTCGACTCATCAACAGGTAAAACACCTGCTTCAGAAGCAACTATAATCTGATCATCATTGGTTACCACAAAGCGTTGAGGACGAAGGCCATTTCTGTCGAGGGTAGCTCCAATCATATGTCCATCCGTAAAGGCTATGGCTGCTGGTCCATCCCAGGGCTCAATCAGCGTAGCATGGTATTCATAAAATGCTTTGGTAGCAGCATCCATTTGCTCATTTCCATCCCATGCTTCAGGGATAAGCATCATCATAACATGAGGTAATGAACGACCACAATGGAATAATAACTCAACAACATTATCCAGACATGCTGAATCAGATTGATTATTATCAATCACCGGCAGCAGCATATCCATTTCATCTTTGCTGAAAAAAGGAGATGCAAAAGAGCGGATACCGGAATAAAACCAGTTTAAATTACCTTTTAAGGTATTGATCTCCCCATTGTGCGCAATAAATCTGAATGGCTGTGCCAAACGCCATGATGGGAAAGTATTTGTCGAAAAGCGTGAATGAATCATTCCAAAAGCAGAACTAAGCAAACTGTTGTTCAGATCAGGGAAATAAATCCTTACCTGGCTGCTTGTAAATTCCCCTTTATACATAATAACATTCTGAGAAAGCGACACAACATAGAACATATGGTCAGCCCCTGTTACTGTTTCTCTGACAAGTTTAGTAGCATAATTTTTTAGGACATAAAGTTTCCTTTCAAAATCCTCAGATGTATGTATTGATGCTGGTTTTGCGATAAAAACCTGCTCTATATCAGGTTCAGAAGAGAATGCTGCTTCTCCGATGATTCCTGAGTTAATCGGAACTTTACGGTAACCTAATATTTTAAGTCCAAGTTTATCAGCAGCTTTAGCAACTGCTCTCCGACAATCTTCCTTAATTGTAGCTTTCTTTGGTAAGAAAAGCATTCCGACACCGTAGCTACCCGCCTTTTCAAGGTGAATATCGAGTTTGAGCGCTTCCTGTTTAAAAAATTCATGTGGGATTTGAATCAAAATCCCTGCACCATCACCTGAATCCGGATCACAACCGCAGGCACCACGATGTTCCATGTTCTCCAAAATAGTAAGGGCATCACCAACGATCTTGTGAGATTTTTTTCCCTTAATATTTGCAATAAAACCAACTCCACAAGCATCGTGTTCCATTGATGGATCATATAAACCCTGCGTTTGGTTGTCATTATTTGTCATCTATCGAATTAAATTTTATGAGATGTCTAAATTAATCAAAATACGTAGTTATTACTTAGTTTGCAATGATTTTTATGATTAAAACAAAGAAATCTCATTATTAAAAATATGAAATATGATATTAATAATTTTATTGACCTTTTGTTATCAATTTCATATTTCAGTTTACTATTTTCAAGCTATAGTTTGAAACTGCATTTTTTTTCTACTTTTGTGTCGGGCAAGTCTTTTACGACCAGCTCCCTTTGAACTCCCCCAGGGTGGGAACGCAGCAAGGGTAGAAGGTTGTAGCGGTGCGATAAAAGGTGCTTGCCCATTTTTTTTCTTTAATTAGATAATTAGCTAATTAGCTAATTAGCAAATTGCTTCCACCAATGAGCAGGCTTAAAGCTGATGAAAATCCAATCGTTTTAAAAACTTTTGCTTTTGCTGTAAGTGCTGCCAAATATTGTCAGACTCTCCAAAAAGATAGAAATTTTCCCCTAGCTAATCAACTTTTTAAAAGCTCCACTTCTATTGGTGCAAATGTAAGAGAAGCGCAAAATGCTGAAAGTAAAGCTGATTTTATTCATAAATTCAAAATCGCAGTAAAGGAAGTAGATGAAACTGAGTACTGGCTCGCATTGTGTAAGGAATTATATGACCATGAGGAACTTACCGTCCTACAAACACAATTAATAGAAATACAAAAAATCATAAATAAAATAATTTCCAACAGCAAGAAGGCATAATTTGCTAATTTGCTCATTCACTAATTTGCTAATTAAATTGATATGAAATTCTTCATCGACACCGCAAATCTCGCCCAAATCAAAGAAGCTCAGGCATTGGGTATACTGGACGGAGTTACCACAAATCCAAGTCTTATGGCCAAAGAAGGCATCACTGGAGATCAAAACGTAATTAATCACTATAAAGCTAT
>CAMCTU010000156.1 GCA_945878525.1 Sphingobacterium thalpophilum
TAAGTCATAAATTTAATACTACAATTAGCTAATTTGGAAAGGTCTTTATTGTAACCATAAGTTTTTTACTCCACAATTTGTAAAGATTTTGTTGAGAAAGGAATGGATATCAATGGAATTTCAACAGAATGATTAAAACTTAAACAACTTAATCTTCATTAGGAAAAATCAATTTATTATCAGTTATTACCTGAGGGTTTAATTAACAAGTCATTCTAAATGGCGAAGGTAAACTTTCTGACAGCGGTGCTTTTGCAGCAGATACCGGATGGTTTACAGGTAGATCGTAATGAAGCTGATGTTGTGGAACCCCAGGTAATTTTTTCGGCATGTTTTGGGAAGGCTTTTTTGCTCCTTCATCCGGCAATTATGCAGAACTTCTTGGAATGAAAATGATTGAAAGGGATGTTAAGGTATGGCTGGCTAATACAGGATGGATAGGAAGAGTATACGGAATTGGTAACAGAATGAAATTTTCACTTAAAAGATCAATGATCAGGTCCGCCCAAATAATGATTTGAATCTAGTTCAATATCAACATCATCCGGTTTTTGATCTGGAAATGCCTATGTCTTGCCCTGCTATGCCTTCAGAAATTTTAAACCCACGAACAACTTGGAAGGATAAAGAAACTTATGATCAAAATGCTTTAATTCTGGCTCAGGGCTTTGTATCAAATTTTAAACAATATAAAGAATTTACTGATAATGAGACCATTAATGCAAATCCTAAAATATTTTTTACAGTTTAGCCTATAAAATCATCCAGCAAATTTGCAATTGCAATAAAAAATAGTTTTCATTGTATAATGATTAAGGGTTTTTTGATTAATCATTTTTTAGAACGGTACGTTTCTTGCCACATTCTAGGGACGGCTTTGACAGGAATGAACAAATAGAATTAATAAATTCACAAAAAATTTTTTATTAACTCGAAAATTATATTTTTGTTATTCCGAATCAAATCGGAGACAATTAATTGATATTCTTAAAAATGACGAAAGCATAACACTTAAATAATAGCACCAAACAAAAAAATCAATTATCTTAACATTTTCTAATCAACAACTAAAACTAAAACTAAAATTTAAAAAAAAATGGCGAACGCACCAAAACCAACAACAGCTAAGAAAGAGAGTAGCTCTGGTTCAAACATTTTTGCAAGTCTGTCTATTGTGATGTGTATTTTTGTCGGAGTTCTGTTATGGAAATTCGTAATGGGAGATTCTTCCAATTTTGAGGGTGGAGATCCAGAGAATGGTCACCCACTACCGGGTAATTACTTTGGAATGGTTTACAAAGGCGGACTAGTTGTACCTGTCCTTATGGGTCTATTTCTTATGGTGATTGTATTTTCATTCGAACGTTTCTTCGTAATTAGCAAAGCTACGGGCAAAGGTAATGTAGACCAGTTTGTAAAAAAGATTCAAGGTTTTATCGGTGCTGGTAACATCGATTCTGCTATATCAGAATGTGATAAACAAGCAGGCTCAGTTGCAAATGTTATCAAATCAGGGTTGAAGAAATACAAAGAAATGGAATCTGAACCTAAGATGGATACTGAGCAAAAATGTCTTGCAATACAGAAGGATATTGAAGAAGCTACTGCTTTGGAGATGCCAATGTTAGAACAAAATTTAACAGTTATCGCTACTCTGGTATCTATTGGTACTTTGATGGGACTATTAGGTACTGTAACAGGTATGATCAAGGCCTTTGCGGCTTTATCAACTGCAGGTTCTCCGGATCAGGCTGCTCTTGCAAACGGTATTTCTGAGGCCTTGATCAATACTGCCACAGGTATTGCAACTTCAGCTCTAGCGATTATCATGTACAACCTATTTACTTCCAAGATTGATAAATTGACGTATGCTATCGATGAGGCAGGTTTCTCTATCGTTCAAACATATGCAAGTACTCATAAATAATAGTTTTTGAAAATATATTCCGGGTTTTATGGAAAATCCGGAATATTTTCATCTCTATAGTAAATAGTTAAATAATTAAAATTTAAGCAATGCCTAGAATTAAAGTTGCCAGAAAGAGTACAGCTATCGACATGACAGCAATGTGTGATGTGGCGTTTTTGTTGCTTACCTTCTTTATCCTAACAGCAACTGCCCGTCAGCCAGAACCTCTTCCGGTTGATACTCCGGCATCAACTGTAAAGTTTAAGCTCCCGGATTTGGACATAGCAACCTTGACTATTGGTCAAAAGGGTAAAGTATTTTTTGGAGTACCGGGACAGCCTATACGCAAACGGACTCTTGAATTGATGGGCGAAAAGTACCAAATACAGTTTACAGAAGAAGAAAAAACTCGTTTTTCACTCATTGAGAGCTTTGGTGTTCCGATTGGAAATTTGAAGCAAATCATTATGATGAAGGGAGACGATCGGAGCAAACCCGGACTTCAACCTGGTGTGCCTACTGATTCAGTAGGCTTACGTCCCTCTGAATTGCATGATTGGATAATATCTGCCCGTTATGCTACAAAAGAGCTAAACAATGTTGATATGCGTGTCAGTATTAAGGGAGATTCAAAAGAGGAGTATCCTTCAATTAAGAAATTATTGAATATCCTACAGGATCAGAATATTAACAAATTTAGTCTGATCACCTCATTGAGGACAGGCGAAGAATAATCGTAACACTAATATAAAACGCGATGGCAGAATTAGATACCTCCGGCGGGGGTAAGAATAAAGGCGGTAAAGTTAGAAGTAAAAAGCAATCAACACGTGTGGATCTAACCGCAATGGTTGATTTAGCCTTCCTACTGATTACATTCTTTATGCTTACCACTACACTGGCAAAACCTCAGGCAATGGATTTAGCTATGCCTGATAAGGAAAAACAAGATCAGCAGGAATTAACTATTGCTGATAATAGAACAATGACCATACTTCTTGGTGCAAATAATCGTCTGGAATGGTACATGGGTCTTGTTGACAAACCCCTGACTCCTCCACAGGTTGATAACTATGGTAGGAATGGCGTCAGAAAAGCTCTGATTGAAAATTCTAAAAAGGTTATAGCAGCCACCGGTGATCCAAGTAAAGGACTGATCGTACTGATCAAACCAAGTGAGCAATCAAATTATAGAAATTTCGTGGATATCCTTGATGAGATGAAGGTTTCAAACATTGAGAGGTATGCAATTGTTGAGATTTCTGACCCAGATATCGCTTTGTTAAAGCGTGATGGTCTTTACAAATAATGATTTTAAACAAATATTAACCCTTTAAAGAATTAAATATGTTAGGGTCTAAAATAGATTTATTCAACCCGGAATGGCTGGATGTTGTATTTGTCGGGAGAAACAAGAACTATGGTGCTTATGAGTTAAGGAGAGATAATTCCAAAACTACAAGTCGTGCGGTGATTGTTGGCTCTTTACTGTTTATAACAATGGTGTCCTTACCATTGATTATAAGATATATCTCCGGAATATTGCCAGAGGCAGACAAGGTGAAAATTACTGAAGTAGTATTGGCACCTCCTCCTCCAATCAATAAGGAAGAGTTACCTCCTCCTCCACCAGAGCCACCAAAACCTAAAATTGATCAGATTAAATTCCCTCCTCCTGTCGTTGTTCCGGCAGAACAGGTTAGAGACGAAGAGCCTCCAACAGTTGAAGAACTTAAAGTTGCTGATCCTGGTCAAAAGACAATTGAGGGTGATCCTAACGCAGATATCGTAATTGATGAACCTGTCGGTGAAGCACCTAAAGAGGTTGCTGTTATTGAGGATAATAGCATTAAGGACTTTGCAAGTGTTGAAGTACTTCCTGAACCACCGGGTGGTATGCCCGGATGGGGTAAATATCTTCAGAAAAATTTGAAATATCCTCCTATGGCACGTGAAAACAACATTACGGGTCGTGTAATTATGAGCTTTGTGGTTGAAAAGAACGGTAATTTAACTGATATCAAAGTATTAAGAGGTATTGGTGGTGGATGTGACGAAGAAGCTGTAAGGGTATTGAAAAATGCACCGGCCTGGAAGCCAGGTATTCAAAATGGTCGTGAGGTTCGTGTTGCTTATACTATGCCTATCTTCTTTCAATTGGCAGGACAGTAATTGTCTATGTCTCTTTCCAAAGAAGAAAACGAAATACAGAAATCGCCCGCAAAGCGATTTCTGTTTATTTTAGGGCTGGGTATGTTCGCCCTATACTTTGCTTTAGGAGTTGCGATTATCTTTTGGAAGGATTTTCCAATTGATCTTGATTTAGGGTATCGGGTAGCTTTTGCATTGCTTTTGATTATATATTCTTTTATCAGGTTCGTTCGTTTACTCCGCTCCTAGTTTAATATGAAAAGAATTAGTTATATTTTTGTTTCAAGTCTGCTGTTCGTTCTTTTTTCTTGCCAGGGTAATACTGGTTCAGATCAACAGTCCTATACAAGTGGTTATGAACAAATATTAGTTGATGAATCTTTTGCACCAATCATTGAGGATCAGGAATATTTATTTGAAAGTACTTATCCAAGTGCCAAGTTGGATCTCTTGTCGAAATCTGAAAATGAATTATTAAATTTATTTTTGAGTGACAGTGTTCAGGTAGCAGTTTTATCCAGACTTTTAACGCCTCTGGAGGCTAAGCACTTCGAAGGCAAGAATATTAAAGTTCGTGTAAATCGGTTTGCTATTGATGGAATAGCCTTAATAACAAAGAATCCGGCAAAGGATTCGTTAGTTTTGGTTCAGGATATAATTAAAGTTTTGAAGGGTTTTGATTCACCTATTCAAAGCTTGGTTTTTGATAATGCAAATTCGAGTACATTAAGATACTTTAAAGAGCTTGCTGGCGTCAGTAATCTACCCGTAAAGGGCGTTTATGCACTTAAGTCAAATTCCGAAGTTATAAAATACGTTTATAACAATCCAGGTGCTATTGGAGTTGTAGGTGTTAACTGGCTGGTACAACCCCCACCTGAACTTGAGAGTATAGTTGAGGATTTGAAAATATTGGGTGTTAAGAATATATCGGGGCAAGCAGGCTCTGATGCATTTTATAAACCTACTCAAAATGACATTGCTTTGGGATTATATCCTCTAACAAGGTCATTATACGTTATTAATTGTGAAGGTGGCGCAGGTTTAGGCACAGGTTTCGCATCATTCATCGCAGGTGAACGTGGACAAAGGGCTGTGCTTAAATCCGGACTTTTGCCCGATAGTATTCCTTCACGTGAAATAAATATTGTAAACTAAATTAAAATTGTAACATGATGAACAAGGCAGTAAAAATAACCTTGGGGTTGATATTAGTTGGTTCAGCAGTTTTTGCACAGAGTTTAGCTGATGCCCGTAAGGCAATTGATGCAGAACAGTATCAGAAAGGTAAGGCTATTTTAAATACCTTAACAAGCACTCAGCCTGCAAATGCGGATAATTTTTTCTTTTTAGGCAACCTGTACCTGACAACCAGTCCGATATATGTTCGTCCGGACTATATTGACTCTGCAAAAGCAGCGTTTAGCAAAGGAATAACCGCCAATGCTGAATATGCCTTAAATCATGTTGGTTTAGGCGCTGTTGAACTTGCAAGAAAGGGCAGTCCAAAAGCTAATTTTGATAAAGCAATATCGCTTACCAAAAAGAAGGATCACACCACCGATCTTTATATCGGTCGTGCTTATGTTAAAGCACCAGTTCCAATGATTACAGAGGGTTTGGTTCACCTTGAAAAATCAAAATTATTAAATGATAAGGACGCTCAGTTATACCTGGTATTAGGAGATGCATATCGTGAACAACAAAAAAACGGTGAGGCATTTAGCGCCTACAGAAATGCATTTGAACTTGATAAAACTTTTTTGAGGTCTAAAGTTGAACTCGGTAAGATCAACAAATTAAGTAAAGCTTTTCCTGAGGCGATTGCTGAATTTAATAATGTTATCGCTCTGGATCAAAATTACGGTCCAGCTTATCGTGAATTGGCTGAGACTTATTTCGGCTGGGCCTGGACTTCTCAAAAGGAATATGCCGGCCGAATCCAACAAGCAGTTCAATTTTATGAGAAATATATGGACCTGACCGATCGTTCTTTGGATTCTCGTTTGCGTCATGCAGATTTTCTTTTCCTAGCAAAAGATTTCAAACTGCTAGAAGCAGAAGCAATTGAAATGGCCAAACTTGATAAAGTAAATCCTAGGGTTTTACGCTATCTGGCTTATTCAGCTTTCGAAAATGGAAATTTTGCATCAAGTGCTCAGGCGCTTAAGGAATTCATATCTAAGGTTGATCCAGGCCGTTTGATATCTCAGGATTACCTTTACCTGGGAAGAGCTCAGATGAAAGATACGACAATGTTCACAGAAGGATTGTCGAATATAACCAAGGCAGTAGATATGGATTCTACTAATGCAGCTGTAATGAGCGAAATAGGCCAGGCATTATTTAAAGGAAAGAAATACGAAGCGGCAGCAAAGGCTTATGAAATATCTATCAAAAACCCTGAAAGGGCTCTGCTTGACTACTACTACCTGGGTTCCTCTTATTATTTCAATTACGGCGCATTAAAAAATGCAAACATGAATCCAGGGAAAGAATTATTAGTAAAGGCGGATTCTTCTTTTTCTTATCTATTGCAACGTGCACCTACTACACAAATTGGCTGGCAATATAGAGGCCGTATAAATCGACTTATGGATGATGAAAACGATAGTCAGGGCCTTGCAGGTCCATTTTATGCCAGGTACGTAAATCTTGTTACAGTTGAAAAGCCAGAACTTTCTGCAAAAAGTACTCCCGGTCTTATTGAAGCATATAATTATCTTGGTTCTGTCGCTGCAAGAAAGGACGGTGATAATGTAAAAGCCAAAGAATATTTTGACAAGGTTCTTGCATTGGATCCGGCAAATG
>CAMCTU010000157.1 GCA_945878525.1 Sphingobacterium thalpophilum
AAGGGGAGCTTTTGTCTCAATATTCTTTAAGCCAAAAGAATTGGCATAAATAATTTCACCTTTTTTTACGACAGCAACAGACAGTCCCACCACGTCGAGTTTTTTCATGATATCACGTAAATCGGCTTCAGCTTTTTCATTTTGGGCGAAAGCAACTAATGAGCAGGAGATTAGGAAAGTAATAGATAAAATCTTCAGGGAAATAGCTTTAATCATTGTTGTAATTTTTAATAAATCTATGAATATTTTTTAAGCTGTTGGGGCTTTATTGTATAAGATCCTTCAGGGCTCACATACTTTATAAAGATTTGTAATGATAGATCTGATGAAAGATTTAAATTTTAAAAAGCAAGATCCTTTCGGGAGCGTTCCCGAAAATCGGGACTGTTCCCGAAGTTTTTTTGCCGAAAGCTTAGTACAAAGTTTATATCTCAACAATACTTTTACATGAGTTACCTGTTGAACTCGCTTTCCCTAATTAAAATCATTGTATTATTTGGCTTTAAATGAAAGAAAAAATGAACATAAAAAGGAGGCTATTCTACAGAAAATTAGATTGCCGTAACATTTAGTTTACAATTATTTTTTTTTTATATTCGTGCGATTCTTAACTAAAGCAAAAAATTTATGAAAAAAAACTTACTACTAGTTTGTTTATTGTTTTTTACCTTTTCCACTGTAATAGCTCAGGATAGAGCTGTTTCAGGAAAAGTAACAGCAACAAATGACGGTTTACCTTTACCTGGTGTAAGCGTAACCGTAAAAGGCACTAACATTGGCACACAGACTGATGGAAATGGTAATTTCAAGCTTTCTGCACCAAATAGTGCAACCACTATCGTATTCAGGTATATTGGATTTGATCAAGTCGAAGCGGCTATCACTTCCAATATGTCCATAGCATTAAATGAAAGCAAAAGTCAGCTTTCTGAAGTTATTGTTACCGGTTATAGCTCAATTAACCGATCTCAATTCTCCGGTGCAACAGTAAATGTTAGCGGAGCTGCCGTTGCAAAACAGCCTCTTGCATCATTTGACCAGGGGTTGCAGGGTGCATCAACAGGTGTTAATGTCACTGCTAGCGGTGGACAGCCCGGACAAAACGCTGTAGTTAGGATCCGTGGTAACGGTTCCATCAACGGAAGTAATGTGCCTTTGTACATTTTAGATGGTGTTGAGATCAGTGCTGCAGATTTTCAAACAATGAATGCCGGCGACTTTGAAAATGTTGAAGTATTGAAAGATGCTATTTCAACCGGTATTTATGGTTCAAGAGGATCTAATGGTGTAATCGTTGTAACTACCAAACAAGGAAAATCAGGTCAGATCCAATTTAACTATGATACACAGTTTGGTCAGAGTAAAATGCCGGAAGACAAGCTGATTGTTATGAACAGCCAGCAAAAAATTGATTACGAGATTGCGAATGGAAATCCATATGGATGGACTGCCGCCCAACAAGCTGAACTGAAAGCTGTGAATTTTAGCTGGAAAGATGCATTATTTCAAACTGGTCAAACACAACAACATCAAATCAGTGCCAACGGAGGAACAGAGGCTACGAAATTTTACGCTTCGCTTTCGTTCTTGGATCAGGAAGGTATTGTTAAAACCACTGGTTTGAAAAGATATACTGCGCGGGCTAACGTAGATAATCGTGTTAAAAACTTCCGCTTTGGCTTAGGTGTTCAGGGAGGATTTTCACAGCGAAATAATACAGCCGAGAATAACACCACGCTTAGCTCACCTTTGAATGCAGTTCGCTGGAGTAATCCTTATGAACGCGATTTTACCTCTACTGGTGATTATAATCAATCAGGCGGTCCTGGACAACTTACTTCTGGGCAGAACAACGGTGCTATGGAATTATTCTTGAACAGAAATGATGGTAAGCAACTTAAAGGTTTGGTTACTACCTACCTTGAATATCATGTCCCAGCGGTTAAAGGATTGTTTGTAAGAACCAATTGGGGAGGAGACTATACTCAAAATGAGGCTGATAACTTTACAAACCCGCTGGTTTCTGGTGCTCAGGCAAGACAAGGCGCACTGACAAGGTCTTTCAACAGGAATTTCCGATATACAGGTACAACTTCACTTAATTATGCAAAAACGATTAAAAAGCACGAAATTAGTGGTGGCTTGTTTACTGAAGTAGTAAAGAACAGTTTCAGATCATTTGGTTTTACAGGTTATGGCTTTACAAATGGATTTGAAAACGAAGCGGGTATTACTCCCGGAACGGCTACAACTCCCAACCTGATTTCCCCAGTTAATGGCTTCGGTACTGAAAACGGTTTATTATCCTATTTCGGTCTTGCAAACTACGGATATGATGGTAAGTATTTTGTGAATTTAGTAGCAAGAAGAGATGGTTCTTCAAGGTTTGGATCTGGTAACAGATGGGCAAACTTTGGATCAATCGGAGTTTCATGGATGATCTCTCAGGAATCATTTGTAAAAAACATCAATTTTATTAGCGACCTTAGATTACGTGCCAGCTATGGTACTACAGGTAATCAGGGTACTGATGATTTTCCTACCCCAATCTTTGGTAGAGCTGCCTATGCAGGTGTCAGTGGATTTACCCCGACGTCTCCGGGTAACCCACAGTTAACTTGGGAAACAGGTACAACTTCTAACGTTGGATTAGATTTCGGAGTATTGACTAACCGTATTTCAGGAACAATTGAATACTACAATCGCGAGACTATAGATCAGTTATATGGTGTGCCTATTGATCCAGCAGGAGCAGGATTTACTTCGATTACCAGTAACTTTGGTTCTTTAAGAAATCGTGGTGTTGAATTTTCTCTCCGTGGTGATGTGATCAGAACTAAATCATTAAGATGGAATATTGGAGGAAATATTTCCTACAACAGAAATGAAATCGTAGATATCCCAAGGGATAACGTGATTTCTGGAGTTACTGTTTTACAAGAAGGCAAACCTTTAAATAGCTTGTTCCTGGTACCATTTGTAGGTGTTGATCCTGCAACAGGAAATGCGTTATATCGCAAACTGGATGGAACTGTTACTCCTACATTTAGTGTGGCAGACAAAATTGTTTATGGTACTTCAGATGCGCCGCTTTTTGGAGCCCTTTCTACTGATTTAAGTTACAAGGGTTTTGATATTAGTGCATTGATGACCTTCTTCCTGGACAGAGAGATGTACAATAATGACTTGAACAACCTTACAAATCCTGATTATTTCTACGATAACATGCATATTGATGTGTTAAACGAATGGAGAACTGCCGGACAAATTACTAATGTACCAAGGGCAACGTCTTCAGGTGGAAATACTTATCAGTCTCAAACAAGCCGGTTTTTGGAAAAAGCTGACTTCTGGAGATTGCGTAACGTAACTTTCGGATATACAGTTCCTTCATCTGCCTTAAAATCAATGAAGATAAGAGCGGCCCGTTTATTCGTTCAGGGACAAAATTTATGGACATCAACTGAATTCAGAGGTTTTGATCCTGAGGCTACAGGAACATCCTTAACCGGTGCTCAATACCCTGCATTGAAACAGCTGACTTTAGGTTTATCAATAGGTTTTTAATTCTAAATAGAAAATATTATGATCAATATATTAAAACGTACTTCAGTCTTAATTCTTGTGGGCGCATTGACGCTTCAGGGGTGTAAGGAGCAAGACATCATAGAATTGCAACCCGAGTTTTCATTAGATGCGGCAAATAACCCTTCTACAATCGCTCAGGTTGAACAAGTGTTGGATGGAGCTTATTCCAATTTCCGCGCAAGCGACTATTATGGATCGGGTAGTGGAACTGGTGGTGGAGCAGCATTGATGCCCGACATAATGAGCGACAACCTTTATGAAACTCTTCAGACATTAGCAAATTCAAGAGCGATGGCAGATTGGGTTTATCAGCAAAATACAGCTCAGATCAATAGCACGTACAATGCAATGTATAAGGTAATTTCTGTTGCTAATATTGTATTGAGAGATGTTGATAAGTTTGCCACTCCGGCAAATCAAAAGAGAATCAACCGTATAAAAGGGCAGGCCCTAACTATCAGGGCTTTAGCTCACTTTGATTTATTCAAATATTTTGCATCCAACTATGACAGAAACAGCACAACCACGCTGGCTTTATATTACAGTAAATCCTTTAAGGTTTCTGCAGATGAGAAACCAGCAAGGCTAACTAATAAAGTTTATTATGATGAAATGTTTGCAGATCTGGCCGCTGCTGAACCGCTTCTGTCAGATGTTGATGTGGCAATAAATCCTGTGAGTTTGCTAACTAGGCCACGCCTTAGTCTTACTGCCCTTCATTTGCTTAGAGCAAGGATTTCCTTGTATGCTGGCTTATGGACGGATGCAATCGCTGCTGCGAACAAAGGTATCGCAGTTGCACCTGCTTTGGTTAGTAATCAGACTACCTTCAGCGGGATGTATAATGGTGCTGCAGCTGGAGAAACTATTTGGAATGTGCAATTCGATGCTGGTCAGAGTGGACCAACATTCCTGGTATTCTTTGCGACCAGTAACCGTAGTTACTTCAGACCTGCTTTGGAAATAGCTACTGTTGCCGGTACAACGGGATTGATCAGAAGCACTGACATTCGTTATTCTGCTTATTTTACAACCATCACTGGAGGAGTTGCTTTAACCAAGTATAAAGGAAAAGGCACTGTTTCTGATGGTAATGCGAACTTCCTGGCGATGAAAACCGCGGAATTGTACCTGATTAGAGCTGAGGCTTATGGTAAAAACAACCAGGATGCTTTAGGAATGGCTGATCTTAATACTCTAAGAACGGCTAGAATTCCTAATTATGTTCCTGAAGCATTAACCGGAGCGGCATTACAGAATGCCATCGCAGATGAAAGAAGACGCGAACTGATCGGTGAAGGCCATCGCTTTTTCGATCTGAAACGTACAACCAGAACTATTACAAGAGGAAGCACCTGTGGTGTTATTTCAATTTCTCCTAGTGGTAAATGTTCCCTGGCTCCAACAGCAAGAGAATGGTCTTTACCTATCCCAGAAGCCGTTACAAATGCTAACGCCAATATGGTACAGAATCCAGAATGGAAATAATAATATCAAGCTTTTTATAAAGAAGGGCGCCTCAAAAGGGCGCCCTTTTTTTGTTACCCTCTTTAGCTTTCCCTTTGCTTGGTGTGATCAAGCATTGATTTGCGTGTGCTTATGGTACGGTGAAAATGCTGACTAAACGGGAAGTTAGATATAACACCGACTCGAGGGCAATTGTTGGTTAGAGGTAGGTTAAAAAGCTTCTTATGAGAACTCAATATCCTTCGGATATGATTATCCTAAACGGTTTTATGCAAATTTATCTCGCGCCCAATGTTATTTACCTCTGGATCTTCATCAAAAATTGGAAGATCGGTTTCATAATCGAGTTTCAACCAAACACCTTCTGTATCCTTTTGAATATGGATATATTCTTTGCCTTCTTTGAAAATTGTAAATGTATTATCTTCTTCCGGAAATACGGAATAAATTGTTGGTCCGATAAAAATGTCAAAAGGTTCTTCCATATGCAAAGATAAGAGATGTATGTTAAAACTTTGGTAAGCCAATATCGAACTCAAAATTGCCTTTGTTTGGTGTTATGACCAATCAAGGGCTTTGAGTGTGCTTGTGGTACGTTGATAACACCTTCTAGAGGGTAAAATTTATAAAACAACTAATGCCTGATATTTCCAATGAGCTTTTGTATGTACTGGGAGCCCCAAATCTCTCGGGGCACTCGCTTTAGAGCGATATAAATAATATAAAACAGAAAAGCCCTTTGTTTCCAAAGAGCTTTTGTACTCGGAGCGGGAATCGAACCCGCACTCGCTTTAGGGCGAACAGGATTTTAAGTCCTGCGTGTCTACCAGTTCCACCATCCGAGCAGATGGTTATCATTCACTCTAACACCATCCAATTGGCGTGTCTACCTCCCGATAATAATCGGGATCCACCATCCGAGCAGATGGTTATGCCGTCGATAGGCAATGTTTTTCCTTTAAACTTAAATCCCTTCCTGGTAGGGAAGGGATTTGGAGCGAAAGACGAGATTCGAACTCGCGACCCCGACCTTGGCAAGGTCGTGCTCTACCAACTGAGCTACTTTCGCATTTTGGTGAGTGCAAATATAGGCAGAAAAGCAATTTTGACAAGTGTTTTTTATTTTTTTTAAAAAATTATTCTAACTTGTTGTTAATCAGTAGCTCTGTGATAAGATCGCTCTCATAACCTTTAGCTGCCGCATAGCGGCTTAAAAGATACCGACGTTTAAAGGGATCTTTCTCTATTATCGTTTTCGATTTTTTCTCTATAAGCTGTTTAAGTTTTGATACATAATCATCCATATCAATTACATGGAGAGATTTCGCGATGAGTTTATCAGGAACACCCTTCAGTTTTAAACCCTGTTTTATCTTCAGTTTGCCCCATGCCTTAATCCTGAATTTCCCCAGAGTATAAGCTCTAGAAAAGCGCTCTTCATTCAAAAAATTATGGCCAATAAGTTCAGAAATAATTTCCTCTACATCTTTTTGATGCAAACCCCATTCATAAAGCTTATTCCTAAGCTCATACTGTGATCGTTCCTGATAGGCGCAATAGCTTTCAGCTTTCTGTTTAGCCTGTTCTCTACTGAATATTTTTGGCTTAATGTTCTCGTTTTTCAAAGCACCGAAATATCGCAAATATTTGAGAAGAATCTTTTAATTTTATTGAAATTAGCAACATGAATCATATCCTTTATTCAACTGAAGATCTCACAGCTATTCTCAAAGCGAAGTCTTTTATTCGAAATAAG
>CAMCTU010000158.1 GCA_945878525.1 Sphingobacterium thalpophilum
TGCAATTTTATTCGAAAGATTCAATTTTCCAAGAAAATTTGACTGTAACTTCAATTTATTAATTAAATCATGTTCTTTGAAAATTTCTGTGAACATTTGAGTCCTCTCTTGAGCAGTTAATTTCTTTAACTCAGGAACTGCTAGATAAACAGCCATAATATGACCATTAATTAGATCTAATTTATTTACTAAAATCTCACTCTCTTGTATTCCTGCTAAATTTAATACTGATATTATTTCTTGTTTACTTTTTGAATTATTAATTTTTCTAAGAAAATCTTTTTCTTCAAAATCTACGATTAATTTATTGTTAATCCTTTCTCTTTTTTGATTCATATCACGAACCTCACTAAAAGTATTTAAGGCATCTTTCATTGATTGGAGGTTCTTAACCTTTGTGGTAATTTCAGCTAAACTCAATTCAGGATTTACATCGGATTTTTTACAAGAAGTCGATAAAATTATTGTCAGGATAAAAATTACAAAATATCTCATTTTTTCAAAATTTATTTTATTATTTAATAGTTAAAAAAAGCAAATTGTTGGTATATGTCCTTTCCGAAGCTGAATTAATAATATTTAATTCATTAAAATAATTTTCTTTATAGAAATATTTTAATTTTATTGTTTATAAATTTCTATTTGTAAAAAATTATCATCTGCTTTCAGAATAAACACTGATTATGGTTAATGACATCTCTTGATAATTTTATTGAACCTCATAAGTACTTTTAGTTTGAAAGTTGATTTTTGGTGATACTGTTTAACATATTTTCTCTATTCCACTACATCTTTAGTAGCATGACTTTTAAATATCTTGTATTAATTATATTCTTATGTAAAAACTGAGTGAACGGTAGGTTTGACTGAGTAAACGGTAAATTCTCTTTACCAGATCTAAGAAAACCAGTTTGGAAATGGACATGGTTTTGTGTCGGATCGACAAACCATTGTAAGAAAATGGGTAAGAAAGTTTAAATCCTTTGAGCTTCTCTGGAGGTGTTGTTATCACCCGAAACGCTTAACCTAAACATAAATTGATGATTAACCGGTTATATTAATCCCAAAGAAAGATATCCTGCAAAAATACATTAACCTATTAATAGCCATTTCCAACGTTTATCAGTTTCTTTAGCTAGAGAATAAATGGACACAGAAATTATTAGAATCGATATAATAAATACAAAAAGTAGTGCACTGTAGGAGGTATCAAAAAATTTCCAAAATGAATAAAAGAGCGATTGATATTCTGGGAATTCATCAGTCTTAAGCTCAGAATAAGCCAAGTTAAACACCAAATATAACTGTATCAATATGCCAATTGCGACTAATGCTCTTTTCATATTATGGATATTTCCCTGTGATTGGAGTTATCATCCAGACTTATCCCAACCTCTATTTCCCAAACGGCATTTTAGGCATCCCTTTCATCATCTTAGCCGCTGCAGCAGGATTAGAGAACTGCTTCATCACCTTACGCATATCTTCAAACTGCTTAATCAGCTTGTTCACTTCGGTGATATTGGTACCCGAACCTTTGGCAATCCTGGTTCGGCGATTTTGATTGATTGAATCAGGGTTTTCCCGTTCAAAAGGAGTCATGGAGCGGATGATGGCTTCAATTGGTACAAAGGCATTATCATCAATATCCACATCCTTAATCGCTTTCCCAACACCCGGAATCATACCCATCAGATCCTTCATATTACCCATTTTCTTGATCTGCTGAATCTGGCTCAGGAAGTCATTGAAATCGAATTTATTCTTGCGGATCTTTTTCTGAAGTTCAGCAGCTTCTTTCTCATCAAACTGCATTTGTGCCCGTTCAACAAGGGAAACCACATCACCCATTCCTAGAATACGGCTGGCCATCCTGTCGGGATAGAACACATCCAGGGCTTCCATTTTCTCACCGGTACCAATAAATTTGATGGGTTTGTTTACAACTGATTTAATAGACAGTGCAGCACCACCACGGGTATCACCGTCTAATTTAGTTAGTACTACTCCGGTAAAATCAAGGCGGTCGTTAAAGGCTTTTGCAGTGTTTACAGCATCCTGACCAGTCATGGAATCGACCACAAACAAGATTTCATGCGGATTGGTTTGTGCCTTTACTTCGGCAATCTCTTTCATCAAACCCTCATCAATTGCCAGTCGACCGGCGGTATCGATGATTACTACATTTTGGCCATTCTTTTTTGCCTCTGCAATCGCAGCTTTGGCTATGTCAACCGGATCTTTGGATTCGCGATCAGTAAATACCGGAACCCCGATCTGTCCGCCCAAAACTTCCAGCTGATCGATCGCTGCCGGACGATAAACGTCGCCTGCTACCAGTAATGGTTTTTTATTCTTTTTGGTAACCAGATAATTGGCAAGCTTACCTGAGAAGGTAGTTTTTCCCGCACCATTTAATCCGGCGATTAGAATGATCGTTGGATTTGCTGAAATATTTAATTCCTCGGCTGTACCACCCATCAGGGCAGCCAGCTCGTCATTCATCAATTTGGTTAATAACTGTCCCGGAGAAATTGAGGTGAGTACATTCAATCCGAGTGCTTTTTCTTTTACATCATCAGTAAAAGCTTTTGCAGTTTTATAGTTAACATCGGCATCCAGAAGAGCTTTTCGTATCTCTTTCATGGTTTCAGCCACGTTGATTTCTGTAATACTTCCCTGACCTTTTAGAACCTTAAATGCTCTGTCGAGTTTATCCTGTAAATTTTCAAACATCTTATTTATCAGCTTTTAACAGGTGCAAAGGTATGATTTCTAGCTTACAGGACTAAAATAATTGTTTATAACTGGTGAAAACTGATCAGAAGCCAGCAATTTTTCAAATTAATAGTGCCATTCCCATTGCTATGTCATAAAGTAGGCAAGATTTTAATTTCTTTGCAGCGATGATATTTATGGATGAAGTATAGTATTCTAATAGTTTATATTTTTTTCTTGGGCGGGAGTATTGGAATGGCTCAGGAGATCAGAAAATTTAATGCTGTAAGTACAGATCATTCTCCAAAAATTGATGGTCAGTTGGATGATAGAGCCTGGAAAGAAATCATTCCTGCCAGTGATTTCATAGAATTTAAGCCTGTTCCCGGTCGCGTTGAGACTAAAGACAGAAGAACTGAAGTAAAAATTGTTTATGATAATACGGCAATATATATCGGTGCGCGGATGTATGATACACCGGATAGTGTTTTCAGGGAGGTGTTGACAAGGGATAATCTTTCAAATTCCGACTTTTTAGGGATAGTTTTTGACACTTACCTCGACCGGATAAATGCTTTTGGTTTTTATGTATCCTCTACTGGTACTCAGTTTGACGCCAGATATTCAAATTCCGGAAATGAAGATAAGAACTGGGATGCGGTTGGGGATAGTCAGGTCAAAATTGATAGTTTGGGCTTGCCATTTGAATTTACTTCAAATGAATCCTCCAGGACCTTCTCATAAACACGCCCTTCAACATCTCCGGATTTTAATAACAAATCCCTTTCAAAGTTTTACATGTAACTTTTTATTGCGATAATTATCTAAAAATAAAAAAACATCATGATAGTAGTAACTACAAATGAACTCGAAGGAAAACGCGTCGTAAAATACATTGGCATTGTAACTGGCGAAGCCATTATTGGTGCAAATATTGTCAAAGATTTCTTTGCAGGAATCAGAGATATCGTTGGCGGTAGATCCGGATCATATGAGGAAGGATTACGTGAAGCTAAGGATATCGCCTTACGCGAAATGCAGGAACAAGCTTTTCGTTTAGGTGCAAATGCTGTTTTGGGCGTTGACCTGGATTATGAAACCCTGGGAAGTAATGGAAGTATGCTGATGGTCAGCGCTTCCGGAACGGCTGTAATTGTTGAGGATCGCGGATAACCGGGTCAAGCCCGGTTTGACAATGGGGCATGACCGGTGTGATAATGGGACAAGCTAAGTGCGACATGGGGGCAAGCTAGGTGAGACATGGGGGCAAGTTAGCGGTCATTGTACCGAAACTCACACTGAAGATTAAGAATATAAAAAATGAAGAAAGAGAAAATAATATATTGGACAGCGACAACAATAATCACATTGTTTGAAGGAGTAATGCCTGCATTGACTTCACAAACAGAATTGGCAAAAGAGGGTATTAGACATTTGGGTTATCCACAGTATTTTGGACACGCATTGGTTGTTTTTAAAGTTTTAGGAGTTTTAGCATTAATTATTCCACAGGTTCCGAAACGTGTAAAAGAATGGGCTTATGCAGGATTTGCTTTTGACTTTATTTTTGCAACAATTAGTCACGGAGCAGTTGACGGAATAAATGGGCAAACATTTTTTCCATTAGTCATATTTGGAATTCTAGCCGTTTCATACATTTACTATCACAAATTAAATCCTAATAAAATTTAATTATTATGTCGTTTCAAGCACATATAGACAATATCAAAGCCAAGATTGGAAAGACACCTGCTGACTTTAAAAAATTAGCAAAGCCCCAAAACGCTAGGTGAGACAATGGGACAAGCTAGGTTTGACAATGGGTCAAGCCCGGTGTGCACCAGATGTGGTTCGGTGTGACGTGGGGACAATCATGTCATCCCGGACTTGATCCGGGATTCTACGTAATCAATCAGCGAATGTATCACTTTGATATGAATTTCCTGTGCCCTGTCGGCATATTCTGAACGGGGAGCACGGATTTCAACATCACACTTTCCTGCAATTTTACCACCGTCTTTACCGGTCAAACCAATAACGTTCATTCCTTTAATTCGGGCCGCTTCGATCGCTTTCAAAATATTTTCAGAATTTCCGCTGGTACTGATAGCAAGTAATACATCTCCTTCAAAACCAATGGCTTCTATCATCCTAGAAAAAACAAAGTCATATCCGTAATCATTGGCTACGCATGACAAATGGCCAGGGTCAGATATTGCAATGGCAGGATAAGCCGGCCTGTCATTACGGTACCTTCCCGAAAGTTCCTCAGCAAAATGTATAGCATCACTCATGGATCCACCATTGCCACATGATATCACCTTTTTACCACTTTTAATTGCATCTACTAGAATTTCGCCTGCTTTTTCAATATTGATGAAATTCTGAGGGTCTGAAATAAAGCAGTCAAGAATTTGCTTTGCCTCAACGAAATGATTTTTAATAGTTTCCATCAGGGATTTATCAGTTTATATATGGCACCTTTGGTATCCTTCGGACCAACCTCTTGATTTGTAAGCAAATAAAGCTCTGCATCATTATCCTGTACAAAACTAAGTATTTTAAAATCCCTAGTTGGTTTAGCTGCAAGACTGACAGCTCCGCGAATCCAGGATTCTCCCTTCTTTTCAAGGTAAAACATCGGGCCGGTCCAGTCCGCAAAAATGTATTTATCTGTAAGTTTAGTCAATTCTTTACCACGATAAACAAATCCCCCTGTAATACTAATCCCCTCTTCATGTTCATACTCTGCTATTGGTAAAATCAGTCCTTCAGTCTTACAGTTCTCTTCAGGATAAAAACAATGACTTGCTTCCATGATCTTCCAGCCATAGTTTCCGCCTTTTTCGATGATATTTACCTCTTCAAATTTATTCTGACCTACATCCGCGACAAAAAGTTGCCCGGAGTTATTGTCGAATGAAATACGCCATGGATTTCGTAAACCATAAGCCCAAATTTCAGGTTTTGCTGCCTTGCCTACAAAAGGATTATCATTAGGAATACGATAGCTTTGATCGCTATTGACATCAATTCTCAAGATTTTGCCCAGAAGTGTGTTCAAATTTTGTCCGTTACCTGTTTCTCCATGCCTATCTCCTGCGCCACCACCATCCCCAACTCCGATGTATAAATAACCATCCGGTCCAAACTTCAGGTCCCCACCATTATGATTGCTCTCTGGTTGCTGGATGGTTATTAGAATTCTTTCGCTAAGCGCATCGGCAATCCTCGAATCTGTTGAAACCTTGAATTCAGCAATTACCGACTGATGATCGCTGCCCTTTTTGCTAGAAGGAGCACTGTAATAAACATAGAATTTTTTATTGTTTGCAAAGTCTGGATGAAGGGCAATACCCAATAAACCCCGTTCATCATAAGCCCCACTTAATTTAACAAGCTTGTTTTCCAGGTTCAGAAAAGCCTGGTCAATTAGTTTATTGTTCTCAATCACCCTGATTTGTCCGGTTTGCTCACAAACCAGCATTAAACCCTTCGGACTAAAAGCTGCTGCAACCGGAGAATGTAAACCTTCGGATATTATTTCAAGGTTTAGTGAAATATCTGCTGCAAGGTTCTTTTCAGTTTTATTCTTCTTTTCCTGTCCGCCACAAGCTATCAGCAAGGTTATAATTACAAGAAAGCTAAAGCCTGAATTTTTCATAATAAACGAATTGAATTTTAAAGGGAGAGTATTTCTACAATTTTTAAAAGTTCAGGATTCACCTCAGGATTATGTTTTATGGCATTACTGAATGGTGTGAAATGAATCTGACCATTAACAACCCCAATCATTTCCCTGTTTCTTCCAGCCATTAAAGATTCAACTGCCGCTACGCCCAATCTGCTGGCTAATACCCTATCCATACACGATGGCGCACCACCCCTTTGGATATGACCAAGAATAGAAACTCTGGTGTCTATTCCCGGAAATTTATCTTTTACTACTTTGGCTATTTCGAATGCCCCTCCTGC
>CAMCTU010000159.1 GCA_945878525.1 Sphingobacterium thalpophilum
ATGATCTTATGCTCAACCAAGAAATAGAAAAGCGAAAAACTTTTGCCATTATTAGTCACCCTGATGCTGGAAAAACAACCCTTACAGAAAAATTTCTTCTTTTTGGCGGGGCAATCAATACCGCTGGAACCGTAAAACGAAATAAAGCAAATCAAAGTAGCACATCCGATTTCATGGAAATTGAAAAGCAGCGTGGAATTTCCGTTGCAACTTCAGTGATGGGATTTGAATATAACGGGAAACGGATCAATATTCTTGATACACCTGGTCATAAAGACTTTGCGGAAGATACCTATCGTACTTTATCTGCTGTAGATAGTGTGATTCTGGTGGTGGATAGCGTAAAAGGTGTTGAAGAGCAAACACAAAAACTAATGGATGTTTGCCGCATGCGCAACACTCCTGTTATCATCTTCGTTAACAAGCTCGACCGCGAAGGTAAAGACACTTTTGAACTTCTTGACGAACTTGAGAACAATCTGAATATCAGTGTTTGTCCCTTGTCATGGCCAATCGGCCAAGGTTTTAATTTCAAAGGCGTCTACAATATTTTTGATAAGCAACTCAACCTTTTCAAACCAGATAAATCTAAAGTCAGTGAACCGGTAATTCAGGTTAAAAATCTCAATGATCCATTGTTAAACGAATTTTTGCAAGCCAAAGAATTAAAAACCCTTCAGGATGACCTTGAGCTTGTTGATGGAGTATATGGAAATCTTGACAATGACCTTTATTTGGAGGGTCTCCTTGCCCCTGTCTTCTTCGGAAGTGCGATTAATAATTTCGGGATTCGCGAATTGCTAGACACATTTGTTAACATAGCACCCAGTCCGAAAAGTCGTGAAGCCAATGAAAGGATGATTTTGGCTAATGAAAACAACTTTACAGGTTTTGTATTTAAGATCCATGCCAACCTTGATCCCAATCATCGTGACAGAATTGCATTTTTAAGGATCTGCTCGGGAAAATTTGAGCGAAATAAATTCTTTTATCATACACGTCTCAATAAAAAATTAAAATTCTCAAACCCAGTTGATTTCATGGCCAACGAAAAAAGTTTGGTTGAAGAAGCCTGGCCAGGTGATGTAGTGGGGCTTTACGACAGCGGAAATTTTAAGATCGGTGATACTTTAACTGAAGGTGAACAACTACAATTCAAAGGGATTCCTAGCTTCTCCCCTGAAATATTCAAGGAAGTAGAAAATCGTGACCCATTAAAGTCCAAACAACTTGAAAAAGGCTTACAGCAGTTAACAGAAGAAGGCGTTGCTCAATTGTTTGTTCAACAACCCGGAAACCGTAAGATCATTGGTACCGTTGGTGAATTACAATATGAAGTAATTGTTTTCCGGCTTCAGCATGAATATGGTGCAAAATGTGCATTCAGGCCACTTACTTTTAGAAAGTCAAGCTGGTTGACTTCAAAAGACAAGAAAAATATTAATGAAATAACCCAAAGAAGGCATCATCATATCGCCACAGACAAAGATGGGAACGCTGTATTTCTGGCAGATAACGACTGGACGTTAAATCTTGCAAAACGTGATTTTCCTGAAGTTGAATTTCATAATACATCAGAGTTCAACAAAACTAAGAGTTAGTAGAAAATTGATTCCTGATTGCAGCTGGTAGAACCTTGCCGAAGGAGGTATCTTCCTCTGGTTGGTGCTACCGACCAGTGATGTGATCGTGCCTGGTACGGAACACCGACTGGTATAAGCCAAGAGACACAGACCCTGCTTTCTAAAAGCTGAGAAAAACATCAGTCTAAACTTAGCCCAGCAAGATTTTATATCAAACTCACGTTAATTAATTAACGTGAGTTCGATATAAAACTATCTAAAAATTAAGCTTTAACCACATAGAATGGCTTTTATAATTCTTTAGAGGAAACATAGGTTGAAGCGAAGCTTCAAGTCTATCTGTGTCTAATATGTAGTTTAGAATAATAAAATGCTATGTTTCTATGTGGTTATTTTTAAAAATTATGCCGAGTTCACATTAATAAAGAAATGTCAATTCATATGTTTTAGAATTTGAAATTTGCCTCTGATGGTATTATTAAGGATTACATTTAGGTCAAATCATACATCATAATGCCAAGTTGACATAAAATCTCTTTGGAATAAGTATTGTTATTAATTAGTGTTAATCAATTAATTTAATAAGATGCAAGAAAAAGGAACCATTTCGATTCACACTGAGAACATTTTCCCAATCATTAAGAAATTTTTATATTCTGATAACGAAATCTTTCTGAGAGAGCTGGTTGCAAATGCGGTAGATGCTACTCAAAAAATTAAACGTCTCTCCTCTTTGGGCGAATATAAAGGAGATCTCGGTGAGTTAAAAGTATCAGTAGCGGTCGACGAAAAGAAAAAAACAATCACTATCTCCGACAATGGCCTGGGAATGACAGGTGAAGAGATTAAAAAATACATCAATCAGATCGCATTTTCCGGTGCAACAGAATTTGTTGAGAAGTTTAAGGATGCCAAGGATGCTAATGAAATCATAGGTAAATTCGGACTTGGTTTTTACTCGGCCTTCATGGTTGCTGATCAGGTTGAAATTCAAACACTTTCCTACCAGGATGGTGCTGAACCTGCACGCTGGATCTGCGACGGAAGTACAGAATTTGAAATCAGTGCCGGAACACGCGCTAGTAGAGGAACAGATATCATCCTTCATGTTAATAAGGAATCCAAAGAATTTTTAGATAAAAACAAAATCAAGGACATCCTTGATAAATATTGCAAATTCCTTCCAATTCCGGTTCAATTCGGAACAAAATCAGAGCAGGAACCTGATGGTGAAGATGCTGAAGGAAAACCAAAATTCAAATCTATTGAGGTTGATAATATCATTAATAATACCAGTCCGATCTGGACTAAATCGCCCTCTGAATTAAAGGATGAAGATTATCTGGCCTTTTATAAGGAACTGTATCCGTTTACAGAAGATCCCCTGTTCTGGATTCATCTAAATGTAGATTATCCTTTCAATCTGACGGGTGTTCTGTATTTCCCGAAAGTTAAGAACGAGTTTGAAATACAGCGGAATAAAATCAAACTATTCTCGCGTCAGGTATTTATTACCGACGAAGTAAAAGATGT
Source organism: Sphingobacterium thalpophilum (assembly GCA_945878525.1). Classification (GTDB taxonomy): domain Bacteria; phylum Bacteroidota; class Bacteroidia; order Sphingobacteriales; family Sphingobacteriaceae; genus Daejeonella; species Daejeonella thalpophilum_B. Next base: position 3,117 of record CAMCTU010000159.1, read on the forward strand.
AGTTCCTGAATTTTTAATGTTGCTTCATGGAGTGATCGATTCACCGGATATTCCATTGAACGTTTCAAGAAGCTTCCTTCAGGCTGACAGCGCTGTTAAAAAGATCAACAGTTATATCACCAAGAAAGTAGCAGATAAATTAGCTTCGCTGTTTAAAAATGATCGCAAAGCCTTTGAAGAGAAATGGGCTGACATCGGTTTATTCGTAAAATATGGAATGATCAGCGAAGAGAAATTCTATGATAAGGGAAAAGATTTCGTGCTCCTGAACAATACCCAAAATGAATATTTTACCCTTGAGGAATATAAAGAAAAAGTAAAAACAGCTCAAACTGATAAGAATGACCTGCTGGTTTATCTTTACGCTACTGATACCGATAAGCAGGATACTTTTATACAGTCGGCAAATAAAAAGGGATATGATGTCCTGAATTTGAATTCTCCAATTGATCCTCACTTTATAAGTCAGCTGGAACAAAAACTCGAAAAAACATCCTTGAAACGTGTTGATGCTGATGTTGCTGATAAGATTATCAGCAAAGAAGACCAAACCGTTCATGTTTTGAACGATGAGGAGAAAGCAAAGGTGAAAGCAATCTTTGAAAAAGCAATTGTTAAACCAAACATGCGTATTGAAATTGAAAGCCTGAATCCTGAGGAACTGCCTGTAATCGTTACTATGGATGAATTTATGCGCCGCATGAAAGACATGTCAAAAATGGGTGGAGGTATGGGATTCTATGGCAATCTGCCGGATAATTACAATGTATCCGTCAATGGAAACCATAAACTTATTGGTAAAATCCTTTTAACTCAGGATGAAGCAGAACAAACACAACTGGCTAAACAGGCATTTGATCTGGCCTTATTGTCACAAGGCATGCTGACCGGTGCTGAATTAACTGAATTTGTAAACCGGAGTGTGAGTTTGATCTGATAATATCATTCAAAATCTGATAAATTTTTACGCATCCTTTCCAATCCGGAAAGGATGTTTTTTTTATCCATTTGAACTTCAAAATTGAAGATATTCTCGTTGTAAATACTAATTTAGTGGGATGATTCCGCTAAATACGCTCATGGAAAATTATCAGGTATTTGAAGAAAAGCGAATTAAAAATCGCTTCTTCAAGCATGCTGATTTGCTGAAAATTTTCAACAAGCTAAAGAAAAATACCGATTTTAAAATTAATGAGGCTGGTTTTTCAACAAACGGACGATCTATCAACCTGATTACCTGGGGTAAAGGGCCTAAACGGATATTTCTATGGAGTCAGATGCATGGAGATGAGGCAACCGCCACCATGTCTATTGCTGATCTTTTCAATTTTCTTTCACAGCCGGGACAATTCCAGCAGATTCGTAATTTACTTTTTGAACAATGCACCCTTTTTATTTTACCTATGCTGAACCCGGATGGCGCTGAGCTATTCAAACGCCGGAATGCTATGGATATCGACATCAACCGTGATTTTCACCGGCAAGAGAGTCCGGAAGGCAGAGTTTTACGCCGTTTACGTGATGTAATTCATCCGACCTTTGGCTTTAACCTACATGATCAGAGCACTTTATGGTCATCTGGAAGCACCGGTAATTTAGCTACTATCTCTTTACTGGCTCCGGCATACGATGAAATACTGAGTGTAAATACAACAAGGGAACAGGCAATGAAGGTGATTGCTATCATGAATTCTGCGATTCAAGAAACGATACCGGGTCAGGTAGGTCGTTTTAATGATGAATATGAACCGAGAGCATTTGGCGATAATTTTCAGGCTGCAGGTACCAGCACCATATTAATAGAAGCAGGTGGTTATTATAATGATCCCGAGAAACAATACATCCGAAAAATATTCTTTCAGTCTATTCTTGCAGGTCTGATTTGTATTGCTGATGAATCCTACCTAAAGGCTAAAACCACAGATTATTTTTCCATTCCCGAAAATAAAAAACTACATTTTCACCTATTACTCAGGAATTGTAAATTGGAGAGAAATGGTGTTCCATACATGATTGATATTGGACTTTGTTCAGAGGAGAAAGTCACGAGGAATGCCAAATCAGTAAAATATACTTACATGGTAACTGAATTGGGCGATCTTTCCAATTATTATGGTTATGATGAAATGATTTGCGAAGATTTTACATTAACCGAAAAAACAAAGTTAAAGATTGATGAACCTGCAGATTTTACTGTTTATCGAGAGAATACAATTTTGATAAAACTTAACAATGGAGTTTTAACTAATCTCCATAAAGAATAAATTCCTTTTTCCTGTTATCTGTTGTCAGTAACCTCTTACCAGGCATACCTATTCCAGATAACTAATAACTGGTAACAGCTAACTGAAAACAATATGGCATTAAACTACATCTGGATCGGATTTTTTGTAATTGCATTTCTCGTTGCATTGGTCAAGCTGATATTTTTTGGTGATACTGCGATTTTCAATAATGTGGTGAATGGGATGTTCGACAGCGCAAAAACAGGGGCTGAAATAGCTATAGGATTAATTGGAGTGATGACTTTCTGGCTGGGTATCATGAAAATCGGTGAACGTGCAGGCATGATCTCACTTTTTGCAAAAGGTGTGAGTCCGTTTTTCAGCAGGTTATTTCCCGGAGTACCCAAAAATCACCCGGCAAATGGTTCTATCATCATGAACTTTTCGGCCAATATGCTGGGACTGGATAATGCAGCAACTCCTGTTGGCTTAAAAGCAATGCAGGAATTACAGGAATTAAATCCGGAAAAGGATACTGCAAGCAATGCACAGATTATGTTTCTGGTGCTGAATACCGCCGGCATTACTCTAATTCCCACCGGAGTTATCGCTTTAAGAATGGCAAATGGCGCGGCAAATCCTGCAGATGTATTTATTCCTTGTCTAATTGGCACTTTCATTTCTTTTTTAGCCGGGATGATCGCAGTTTCTTTCTACCAAAAGATCAATCTATTGCAGCTTCCAATTTTGATATTTTTTGGAGGATTCATCGCCCTGATGGCTGGACTCTATTTCTGGCTTGGGGCTCTCCCACCCGATCAGATACAGGTTTATGCTGGTTTACTCGGAGGTATTATTATTTTTTCGATCATTACCCTGTTTATCGTTTATGGAGCCTCAAAAAAAATAAATGTTTATGAGGCATTTATTGATGGTGCCAAAGAAGGTTTTAGCACCTCTATCATGATCATTCCCTTCCTGATCGCCATTCTGGTTGCTATCAGTGCATTTCGTACCACCGGATGTATGGATTATGTGGTAAACGCCATCGGTGCAGTGGTGGCTGCCATGGGACTGGATACTTCCTTCGTACCAGCCTTACCCGTAGGTTTGATGAAAACACTTAGCGGTGGTGGTGCAAGAGGACTGATGGTTGATGTGATGACCACCTATGGAGCTGATTCCTTTCAGGGCAGACTGGCTAGTGTGATTCAGGGGAGCTCAGAAACCACTTTTTATGTACTTGCGGTCTATTTTGGCTCTGTTGGAATTAAGAAACCCAGATATGCCTTGATCTGCGGACTTATTGCGGATTTGGTTGGACTG
>CAMCTU010000160.1 GCA_945878525.1 Sphingobacterium thalpophilum
AAATTAGTTCTCCGAACTAACTTTTGTGTTGAAAAGCCCGCCCATCGCCAATCTGCAAAACGTTGTGGTAAATATCAGTAAATCAAAGAATGAATATGAACCAAAGCCCTATCTTTGCCCCAACCAATTAGACCAATTATGTTAAAAGGATTTTTCAAGGTACCTCAACCGGTAAATGAACCTATATTGAATTATGCCCCAGCAAGCAGGGAGCGCCAATTACTACAAAATGCACTCAAAGAAGCCCGTTCCGAAGTAATTGACATACCCATGTACATCGGTGGCAAAGAAATCTATACGGATAATAAAGTTAAGATTAAGCCCCCACATGATCATCAACATCTACTTGGAACCTACAATCAAGGCACGAAACAACATGTTTCTGATGCGATAACTGCAGCACTCGCAGCAAAATCTGAATGGGAGAATTTACCCTGGGAACAGCGTGCAGCAATATTTTTAAAAGCTGCCGATCTGATTGCCGGGCCTTACCGCTACAAACTGAATGCTGCAACTATGTTGGGGCAATCAAAAAATGCATTTCAGGCTGAGATTGATGCAGCCTGCGAACTTATAGATTTCTTAAGATTCAATGTTAAATACATGAGTGAAATCTACGAGCAGCAGCCACCTGTATCACCCAAAGGCAGCTGGAACAGACTGGAGCAAAGACCACTTGAAGGTTTTGTTTTCGCGCTTACCCCGTTTAATTTTACTGCAATTGCAGGAAATCTGCCAAGTTCGGCAGCGATGATGGGAAATGTAGTGGTTTGGAAACCTTCCAATACACAGATTTATTCTGCCAATATATTAATGCAGATCTTCCGGGAGGCCGGATTACCGAATGGAGTAATCAATCTGGTCTATGTTTCAGGTCCGGAGGCAGGTGAAGTGATTTTTAATCACCCTGATTTTTCAGGAATTCATTTCACAGGATCTACCGCAGTATTTCAGGATATCTGGAAAACAATTGGAAATAATATTCATAAGTACAAAACCTATCCTCGCATCGTTGGTGAAACAGGTGGAAAAGACTTTATTTTGGTACATGGTTCGGCAGATGTGGAAGTTTCAAGTACAGCAATACTACGGGGAGCATTTGAGTATCAGGGACAGAAGTGTTCTGCTGCATCAAGGGTTTACATTGCAGCATCAGTTTGGCCAAAGATCAAAGAATTATTGACAAGCGATCTGAATAGCCTTAAAATAGGCCCAACTGAAGATTTCGGCAATTTTATTAATGCCGTAATTGATGAAAAATCCTTTGATAAACTTGCCGGATATATAGAAAGAGCTAAAAATGACGAAGGCTTAGAAATCATTGCCGGGGGTAATTATGATAAATCCAAAGGCTTTTTTATTGAGCCCACAGTCCTGGTAACTAAAGATCCTTATTACATAACCATGTGCGAAGAATTATTCGGACCGGTTTTAACGATCTATGTTTTTGAAGACAAGGACTTTGAAAAAACGCTTGATATTATAGACAAAACCTCAATTTATGCCCTGACAGGTGCTGTTTTAGCGCAAGACCGTTATGCATTGGCTCAGGCTACACATGCCCTGAGAAATGCCGCAGGTAATTTTTATATAAATGATAAGTGCACAGGGGCAGTGGTTGGACAACAACCATTTGGAGGTGCCAGAGGATCAGGAACAAATGATAAAGCCGGTTCAATGATCAATTTGTTACGCTGGGTATCACCAAGAGTGATAAAAGAGACATTTGATCCACCAAAAGACTACCGTTATCCATTTCTGGACAAAGAATAAAAGTAGAGCGCCCGATTACATAAATTTCGTTCTCCTTTGGTCGGTGCTCACCGTACCAAGCACGATCGTATCATTGCTCGGTAACACCAACCCTAGGCAAACCGAGCTTGTAATAATTGCGAGGTTAAAATTAGATTTTGAAAAGCAATTCCTGTGTCTTATAGGTCAATTCAGTCCTTTCCTCCGGAGTAGTTCCGGCAAGAAATCGCGTTATGTTTCCAAAATCAACAGCCGGAAGCTACCTCCTTCGGCAAGGTTTATTGTACCTGGGGCTGAATTTCATGGGAACGGACAGCCCGGCAAAAGAACGATCTACCGTTTGAAATAAACGCGGGTGGCAGGGATAGCTTTTTTGCAATACATAATTTCAAGATTGATAACCAAATCATTGCAAAAAACTAGAGCAGAACACGGGACTACCATAACCGAAGAGGCGCAGACTTTGCTTTACAAAACAAGAAAAATCGTTTAATCTTATTTTATCCCAACTAGATTTTATTCCAAATCCACCTCAAAAATAATTATTTCACTTTCGACTCATCTAGCTTAAAGATCTTTCCAAGATTTTCGCTGGACTTGGCGGAAACGTTTAAGTCTTTTACGAGTCCGGTACTCAAATCTATAACCCATCCATGCAACTCCAGATCCTCTCGCTCTCGCCAGGCATTCTGAACAATGGTTGTCTTACAAAGGTTGTAGACTTGCTCAATTACATTTAATTCAACCAAGCGGTTGAGTTTCAAATTTTCATCGGTGATACGGTCAAGTTCATGGCTGTGAAGGCGATAAACGTCTTTGATATGCCTTAGCCAATTATCAATCAGGCCAAATTGTTTATTACTTAAGGCGGCAGCTATACCACCGCATCCATAGTGGCCAGAAACAATTACATGTTTCACCTTTAATACGTTAACTGCATAATCTAATACACTTAACATATTCATATCCGAGTGAACACAAACATTCGCAATATTTCTGTGAACAAAGACCTGACCGGGTTTAGTATTTGTCACTTCATTGGCTGGAACACGGCTGTCTGAACATCCGATCCATAACACATCAGGTTCCTGACCCGCAGACAGTCTTTTAAAATAATCAGGATCTCTTTCGGTTTCAAAATTTACCCAATCCCGATTACCTTGAAGCAACTCTTCGTATCCACGTCTTTGTCTTTCAACTGTAGTCTTTGCCATATTCTCTGATTCTTCCATTATTTACTTTCTTAATAAAAAGAGATGAACTAAAAGAAATAACTGACTAGATCTATGGCGAATTTCTTCTTCATATTTATATAAATCAAGAATTAACTGCCTTTCTTAGCACAGCTGTAAAGTTAGTAAAACCTAATAGCTATATATCAGAAATAAGAAACTTTATGAAATCGTTACCTGTAATCAATATCAGATACCAAGCTCAAACTGTGTTAAGAAACCCCATCTGTTTCCGGGTTGCCTGAAAGAATAATTACCATTGTTTGCCAGGTAGTTTATGCTCATCTGCAACTTGACCCGATGTTTATTAAAGTATTTTGTCGAACCAATTTCAAGAATATTTTTCCTTGTTTCGTAAGTTTTAATTTTAGTAGAGGGGTTTAATCTTGAATATCTGAACGCGAATTCAATATTGGATGGAAAAATATAAGAGGCCTGATGATTAATTCCGTTTCCGGTAAATGCGTAACTAAGATTCCGGGCTGAATTGAAAGTAAGCGGATCATCCACATGCCGCTTTATGTATTCCAGAGAATAAGCCCATCCCTTGTATTTACCAATTCCATCAATCATCCAAGTCGACATATCTACGGGACTGAAAAGAACCTTTCCAAGCTGACCACCAGTCCGGTTTGTCTTTTTGTTTTGGCTGTAACCTGCTGCAATTGAAATTTTAGGTTTTAGTTCACGTACAAGATCACCCTCCGAATAATCCCCTTCGCCTGTAAAAGGCCCAAATGGCAATAGCTCAAATCTACCGGTGTAAGCAAGTCCACTATCAGTTGTATTCACACTTCTCCCTTCACCTGTTGTTATTGCGGTTTTAAATTGATAATGAATACCACCAAGCTTATTTTTGTCATATGCTTTCAAACCAAAATCTCTATCAAGAGTCATTGCGCCATTAACTATGGATCGCTCGGCAAACTGCAACTGACCAGACGAATTAACACGTTGTCTATTCCCTGGTAATTTACTTTGCCCAAAACCAATATGAAAATGAGGTGTGAAGTGGTAGAATATTATCGCATCCCTTACAATATTTGCGATTCCGGTATTATCAACATCCTGATCACCTCGTGTAAATGCAAGTTGGATACTATAAGTTAATTTAGGATTCATTAAAAATCCATCAACACGCATTCTTAATCTTCGAACCCTTGCATCATATTCATTAAAGCTTAAATCAGATCCCGATGTAGTAAAAGCTCCGATTCGGTTCTGCATACGAAATCGGAAATTGATATAGAATGATGAATCAGGTGATTTAAACTGAAGTCCGTTAAAATTATTTATCATAGCACTTTCATCACTTTCACTTTGCGCATAAATGTTCTTAAAAGCCAGGGACAAAATGAGCAATAGAATGAGTCTGATTATTGACATTGGATTTATAAAATTTATGATTGCTAAATGTAACCCTAACCTTTCAGGAACAACCTGAATGATTGTCATAGAAATGAAAAAACTCTAAAATAGTTACCAGCCGAAAATAGAAAATGCTGTAATACTTCAATTCATTTATTCATTTTTATGTATTTTCACAATTCTGAGAAATCAGTAATAATCCCGCAAATTGTGAACAAAAGAAGTCAAATATTAAGGAATAAGCAAGAAGCAGCCCTTTTGGGTGGTGGTGAGTTAAGAATCGAAAGTCAGCATAAAAAAGGCAAATTAACTGCCAGAGAACGTTTGCATTTTTTGCTGGATGAAGGTTCATTTGAAGAAATAGGAATGCTGGTGATGCACCGTTCCACTGACTTTGGAATGCAGAATGAACATTATCCCGGAGACGGAGTGGTTACCGGGTATGGCACTGTTAACGGAAGGCTTGTTTATGTATTCTCTCAGGATTTTACCGTTTTTGGAGGCTCACTTTCAGAAACTCATGCAGAAAAAATCTGCAAGATTATGGATCTTGCATTAAAAAATGGTGCACCCCTCATTGGTCTGAATGATTCTGGAGGTGCACGAATACAAGAGGGGGTTGTTTCTTTGGGCGGATATGCCGATATTTTCTACAGAAACACCATGGCATCGGGTGTTATTCCTCAAATCTCGGCAATAATGGGGCCCTGCGCAGGTGGTGCAGTGTATTCACCGGCCATTACCGATTTTGTGCTGATGGTTGAGAATACCTCCTACATGTTTGTTACTGGTCCGAATGTAGTAAAAACCGTCACTCACGAAGTGGTAAGCTCTGAAGAACTGGGTGGAGCGACAGCACATGCTACAAAATCGGGTGTCACTCATTTTGCTTGTGCAAACGAGATCGAAGCGATCAACCATGTAAAAAAGCTGCTATCATTCATGCCGCAAAATTGCGAAGAGACAGCGCCTTCGATAGCCTATGAAAGTACTGATGAATCAAGACCTAAACTTGATGAAATCATCCCGGAAAATAACTCTCAACCCTATGATATCCGTGAAATAATTTCAGAATTATGTGATGAGGGCACTTTTCTTGAAGTGCATAAAGACTTTGCCGAAAATATTGTAGTCGGCTTTGCCCACTTGGCTGGCAAAAGTATTGGCATCGTGGCAAATCAGCCGGCGTTTTTAGCGGGAGTGCTGGATATCAAATCATCTGTAAAGGGTGCACGTTTTGTTCGCTTTTGCGACAGTTTTAATATCCCGCTGCTGGTTCTTGAAGATGTTCCGGGTTTCCTGCCGGGAACAGACCAAGAGTGGAACGCAATTATTACAAACGGCGCGAAACTATTGTATGCCTTTTGTGAAGCTACAGTCCCGAGAATAACAGTCATTACCCGTAAAGCTTATGGTGGTGCTTACGATGTGATGAACTCCAAACACATTGGCGCCGACATGAATTATGCATGGCCGGGAGCTGAAATTGCAGTAATGGGAGCTAAAGGAGCAGCAGAAATCATTTTCAAAAAAGAAATCAGCTCTGCAATTGACCCAAATGCTCGATGGATAGAAAAGGAAAAAGAATACTCAGACATTTTTGCAAACCCGTACAGAGCAGCTGAAAGAGGTTTTATAGATGAGGTTATCGAGCCATCCCAAACCCGGAAAAAGCTCATAAAAGCCTTCAAAATGCTGGAGAACAAAGTTGTGAATAACCCCAGAAAGAAACATGGGAATATTCCTTTATAAATACAACTGGAAATGTCACATATTGAGCAAATTCCCCCAGAACTAACTTGGCGCATTCGCAGGCAGGTTTTATATCCTGATCAGGAATTCGATAAGGCAATTCTTGATAATGATGATGAGGGTATGCATCTGGGTTTATTTTATGAAAATAAATTGATCAGTGTTGTTTCACTATTCAGGAAAGAAAATGAAATTCATTTACGCAAATTTGCAACTCTTGAACAATACCAAAATAGAGGTTTTGGGACAGAACTATTAAAGTACCTTATCGAATTGGCAACAACAGAAAATTACGGTAGAATCTGGTGCAATGCACGAAAAAATGCTTCAGGATTTTATACTAAATTTGGGTTTTTAGAAACGGAAAAAACGT
>CAMCTU010000161.1 GCA_945878525.1 Sphingobacterium thalpophilum
TGGGCAGGTATATTTAACTATTTCGGCGTGATCCTCATGCCCATCCGTACAAGCGGTAAATATCAATCCTGTATAAACAATGATTAGCCCAATAATTATTTTCGTTCTCATTCTAATCGCTTTGCTTTTATGAAACTTTCACTATCCACCAGAAACCAGGCATTAAGAGCCAACTCAGAATCAGTTTCTAGGCTATCCCCAACATCTATCCACTGATCTACCCGATGTTTTAATTTTACAAAAACCGGCACAAATCCATCATCCTTTTTAATAAATACCACATATTGCGTTCCTACCTGAACCAGAGCTGTTGCGGGAATCCAGTGACCTTCAACTGAAGTATGTCTGCTTACTGATATCAACTGACCCACCTTCCAGATCTTATTTACATTTGGCAAATTAGCTCTGATGAGGGAATAATTAATTCCGTCTTTGAAATAAGGCTGAATGAGACTCACGGCAACTTCTGAACGCTGACTTGAACGATCAATCGATTGTACCAAAACGTTTTTACCCTGGCTAAGGTCCTTTAGCTGATCAGGACGGGCAAAAAACTCAGCCCAAACCTGATCAGTATTCATTAGATCAAATAACTTCTGACCGGCATTTATGTACTGGCCCTCCCTGATATTCAAAGCCCCTCCTGATGATATATCTGGAATTTCAGGAATTATGGCCGGTGAATTAGAAACATCCATTGTACTCATTCCACCCGTATTTTCAGAGCTAATTCTCGTTCCACCAGGCTCAGCTGAAGCTCCTGTAGCATTCAATCCCAATTCAGATACATAGCCCGAATAAGGACTAAAAACAGCAATTCGATCCTCTAATCTTCCGGTATTTAGTATCCTGTTTATTTGAGTCATATTTAATCCAAGAAGTACTAATTTCTTCTTTGCAGACTCAAGAAGTAAAGTTTCATTATTATTTTTCAGAAATAATAATTCCTGCTGTGCATTTGCCAGATCGGGACTGTAAATTTCCATAATCTTTTGTCCCTTACTAACCGGCTCATAATTGTATTTTACAAACAGCTTTTCAATGCGGCCACTTACTCTTGAAGATACCGATCTCCAGTTGTTGGTATTGTAGTTGATTATTCCTTTGTGGATGACTTCATATTTTTTAAAACCTTTAACTACCCGAATTGTTTTGATTCCAGAAATAACCAGCTCATTGCCTGGTTTTACCAAGGAATTTAAACCTGTATCCGCAGCTCCATGCTCATCCGCAGCATGCATAGAAACCAAATCCATTTTACAGATTGGACAAGTACCAGGTGCATCCTTAATGATCTGCGGGTGCATCGGACAGGTATAGCTTTGCGGCTGAGCATCTGAACCAGTCCGTTTATCGGCATTACAGCCAAAAAGGGTTAATCCGATGATCAAAAATATTGCAATTCTATTGTTCAATATTCTTTTCATATTCCACAATCATTTGATAATATTTCTGTAACTGATCCAGATAATTCATTTGCGACATATTAATTGATTCCCAACCATCAATCACCGTATTCAAATCTGTTTTGTTTTCCTGATAAGCTAAAATTGAAACCTGAAGATATTTCTGTAAGGATGGTAAAATCTTGGTCTCATAATTAGTTAATTGCTGTTGCATATTATTCAGGTCATTTTCCATGGACTTGCTCATCCCTAAAATCTCGGTAAGCATGGCCGATTTTTCCTGCCGCATTGCTTCACGCTCAAAATTCATGGATTTAATCTCTGACTTGTACATCTTCGAAGACCAGGGAGCGATCGGGATAGAAAGCATTCCCATCAGGGTAAACTGCCGGGGCATTAAGGAAGAATAATTAGACATATGGTCAAAACGGATTTTAAAATCAGGCTTTGACTCCTGCCGCATCAAATCAATGTTTTTTTCCATTGCATGAATATCATGCTCCATATGTAAAATATCACTACGAGTACCTGCCAGATACGCAGTGTCGAGATCTGCCTTCGGACTAAAATTAACCCGATATTCGGTTTCTATTTCAAATTCAGATGTTGCAGACCTGTTCATTAATGCGTTCAAAGCAATCTTTTTAGAACGAATCTCAGCCTCAGTCATCAGTATCATATTTTCGGATTCATAGACCCTGCCCTCAGCTTTGAAAACCTGATTTAACGCTCCCTGATTAAATGGATAACGAATCTCTGCAAGCTTTTTCATCGTCTGCATGATTTGCTGATTCTCATTTTGAAATTTGATTCGCTTTTGAGCAACCAAAAGTCCGAAGTACAAATACTTCGCGCTGGCTCTTAACTGATTAAAACGCTCATTTCTTCCTAACTCATAGGTCTGCGACTGAGTTTTAAGGTAATCCCTTTTTGCCCTTACTTTCGACAGATTGGGAATAGATTGTTCAGCAGAGATCATAAACGCACCCCTGTCGGAATCTCCAATCATGCCTTGTTCCGTGTAAGGACTCATAAAAGTTCCTGCTCCCACCATCGGAGCCATCCATGAGCCGGCTCCTTCTATTTTAGCATCCTTACTTTGAATGCGACTTGCAAAAGACTTCAAAGAAGGATTATTGGCATTAATCTCCGCCAATATTTGTTCCAGATTCATTATCTGTTGTCCGTAAGCTATGGTTGAGCTTAGTAGGACAATCAAAAAAATTATTCCTTTAATGCGTAACATCATTTACCTCCAGTTTTCCAAATTTTCTCAATTCATATTCTTTAGTCATCAGAAAGATCAGCGGCGTAACCAGTAAAATATGGGTGGAAGAAGTCAGTACTCCCCCGATCATAGGCAGAACAATAGGCTGCATAACATCGCTACCTACGCCGCCTGACCATAAAACCGGAGTCAATCCGAATAATGCAACGCAAACAGTCATGAGCTTTGGCCGCAAGCGTTTGGCAGCACCATTGATCACATACTCTCTCAAATCTTCCTTGGTAATCGTTTCACTTGAATTGCCTTTAAGAGCAACAAGTTGCCGCATTGCATCATTTAAATAGATGACCATTACCACGCCTGTTTCAACGGCAATTCCGAACAAGGCAATAAAACCAACCGCTACTGCGACGGAAAGATTAACTCCCCAGAAGTAAACCAGGAAAGCACCTCCAATAAGAGCAAAGGGTATGGTCACGAGACTTAAAAATGCCTCTCTAATCGATTTAAAAGCAAGATATAAAGCCAGAAAGATAATAAAGATTACTACCGGCAGAACATAAATCAAGGTTTTCTGTCCCCGGATTAAGTTTTCGTACTGACCACTCCATTCTACAAAATATCCATTGGGCAGTTTCAGATCCTTATTCAACTTATCAATTGCCTCCTGAATTGTGTTACCAAGATCCCGATCTCTCACATTGAACATTACCGCACCACGCAGAATTGCATTTTCAGAACTAATCATGGGCGGACCATCTACAAAACGGATAGTTGTTACAGATGATAATGGTATAGTTCCAGCTTCAGCTGAATTAAGCGGGATTCGCTTTAAACGATCGATACTGTTTCGGAATTCCTGACCCAGGCGCAAGTGAATACTAAACCTTTGTCTGCCTTCAACTGTAGAAGCAAAGGGTGCGCCCCCAATCGCCGATTCAACAGTAGCATTAACATCGTCCACAGTTAGTCCATAACGATCCAACTGATCACGCTGGATCTCAATTTCCAGATATTTACCCCCGCTAACCGGCTCAACATACAAATCCTTCACTCCTTCAATATTCTTGAGCAGGGTATGAACATCCTCAGAAATATGACTGATTTGTTTCAGGTCCTGCCCATAAACCTTAACACCCACATCTGTGCGGATACCGGTTGAAAGCATATTAATTCGGTTAATGATGGGTTGCGTCCAGCCGTTCACCACCCCGGGTATTTGCAGTTTGGTGTCAAGCTCTTCAATGATATCCTTTTTGCTAATACCTGGCCTCCACTCGCTCTTAGGTTTCAGTGAAATAATTGTTTCGATCATACTGATTGGCGAATTATCAGTCGCTGAACTTGCTCGGCCTGCCTTACCTAAAACATGATCGACCTCCGGCACAGACTTGATAATCTTATCCTGCACCTGCAGAATTCGCTTGATCTCTATATTTGAAACATCAGGCAAAGTAACCGGCATAAACAAAATTGATTGTTCATCCAATGGCGGCATAAATTCACGCCCCAGGCTCATCAGCATAGGGATTGAGATAAACAATGCGATTATATTTACTCCAATCGTGGTTTTTCTGTTTCTGATACAGGCACGAATTACAGGGAGGTAGACTTTTTCCAATCCTCTGTTGATCGGGTTCTCATGCTCCTGACGAAAACGCCCTTTCATGAAAAATGAAATGATAACTGGAGCTAGTGTAAGTACCAGAACCGCATCAATCAGCAAAATAAAAGTTTTGGTATAAGCCAAAGGATGAAATAATTTACCTTCCTGACCTGTAAGTAAAAATACTGGCATAAAAGAAGTGATAATGATAATAGTCGAATAAAATACCCCTCTTGACACTTGTTGACAGGCCTTTTCAATGATGCTCAATCTTTCTTCGGAAGAAAGTTTAACATAATCATCTTGCTTATTTGCTTTTGATTTATTCCACATCTGCAATTCCTCCGTTTCTTTGTTCATTTAATTCTGCCTGCCTGACAGCAAGATTTTTGTATGAGTTCTCTGCCATGATTATTCCATTATCCACAATCACACCAATCGCTAATGCGATACCAGTTAATGACATGATGTTCGAGGAAATATCAAATGTATTCAGTAAAATAAAACTCGCTGCTATGGTAATCGGAATCTGGATGATGATGCTGATAGCACTTCTCCAATGAAAGAGGAAAATAAATACGATCAGCGATACCACGATCATTTCTTCAAGCAGTGTTGTTTTAATCGAGGATATTGATTCGGCAATCAATTCACCACGATCATACACAATGTTAAACTTCATACCCTGAGGTAAGCCCTTTGCCACTTCGGTTATTTTTGTCTTCACCTTGCGGATCACCTCATCCGCATTCTCACCATAGCGTAAGACTACTATCCCGCCAACAACTTCGCCTTCACCATTATAATCAAAGATGCCAAGCCGACTTTCACCGGCCATTTGGACGGTGGCGATATCCTTGATCTTCACAGGAATAGAATTTTGAGTCCGTACCGGTAAATTCTCAATCTCCTCAATGGACTTAAGATAACCACTGGTTTTTATGATATAGCCTATGCCACTCATTTCAAACTTTCTACCACCTGCCTCATTATTATTACTCTTGACCGCACGCATCACATCCTGAATCCCAAGCTTATAATAAGACAGGCGATTCGGATCAATACTTATCTGATACTGCTTTTGGAAACCCCCAAACGATGCAATCTCACTTACACCTGGCACATTCTGAAGTGCAAATTTGATATACCAGTCCTGCACTGCCCGTTGTTCTCCCAAATCCATTTCAGGTGCATCCAGGGTGTACCATAGTACATGGCCAACGCCGGTTCCATCGGGGCCAAGAGTCGGACTAACACCTTCCGGTAAAACATTGCCGATTGAATTCAATCTCTCCAAAACTCTTGAACGCGCCCAGTACACATCCACATCATCTTCAAAAATGATGTAGATAAAACTCATTCCGAACATGGAATTGGCACGTACATAGTTCACTTTTGGCAATCCCTGAAGGTTGGTAACCAAGGGGTAAGTGACCTGATCTTCTATAATCTGCGGGCTACGACCCATCCATTCAGTAAACACAATAACCTGATTTTCGGATAGATCGGGTATTGCATCAATCTTACTGGTTTGAACTGAATATAGTCCCCATCCAAAAAATCCGGCGGCAAAAAGCAAGACTATGAAACGGTTCCTTAAAGAAAAAGAAATGATCTTTTCAACCATGGTGCTTAGTGCTTCTGATCGTGACTACTGCTATCAGTCATCATATTATCCGACTCCATATCCGAATTTTTTACAAGATCCATTTTGCAGATAGCACAAGCACCCGGCTTATCACTTTTTACTTCAGGGTGCATCGGACAGGTATATCCTTCTCCGGCTGTTTGTGTGGATAGTGAATCAGTTGCTGTTTGTGCAGGCTTTTCTGAATTGTTACAGGCTGCGGTGAATAGCACAACCAGAATTGCAATTGAATAAATTAATTTTCTTATGACGATAATATTTATTGTTAATAATTAAATGAATAGATGCTATAATTGATCGAATGAATTATACTCTAATGATTCTATCAGAATAAAAAGCACACGAAATCAGTCCGAGAGGAAATCAGACAAAGAGAAGCTAAAAAATCAGATACGGAAATTACAGTTTCGAATGAAAACAGCTGTTTTCAGTGTTCGAGGTGGAGCGTTACTCTCTGGAATCAAATCCGCAAGAGTGCTTGGTAAGATTTGGTTAAAGTCAGGATAAGTGACTGGTGGTAAA
>CAMCTU010000162.1 GCA_945878525.1 Sphingobacterium thalpophilum
AAATTATTTAGGTAAAACTACAGAGTCAATCACGTGAATTACACCATTGCTAGCAGCAAGATCGGTTGCAACAACAGTAGAAACTCCACCTTTCTCATCAGTCAAAATTACTTTTCCACCTTTTAATGAAGCAGTTAAAATTCCACCACTTACAGTTTTTACTTTTAATGAACCTTTAGCATCATTAATAGCTTTCACAACTGCTGCAGCATTTAAATTACCTGCAACTACATGATAAGTTAATATTTTAGCTAAAGTAGCTTTGTTCTCAGGCTTTAATAAGGTTTCAACAGTTCCAGCAGGCAATTTCGCGAATGCAGCATTTGTTGGAGCAAATACAGTAAAAGGACCAGCACTTTGTAAGGTTGCTACTAAGTCGGCGGCTTTTACAGCAGCAACTAAAGTGGTGTGATCACTAGATCCTACAGCAACATCAACGATAGTCTTTTGAGCGTTAGCAGAAAACGCAATGGATAATGCGGCAAACAATGTTAAAGCAATTGATTTAATTTTCATTTTTCTATTTTTTTATTTGTGTTCTGTGATTTACGCAGATTCCAATTGAATAGTTTTTAGAAATCGATAATTATGTTGAAAAGAATTTGATTTCTTAAAAAAAACAGCATGAATGTATGTTTACTGGGGTTTTATTAAAAAAATCTTTATGGATTAATTTTAAAGACCTCAAAACATCATGGATAAAAAAATAAATTGAGAGACAATGTGCTTAACTCTAAAGGGCTAGTGGCAACATTAAGTACAAAGGCTTTTTCTGAAAGGCAATAGATGATTTGATTTGGCTGTTGTACCGGGAAATCAATTTTGATATTCGATTGAAACTCTACGGAAAGTGGGACAGAAGTTTGGATTATAATTCAGATATAAAAATAGTGTTTCTGCAATATGATTTCTTTTATTTCTTTTATTTTGATTGTTTCGTATATTTAAACTTTCAAACAAAAGATTATGGAAACGATAGATCGCATCAATAAACCTTCAAAAACAGAGCAAAAAGTTGCCATTAAGTCCTATGCAGCTTTTGTTGCTGCTTTATCGCATATCAAAGAAACTCAAACGGAAATAGAAATTGAAGAAACACAGGATAAAATTGTCATTCCTTCTCGTGCATTGCATCTCTTAGGAGATATTTTAAAAGCCATGAGTGAAGGAAAGCCAATTTCAATCGTGCCAGTTGCTACAGAAGTTACCACACAAAAAGCAGCTGAAATTCTAGGATGTTCACGCCCCCATTTAGTAAAACTATTGGAGGAAGGCAAAATGGAATTTGTAAAAGTGGGCAAACATCGCAGAATTATGTTTGAAGATATTATAGAGTACAAACATAAAATGAAAGAAAAGCAGAAAAAGCATATTATAGATATAATGAACCAGGATGAAGAATTAGGTTTATATGATTCATAGCGTAAAATTCAAAGCTGTTTTAGATACGAATGTCATATATCCAATTATCATTCGCGACTTGTTGTTTTGGTTTGCCTATTACGAATTGTATACACCTAAATGGGGTAATACCATCTTTAAAGAATGGAAAGAGGTGATGATTCGTAAAGGGATTACAAAAGAAGAGGCAGAAAAAAGAGTGCAAAGAGCGAATAGTGCTTTTCCAGATGCATTGGTTGCTAATTATGAAAGTTTGATAGCGAATCTAATTTTGCCTGATGAAAACGATAAACATGTTTTAGCAGCAGCCATAAAATCTAATTCCGATATAATTGTGACTAATAATCTTAAAGATTTCCCTGAGGAATATTTAAATTCATTTGGTATAAAAGCTAAAAGTGCAGACGATTTTTTAACAGACATCATAGATTTAAATCAAGATATCGCCATCAAAGCATTCAAAGAAATGGTGTTAAATAGAAAAAACCCAAGTATGAATGAATTTGAAGTATTAGAAAGTTTAAGAAAAGTAGAATTATTCGATACTGCAAATTATTTGCATACACTTTTATAAATTAGAGTTATAGATGAGCAAATTATTTGCTTCAAAAAGAATGGTCGTCCATTGAACAATAAATAATGCAATGTTTACTGTAGAACAAATTAAAGCTGCTCACAACAAGGTAAAATCAGGTGCCGATTTTCCGGCCTATATTCAGGAAATAAAGGCATTGGGCGTTAGCCAATATTAAACCTATGTAACAGACGGGCATATCGATTTCCATGGCTCAAAAGAATTTAACCTACAGGTTCCTGCCAAATACGAGACCTTATTCATTACAGACTCGTCTGATGCAGAACAATTTAAATCTGGTTTGAAAGATCACCATCAAGGTAAAACAGATTTCCTGAGCTTTATCAGAATGTGCGCAGCAAATGGTATTGATAAATGGGAAGTTAGAATAGACACCATGACCTGCACTTATTTTGATAAATCAGGAAATATAATTTTAACAGAGGATATTCCACAATAATCGGAGTCTCAATTTTTGAAAATATGTATAGACCAAGTAACATCGTATTTCTTCACCTGTTTGTAATATTGCCATGTGTTATATTGGGTGCCTATTTAATTTTTGCAAAAAAAGGAACAACCATTCACCGGCAGGCTGGCAAAGTGTACATGAGTTTAATGGCTTTTACAGGAGTACTGACGTTATTTATACCTGCACAAGTCGGGCATCGAATTTTTAACCACTTCGGTTTACTTCATCTTCTTAGTTTATTAACCCTGTGGTCAGTCCCAAAAGCCTGGTTCGCAATTAAAAGAGGAGATGTAAAAGCGCATAAATCTGCAATGATAAAGCTCTATATTGGGGGGATTATTATCGCAGGAGGATTTGCAATACTAGCTGAAGGAAGGTATTTAAATTATCTGTTGTTTAAATAATTTTAAACCAAGTGTTCTAAATTAAATGCAAGGTTAATCTTGATTACACACTCTATAATAGCATGAAGGCCTAACATGAAAAAAAACTATACCCCCTGGTTGGTTTTAGCATTACTTTTTATTGCTACTGGTCTGAGTTTTTTAGACCGTCAGGTTTTATCAATGACCATCATAAAAATTCAGGCTGAATTCAAGTTTTCAGATGTTGAATATGGTTTTGTAAATACTGCCTTTTTAATCAGTTATGCTTTGATGTTTACTGTTGGTGGTAGATTAATCGATACCTGGGGCAGCAAAATTGGTTTGGCGGTAGCCGTTGGAATTTGGTCAGTGGCCTGCGGACTGCATGGTATGATGACCGGTTTTTATCAATTGGTTGCTTTTAGGTTTTTACTTGGTATGGGAGAAGGGGCTTGTTTTCCTGGTGCAGCAAAAACGGTTTATGAATGGTTTGATGAAAAGAAGCGTGGATTAGCCAATGGTATTGCAATAGGCGGAGCTGCCATGGGCGCCGTAATTGCTCCACCCTTGATCATATTGATTTCAAGTCAATTTGGTTGGAGATGGAGTTTTATCATCCCGGCTATAGCCGGAATTGTTTGGGTTATTATCTGGCTATATATTCCCTGGGGTGAAAATAGTCACGCAAAAAAAAACCAAAGTATTGTCAAGCAATCTGTGATACCGTTTCTTACTATTTTGAAGAACAGGGCAGCCTTTACCTTTATACTGATCAGGTTTCTGCTCGATCCGGTTATATATTTTATTATGTTTTGGGTACCAAAATATCTGAACACAGAGCGAAATGTTTCTTTCGAACAAATTGGGAACCTTTTCTGGATTCCATTCCTTGCCTTGGGGATCTCCAATATTATCGGGGGTTGGTTTTCAGATAGACTTGTAAAAAATAATTTTTCAGTTAACCGTGCCAGAAAAACAGTCATGGGTATTGCAGCATTACTTACCGTAGTCGCTCCTTTTATCGCCACGGTTTCAACTGTAGAAATGGCCGTCGGTTTAATGGCCGTCATCATGTTTGCTCATGGCTTCTGGATCACCAATTACATCACAGCTATTTCAGATATTTTTGGCAAAAATGGTACATCAACTGTTGTTGGACTTTCTGGTACTGCGGGTGCAATTTCAGGCTTAATTATTAACCCATTGATCGGATTGATTGTACAAAATTATTCATATGCCCCAATTTGGATCGCATCCGGCATTTTATACCCATTGGCTTTTATTCTTCTTCTTATTTTTATCCGGAAGATTCAACCATTTAACTTTGAGTCAAAACAGATACTTAATTAGTCAAAATATTATTAGATGATCATTAATAAAATGGATAAGAATTTAAAAAATGAGTCGGGAACAAGTTCGCAACCACCTATTTTGCGAAGAAAGCAAACAGTAGCAAAAATCGGTGTTTTTGGTGTAGGTTATTATAAGTATTGGAGCCAGTTTGAAGGTTTACTGGATGCCCTTAAAGCCAAACAGGATGTCTTCCTCAAAAAATTGGAAAAACATGAGGTGGAGGTTATAGATTTTGGGATCGTGGATAATGTTAAAAGTGCCTATGATCTGGTGCCGGTTTTAAAGGCAGCAAACCTGGATCTGATCTTTTGCGATATGCTTACTTATGCTACTTCCAGTACTTTTGGAACAATTATCAGAAGTATTGATGTGCCGATTGTCATGGTGGCCTTGCAGCCGGATAAAGCAATGGACTATGCTAAAGCCAGTACGCACATGCAATTGTATAACGATGATATCTGCTCTTTACCTGAGTTTGCAGGTGTGGCAGTCAGGATGGGAAAAAAGGTTCCCGAAATGATTATTGGAACATTGCATGATGATCCACAGTCGGATTTGGAAATAGAAGAATATTGCCGGATTGCCAAAGTTTTACATGACGTTAAAACAGTACGAATAGGGCATATTGGGCACCCGATTGAGGCCATGCTGGATATGCATACAGATTCTACCATGATAACCGCTCATTTTGGTGCACATATTATTCAATGTGAGGCACATGAAATAGTTTCGCACTATTATTCAGTAAACGATGTGGAACTGAATGCCGCAAAAGAACGAATCCTTGATTTTTTCGATACACCGGACCCTGTTTCAGACCCAATATCAGAAAAGCTCAAAGAGGAAGATTTAGTTACTGCTGCTAAAGTTACGGTAGCCCTTGAAAAATTTGTGGACGAAAAGCAATTGGATGGGTTGGCTTATTATTATGAAGCCGAGGATAATAGTACCACGCGATTGGTCATGTCTAACCTCACAGTAGGAAATTCTTTATTAACCGGTTCGGGCTTTCCGATGTGTGGCGAATCAGATTTAAAAACATGTCTTGCGATGATGATTATGGATCGCCTGGACATTGGGGGTAGTTTTGCGGAGTTTCATCCGGTGGATTTTATAGATGATTTTGTATTGGTTGGTCATGACGGCCCTCATAATGTTGCTATTGCTGAAGGTAGACCGGTTTTACGTAGTCTGAAAAAGTATCATGGCAAACCGGGATTTGGAGCCGGTGTGGAATTCAAGATAAAAGAAGGGCCTATTACTATTTTAAGTATTAATTCTACGTTTGAGGGGAAATTTAAGTTTGTTGTAGCCGAAGGAGAATCTGTTAAAGGTCCGATACCTGCAACCGGCAACACAAATACGCGTGGCTATTTTAAGGAGAATGTAAGGGTTTTTATTCGTCGCTGGACTATGGAAGGTCCAACTCACCATTTTGCTCTTGGCATAGGTCATCATGCCGGTACAATCAAGAAAATTGCTAATTATCTGAATATTGAATGTGTGATTATTGATTAAGGAATTATAGGTTTTGGGGAATTTCGAATTATTCATTTCAATATTTGTCATGTTTCTATGATTAATTACCGAACCATGAAACATGAGGATATTCCAGATGGCTTAAAGCTCTGTCGGAAAGCTAAATGGAATCAATTGGAATCGGATTGGCAGCTGTATTTGCAGCAAAGCCCTAAATCTTGCATGGTAGCCACTTTTCAGGATCAAATTGTAGGAACGGTTACAACGATCAGGCATGGACATTCATTTAGCTGGATAGGCATGGTATTAGTTGATCCTGATTTTCGGCGTCAGGGGATAGGACAGCAATTACTTCAGAATGCGCTACAGCTTTTAAAGTCTGAAGAAACTGTCAAATTGGATGCGACTCCAGAAGGGAGAGAAGTTTATCTGAAATTGAATTTTGCTGATGAGTACCCACTGTGCCGGATGAATAGGATTGCCGCGCAAGATCTATTTTATCCCACCACAGCCAGAGCAATAAAGAAGGAAGATTTGCCCTTATTGTCTGAGTTTGACAGCAAAATCTTTGGTGCAAACCGTTCAGCATTGCTGTATTGGATGTGGGAGAATGCACCGGAATTT
>CAMCTU010000163.1 GCA_945878525.1 Sphingobacterium thalpophilum
TCGAGTAATATGGAGTATTGTGAACGTTTTTTGAATGAAGTGGATGCGGCCGCTGTGTATACGAATGCTTCCACCCGTTTTACAGATGGGGGTGTTTTTGGTTTAGGTGCAGAGATTGGAATTTCCACACAAAAGCTGCATGCGCGTGGTCCTTTTGCTTTAGAGAAACTGGTTACTGAGAAATGGATTGTTAGGGGGCAGGGACAGGTTAGGTAGTTGAGAGTTGAGAATTGAGAGTTGAGAGTTGGCAAATCTGATTGTTAATTCTAAGCCTACTCACCTGCACACGGGTGGTTCTCGGTTAGTTATAATTATTCATCTTCAGCACTGTTAAAAATTGAATTAATTTATCTTTTTTAGAAAGCAGGGTCTGTTCCTCTTCGGTCCCGAGAGTCCCGTGTTCTGCCCTCGTTTTTGCCCATAAATTGTTTTTCAAGATGAAATTTTGATTGGGCTAGGTCTCACACCCGGGTTTATTTGACAGGGACAATAGTCTTTTGGCCGGGCTGTCCGCCCCGATGAAATACAGCCCCGGGTAAAATAAACCTTGCCGGAGGAGTTATCTTCCGGCTCTTCGTAATTTGATATAGAGCCTGATTTCTCGCCGGAAATACTCCGGAGGAAAGGGCTGAAATGACCTATACCACACAGGTATTGCTTTCAAAAAACAAAGTATTGTTAATATAGAGCCTGATCTGATCTATTATTACCGTGTGATTTTACCCTACTTATATCGAATTCTGCTTAATATAAAGATTGTGAGATTCCATATGGAACCTCACAAAGATTCTTCCGCACTTTTATAATGCGTCATGTGCCTCCAAATTATTTATTTGGCTTTGTGGTAATCTGGATAACGCCATTACGGCCTTTTTCTCCGAATTTGTTTAATGCTTTTTCGCCTTTTAAGATCTCGATGGTTGCAATCGACATTACTGAAAGATCGTTTAACACTGACTTATCTACTTCATTCCCATTGAGTGTAATCAGTTGATTATTTAAACTACTCAGCGATACTTTTTCGCTCTCCAACATACTGCCCTTGAGGATAAAAGTTGGTTTGGTATCGTCGAGGTTTTTTTGGCCAGCAGGTTTGGTTGTTATTTCTATTATTCCGTTAACACCATATGCACCATACAGAGTATTACCTGACTCGGCTTTAAGTACTGTAATATTTGTAATGTTCTCGGGGTTTAAGTTGTTGAGAGAACTAACTTTTGTTCCGTCCACAACATATATTGGCTTTTTCTCCCCAGTTCTGATTTCGAAGGATTGAGTTGTGAATTTGATGACGGGGCTTTTAGGTTTAGTGGTATCAGCAAGAGCTGTTGTTTTTGAATCCTCAGACTGGTATTTCTTTTTTTGAAGTAGTACTATTTCTGATGACTTTGTGCCTTTTGGTATAAGATCGCTTTTAAGACCAATGATTTCTGGCATCTGATTTAAACTGACAATAACACTATTTAGTTGGCGCTTGCTAAGGGCTGCCTTGGGATTCGTCAGAACCAGTACCATGCACATAATGGTTGGAAGGAGCAGGATATAGATACCTTTATTGATTCTGTTTGATTGTTTTTTATTCATCATGGCTATTCTTTTTTTAATGGTTAATAAATGAAAATTATTTACAGGTAATGTATTATGAGGTAGAACATTAATCTTTAACAATGCATACTGATACGCTCTGCTATCAATACCTGAATTCAAAACTTTTAAGTCGGTTATGAATTCGAGGTTCGCTTGGATGGCATCTTTTATCAGCCAAACCCCTGGATTGAACCAAAAGAAAGCAGTACAGATTTCAGCAAGCAGAACATCAAGGCTGTGTAATTGATTCACATGTACTTGTTCATGTTCTAAGATGGATTCCAGTTCGTTTGGTTCGTGGTATTCGGGATTGATGTAAATCGTATTCCAAAATGAAAATGGATTGACCTTTTTGTGGACGATTCTGAAATTATAATTGCCTGAAATTGAAGGTTCAGATTTCAGGTGCATAATTAACAATGAGATCAGCTGGAAAATAAGCCTCGCGATCATTATGCTTACTCCAGTCCAAAATATTAGAATTACAATTTGCCAGTATATGCTTTGAGGAACTTCTGAACTGCTTTCAATATAACCTATAGAATATTGCCAGTCCGGACTGATGTTGCTGATCTGCTTTTGGATTTCCGGATTGCTTTTAAACAGATCGGCGAGATTTATTAGCGGATAGAGCACCGAATAGAACAAACCCAATAATAGAAATAAACGATTCAGGGAATAAAAGGTAAATCGTTTCAGCAAAAGCCTATAACTGAAATAGAAAAGTAAAATTGATAGATTTACTTTAATTAAGTAAATAATGATTTCTGGCATCATGGTTTCCTCCCTTTCTCAATCATGTCAATGATTTCCTTTAATTCCTCAGTACTGATTTTTTCCTGTGTGGCGAAAAAGCTGACTAATTCTTTATATGAATTGCTGAAATAATCGTTAACAAACTCACCCATGAACTTTTTCTTGTATTCTTCTTCCTTAATGTGGGGAGTATAGGAATAGGTGTTTGCTATCTTTTCTGCAAGGATAAATTTTTTCTTCTCCAGATTTTTTACCGTTGAGGCAAGGGTTGTATAAGGCGGTTTAGGATCGGGTAAAGCATTCAGAAAATCCTTAATAGTTCCGAGGCCGAGATTCCAGATTACCTGCATCGCTTCTTCTTCATTTGATGTTAACTTTTCCATATCTACGAACTTTTCGTAAATATTCTACGAACTTTTCGTAATTGCAAATTATTTTTGAAATATTTTATTTTTATTCCTTTGGCTTTGTTGCTTTTCCTATTCTTTTTTCTGTTTAATAGCATCAAATGCCTTTGAACAAACAGCATCATTTAAACTAAAAATTCTTCCTTTGTTCTTAAATCTGAAAACAATAGTTTTGATACGTGTCAGTTTTAGAACTCTGTGAATAATCTCCTGATCTCATTTCGTAACGTAAGTATTCGTCAATATAATTCCCTTGTTTTCGAGGGGCTTGATTTTGATCTTGAAAAGGGTCAAAACTGGGCATTGCTTGGCAAAAGCGGATCTGGAAAGAGTACTTTTTTGGATTTTATCATGGGTAAGGCCTCTATGGCCAGGGGAGAAGCTAGCTTTCCATTTTTTGACCACTATATTGAAAAGCATCACCAGGATGACCCATTTTTCAACCGGTATAAGTTGATGACACAGGTATCTGCCCGGCATGAGTTTCGGAATCTTTCAAATACCAGCGACTTTTATTATCAGCAGCGTTTTAACTCCTGCGATTCTGAAGATGCTGATACGGTAGCAGATTATCTTTCTGCAATAAAAGTAATAAAGGCGGGAGGCTATTGGACCTTTAATAAAGTCATCGAGCGCCTCAATCTCCTGTTGTTACTCGACAAGCAGCTAATCAAACTATCCAATGGCGAGACCAAGCGTTTGCTTCTTGCTT
Source organism: Sphingobacterium thalpophilum (assembly GCA_945878525.1). Classification (GTDB taxonomy): domain Bacteria; phylum Bacteroidota; class Bacteroidia; order Sphingobacteriales; family Sphingobacteriaceae; genus Daejeonella; species Daejeonella thalpophilum_B. The sequence continues at coordinate 3,463 of CAMCTU010000163.1, forward strand.
CGGCACTGATTAAAAATCCACTTTTATTATTGCTAGATAATCCTCTCAACGGACTTGATGTAGCATCCCGAAATGATTTTAATGAGCTTATTCGTGAAATTTCTGATTCGGGAATCAGCATCATTATGGCTACTACTCCTGCAGAAATACCAGAAGCGATAAGTCATGTTGCAGTTCTTGATCAGGGTAAAATAATCTTTAAAGGGTTATCTGATCAGTTTAAGCCTGAAAATTTATTATTCGGTCAGTCTGAAATGATCAATAAGAATGAATTAGTTGCAAGTTCAGATTGGCCTTCTTACCAAACAATAATTGGTATGGACAATGTTAGCATCAGGTATGGTGGTAAACTGATTCTCGATCAGGTAACTTGGCAGGTGAAGCAGGGAGAGAGATGGGCCTTGACGGGACATAATGGAGCCGGGAAATCTACTTTGTTAAGTCTCATAAACGGCGATAATCCGCAGGCCTTTGCCAATAACATCACACTTTTTGACCAGCGAAAAGGAAGCGGTGAGAGCATTTGGGAGATAAAAAAAAAGATCGGCTATGTTTCGCCAGAATTTTTTCAGTATTTCCCCATGGGAAGTACTTGTCTGCAAGTTATAGAATCTGGATTTGATGATACGCTTGGCCTGTTTCGTGTATCAGCAAAATCAAGGGCCGAAACCTCACTACGCTGGATGAAATTGCTGCATGTCAACGAATTTGCTGATAAAATGATCAGGAATGTTCCGGTAAGTATTCAGCGCATCTGCATGCTGGCCAGAGCAATGGTAAAGAATCCCTCATTGTTAATTCTGGATGAACCTTGCCTGGGACTAGATTTTGAGCGGCAGGAGCAATTTAAAAATCTAATTGACGAGATCTGTAGGATGAGTAATCTGACTCTCATTTATGTTAGTCATTATCAGCATGAAATGCCGGAGAGTATCAGGTTTTCTTTGAAGCTTGAAGAAGGCAGGGTTGTTTAGTTATTTGTGGAGAGTATACGCGGCATGCGTGCGCTAGCGTGGTTTAATAGAACTGAATTGGATTAGATGAATATAGATTTATAAGAGCACACGCGGCAAGCGTGCGCATGCGAGGGTGTTTTGAATTATTGAACTCAGACAGAACACCTCAGCTTGGGTTTGAAATAAAAGAATCAGAATAAGATAATAATAATCTTATTCTGATTCCTCTTTTTATTGCCATGAGGTCACTTGTAATCCCAGAATTAAAATGGTTATTATTAAACCTACTGAAAGCATTAGATACTGTCTGGTTTTTAATTTCTCTTCAGTTTTTGCCTGAATAATAAGGGAAACTCCTGAAATAATGATAATAAATATGAGAATTGAAATTTTTATTTCCCATCTCAATGAAAACATTTGATTTAATAATATATAGAGAAATATAGGTAGAATGCCTAAAATTTTCAACGTTTTTTTTCTCATCATGATTCAATTTTTTAAAACGTATTCATGTTAAATTATCCTTTACAATCCTCAGCATTTGCATTGCAATTATCACCAGCTGCAAGCTGATAAATAATTGCAGCTCCATGACAAATTGGAGCTCCGAAACCTGTCCAATCGGCTAGAGATGCGCAAGCAATATGCATTGCAGCAGCAGTTGCGGCTACTTCAAGTAAACAATTCCTTCTTATTCTTTCACAATTAGTCCCAAAGATCATAATCTTTTTCTTTTGATCTTTAATGATAGGTGATTCCAAAATAATTTTATTGATGAAATCCTTTTTTTGATTTTTTAAATTATAATCATTTACAAGTTCTTTTGATAAAATAGATTGCTGAAAAATAATGTTCTGGTACTCTAAAGAGTTTTTAAATCCAAGTGAAACTGATAATTCATTTAGTTCTGATTCAGATAACTTATCTTTATTCAATAGCATAATAGCCTTATTCTTATTGACGACTTTAGAAGTTATTGACATATTAATCTCAATTAACTTAGATAGTCTAGAATCTGACTTTAATTCCGCAATCGATTCTGTTTGTTCAATAGCTAAATCTTTTTCCTTGTTACAGGATATAACTAAAGCCAATATTAAAGTAAAAAAAATAGGTGTGAGTTTTTTTTTCATTTGGTATACTCTATCTAATTAACCTACTCATAAGCTTTTCGGTTTCCGCTAAGTTGATTAATGTATCTGGCTAGATCGACAATCAATTTAATTCTAAATTAATATCCCCCCCGTAAATGCAAATAAAAAATGAATAATTAATCTAAATGAAATTTCTGGATAATATTGTTATTAATTTATTGAACAACAATATTTTAATTCAATTCATTCTCCTGTGTAATCTGTCAAAAATGAACAGGTTGAAAGACTGTTTTATAACATTGATCTTTTCAGTTACTGCTATTAACTCTACAGAGTGATTAATTTCGTTAAATAGCCTGAACCGATTCCAGCGGAGGCTGGAATCTCCCTGTACCTTTCTTTTGATTTGTCATTCCAGCGGAGGCTGGAACCTCTCTCACGATTTGTCAAAGCATTTTTTCATCCAAAGAACCTGACAAGATTCTTAAATAATGACATTGCGCGTCCGCTAGCGAAATAAAATTAACAACAACGCCTACAAATAAGTTTGTTTGGAAAAAAATTTCTAATTTGAATCCGAATTCAATCAAGTTTTAAAAATTATAGATGACAACTGTTTCAAACTCGCCCGAATTAGTAAGTGATGCTAATGTCAGCCCAGAAAAAAAGAATAACCTGAAACTGGTTATTGTTGCCTCTTCAGTA
>CAMCTU010000164.1 GCA_945878525.1 Sphingobacterium thalpophilum
AAGAATTCGGTAAGCGCAGGAAAACTGTCGGTAAAAAACCATCCAATATGACATCAGATTTATATTAAATGAAATTCCATTTACGTAATTTTGAAAAAACTAATGATATGCAACACCAGGACTCAGCAGCGAGAGATATTCACAAGTCAACTAAAAAAGATCTTTACGAAGCACCGGATTACTTTTTGGTTGATGACCTATTAACTGAAGAGCATAAACTTATACGTGATACCGTAAGAGCTTGGGTTAAGAAAGAAGTAAGTCCGATTATTGAAGATTTTGCTCAAAGGGCTGAATTCCCACGACATTTAATTCCGGGTCTGGCATCTTTAGGGGCATTTGGACCCACTATACCAGTAAATTATGGCGGTGCAGGATTGGATTATGTTGCATATGGTCTGATGATGCAGGAAATTGAGCGGGGCGATTCGGGAATACGGTCAACCGCTTCAGTACAGGGATCGCTTGTCATGTATCCAATATACGCTTACGGTTCTGAAGAGCAAAGAATAAAGTTTCTTCCTAAACTGGCATCAGGTGAATTTCTGGGATGCTTTGGATTAACTGAGCCTGATCATGGCTCAGATCCTGGGAGTATGATCACCAATATTAAAGATATGGGAGATTATTACCTCCTGAATGGATCAAAAATGTGGATATCGAATTCTCCCTATGCTGACATCGCAGTTGTATGGGCTAAAGACGAGGAAGGTAAGATCAGGGGGCTAATTGTTGAAAAAGGTATGGACGGCTTTTCTGCTCCAGAAATACATAATAAATGGAGTTTAAGAGCTTCTGCCACAGGCGAACTGGTCTTCAACAATGTTAAAATTCCCAAAGAAAATATATTTCCGAATATAAGCGGGATTAAAGGTCCGCTTGGATGCTTAAACCAGGCGCGTTATGGAATAGCCTGGGGTGCATTAGGCGCGGCAATGGATTGCTATGATACAGCACTGCGATATTCTAAAGAGCGGATGCAATTTGGCCGGCCGATAGGCGGGTTTCAACTCCAGCAAAAAAAACTGGCTGAAATGATTACAGAAATTACTAAAGGACAACTTTTAGTATGGCGGCTTGGGGTACTCAAAAATGAAGGCCGTGCAACACCTGCACATATATCAATGGCCAAAAGAAACAGTGTAGAAATTGCAATAAATATTGCCCGTGAAGCGAGACAGATTCTCGGAGGTATGGGAATAACTGGAGAATATCCTGTAATGCGCCATATGATGAATCTTGAATCAGTTGTTACTTATGAAGGCACCCACGATATTCACTTATTGATTACCGGAATGGATATTACAGGTCTGAATGCTTTTCAATAAGCATTAGAACAGTTATCTGCAGACCCAGTTAAGACTAAGTCTTCCAAATACAAAAAGGATAAATAGAAACTTTGATTTAGATGATAAGATATTTTTGAGGATAAAGGTTTTCATTATTTTCATCAATAAGAATAGAAATAATTATCACACGTAGTTCAATATAAAGAAGGCTAAAAGATAGTACTATAATTAGAGAAGGCTCTAGATTAAATTTTTAAAATTTTAGAAAGCAATACCTGTGATTTATAGGCATCTTCAGCCCTTTCCTCCGGAGTATTTCCGGCAACAAATCGTAGTCATTCCAGCGACAGCTGGAACTTCCTTCGGCAAGGTTTATTTAACCTGATGCTGTTTTCCATTGAGACGGGCAGCCCGGTAAAAGGACTATTTGCAGTTTTAAACAAACCATGAATAAAAAACTTTTTGATCAAGAATAGACAGATGTTACGCGCTCTCTTAAATTGTACCCAGAGGCCATTACCTCTCCATAAGCACCGGCCGTTCTGATTGCTATAATATCGCCACGCTTTGATTCAGGCAACTCAATTTCCTTACCAAAACAATCTGTACTTTCGCAAATCGGACCGACTACATCATATGATACTTTATTATTTGTAGAATCTGCACTAATATTTTCAATCTTATGATAGGCCTGATACAATGCAGGTCGCATTAGTTCTGTCATTCCTGCATCAAGCACTAAAAAATTCTTTTTTATTCCATTCTTCACATAAAGTATACGACTAATCAGGCTTCCACATTGGGCCACCAATGCTCTTCCAAGTTCAAAATGAACTTCCTGACCTGTCCTGCGCTCAAGGAATTTATCATAGATCTCAAAAAAATCTTGAAAATCATTACTAGTATTCTTGTCAGGATGATGATAATCTACTCCTAGTCCTCCACCAACATTTAAAACCTTAAGATCGAAACCACGTTCCAGAAACCAGGTATTCAATTCATTTACTTTTAAACACAGACTTTTAAATACATCAAGATTTGTAATCTGAGAACCTACATGAAAATGAATTCCAATTAATTTGAGATTTGAAGATCTCTTTAGCTCATCAACACATGCTGGCAATTCCCATTGATTGACTCCAAACTTATTCTCTTCAAGTCCGGTAGTGATATAATGATGTGTATAGGCATCTACATTCGGATTAATTCGAATAGCAACTTTGGCTACTTTACCCTGCTTTAAAGCAAGTTCATTGATTACTCCCAGTTCCTGTACTGATTCAACATTGAAACAATAGATGTTATTGCTGAGCGCATCGCTGATCTCTCTGTCTGACTTTCCAACACCCGCAAAAACAATCTTTCCGGGATCAAAGCCTATCTCAATTGCCTTTTTTACCTCATTACCACTGACGCAATCAGCCCCGAAACCGGATTTCCAGATTGCTTTTAAAACCTGTTCATTAAAGTTGGCCTTTAGTGCATAATGTACATGAAACGCAAACTTTTCTGAAGCCTCATTGCAGAGCATTAAAGTTTGATCCAATAGGTTCAGATCATAATAATAAAAAGGCGTTTCTAAATTTTGGAAACGGGCAACAATATCCCTGTTAAACATATAAATTCTATAATCCGCCCAAGGCAGATACTAATTCTATTCAAATAAACGATTATGTAAAGACCTAAGAGCTTCAACCTTATCTCCATCATGGACCAACATGGAAATATTGAATTGGCTTCCACCGTAAGAGATCATACGGATTGGAATATGCTTCAGGGCTTCAAATACCCGTGCAGCAAAACCGTGTATTTCTGCCCCAAAATCACCTACCACACAAACAATTGTTTGATTATAATCCACTTCAACTGTACCCAAATTATTAAGTTCCTTAATTATTTCTGCGAGATTACTGATATCATCAATGGTAACTGATACAGCTACCTCTGAAGTTGTAATCATATCAATTGGTGTTTTATACCGCTCGAAAATCTCGAATACCCTTCTCAAAAAACCATAAGCCAATAACATTCTGCTGGATTGAATTTTTATGGCTGTAATCCCATCCTTTGCAGCTATAGATTTAATTTTACCGCGCTCACTGTCATTGGTTATCAAAGTCCCGGCAGCTCTGGGTTCCATTGTGTTCAATAAACGAACAGGTACTTTAAATTTTTGGGCAGGAAAAACACTTTGAGGATGAAGTATTTTAGCTCCAAAATAAGCAAGCTCAGCAGCTTCATCGAATGATAATCTTGCAATTGGTTTTGTACCCTTAACAATACGCGGATCGTTATTATGCATCCCATCAATATCAGTCCAGATTTGAACTTCTTCAGCACGAATTGCAGCACCGAGTAATGAGGCTGTATAATCGCTACCTCCCCTTCTTAAATTGTCAATCTCACCAAATGAATTCCGACAAATATACCCTTGAGTTATGAAAAGATTAGTTTCGGGGTCAAGTAAGGGTTGAATATGTTCACTTATAAAATCAATAATAGGTTCATTATCCTCATCAATCTTCATAAACACCAGAGCAGGAAGCAATTTAGACTTTACCCCAATCTCTGTAAGATAAAAATGATATAAGGTTGTAGAAATAAGTTCGCCCTGAGCCAAAATAATCTTTTCTTCGATTGTTGTGAAATGCGCATTCGCAAATGAAGAAATTAAATTAAAATGATAGTCAATTAAATTGTTTCCATTTTCCAAACCCTCTTCTGAAGAAAAAAGTTCTTTGACAAAAGCATCATATTTTGCTTTTAGAGAAGCTGTAAGTTGGGCTGCTTTAGTTTTATCAGCTCCAAGATAGGCCTGTGAAATCTCCAGCAAGCTGTTGGTAGTTCCTGAAACCGCAGAAAGTACAACAATTTGTCTTTCCTGGGGGTCTATAATTTCTAATAATTTTTTGATTCGATCTGGACTGCCAACCGATGTTCCTCCGAACTTTAGTACCTTCATTTAATCTTGAATTTGAGATTGCAGCAAATGATTTTTATACTTGTGCAATGAGAAGCTAAAATTAGGAAAAAGCATCTTATTTTTCACATTGAATATAATTGTTTTTATTCCTTCCGTTTAGGAATGCACGAGCTTAAAATCCTGTTGTTACGGGAATAAGAAGTTCACATGGTAATCTAACTGATCAAAGTTAAATTTGGCATATAAAATTCTTTGAAACAAAGAATTCTTTAAGCCTTAAATAAAAAAATAGATGAAAGAGCTGGAAATCAATATTTTAAATAAGATCAACAACTGGCTTCAGGGAAGCTATGATGAAGAGACTAAAAAAGAAATAAACGATTTACTAGAATCAGAATCATTCACTGAACTGACTGATTCTTTTTATAAGGACCTTGAATTTGGAACCGGCGGACTTCGCGGCACTATGGGCATCGGTTCTAATCGCATCAATAAGTACACCATTGGAACTGCAACTCAGGGATTGTGCAATTACCTGCTTAAGAAATATGCCGGAGAAAAGCTCAGTGTTGCCATTGCACATGATAGCAGAAACAAATCCGACTACTTTGCAAAAATTACCGCTGAGGTGTTCTCTGCCAATGGTATACATGTTTATTTTTTCAAAGAGTTAAGACCAACTCCAGAGCTTTCATTTGCTATCCGGCATTTGGGATGCAAGAGCGGGGTTATGATAACCGCATCTCATAATCCTAAGGAGTATAATGGCTATAAGGCTTATGGCTCGGACGGGGGACAATTTAAGTCACCCGATGATCAAATGGTTATGGATGAAGTTTCGGCCATAGGGGATATTAATGAAATCAAGTTCAATCGAATTGATAAAAATATTGAATTTATTTCTGAGGAGATCGACGAGCTTTATCTGCAAAAGATTGCTGAGCTTTCTGTTTTTCCGGAAGCTATCCAAAGGCAACAAAATCTCAAAATAGTCTACTCCCCCATTCATGGTACAGGAATTACACTGGTTCCTGCTGCATTAAAACGCTTCGGTTTTAGTAATGTAAGCATCGTGGAAGAACAGGCAATTCCGGATGGAAATTTTCCAACTGTAATTTATCCAAATCCGGAGGAGAAAGAGGCCCTTTCCCTGGCAATTTCCAAAGCCACCAAAAACGATGCTGACCTGGTACTTGCAACGGATCCAGATGCTGACCGGGTGGGTATCGCTATAAAAAATAATGAAGGTGAGTTTATTTTATTGAATGGAAATCAAACCGGAAGTCTTTTGATATATTATTTATTGAATGCATGGGAGCAAAAAGGGAAACTCACAGGCAATGAATACATTGTTTCTACTATTGTAACTACCCAACTGATCGGAGATATCGCAAAATCAAAAAATGTAAGTTTCTATGAAACGTTGACCGGTTTCAAATGGATTGGAGCTTTAATTACAGAATTAGAGGGAAAGAAAACCTTTATTGCCGGCGGAGAAGAGAGTTATGGCTACCTCGTTGGTAATCTAGTTAGAGATAAAGACGCGGTGATATCCTGTGCTTTTATTGCAGAAATGGCTGCTTTTTATAAGGATCAAGGTAGTAGTCTTTACCAGACAATGCTTAAGATGTATCAAACCTATGGCTTTTATAAGGAAAAGCTTGTTTCAATCACTAAAAAAGGTAAAACAGGTTCTGAAGAAATTAAATCTATGATGGAACGATTTCGTGTAAATACTCCTGAGAGCCTTGGAGGATCAAAAGTTATCTGTCTGAAAGACTATGAACTAGGTAAAGAAACTGACCTGCTCAGTGGATACTCTAAAAAGCTAGATTTCCCTAAATCAGATGTACTTCAATTTATAACCGAAGATGGATGTGTAGTTTCGGCCAGACCATCAGGAACAGAACCAAAGATTAAATTTTACTGTAGTGTTAAGACTGCTCTTCCTGATGT
>CAMCTU010000165.1 GCA_945878525.1 Sphingobacterium thalpophilum
GTTGGACTTGCCAATGGTGCCCTTAAAGCTACATTGCCGTCTAACTTCTGGATCGCCTGTAAAATATTGTCTGTGGCCGCTACTGTTCCTGCCCCTACTGTGTAGCCCGTCAGTACTTTGCCAATTACGGCTGCGTTCGTTATTGTCGGGGATGCTGCTGTACCTGCTAAATCACCAGCCAACTGAACGATACCTTTAGCAAGTGTTGTCGCATCTGTTGCCGCTAAGCTGCTCTTATCTATCCAGTTCACTACACCCGCACCATCTGTACTTAATAATTTATTGTTTCCACCTGAAGCAATCTTGCCCGTAGTTATATTCGCATCAGCGATCTTCGCTGTCGTTACGTTTGCATCAAGAATCTTGGCTGTCGTTACTGCGTCGGCCGCAATCTTTGCTGCGGTTACATTCGCATCAGCGATCTTCGCTGTCGTTACGTTTGCATCAAGAATCTTGGCTGTCGTTACTGCGTCGGCCGCAATCTTTCCTGAGGTTACATTCGCATCAAGGATCTTGGCTGTCGTTACATTCGCATCAGCAATTTTCGCAGTCGTTACGTTTGCGTCAAGGATCTTGGCTGTCGTTACTGCGTCGGCCGCAATCTTTGCTGCGGTTACATTCGCATCAAGGATCTTAACGGTCGTTACTGCGTCGGCCGCAATCTTTCCTGCGGTTACATTCGCATCAGCGATTTTCGCTGTCGTTACTGCACTTGTTGCTATCACTGGTAAAGCCGCTGTTCCAGCCAAATCGCCAGCCAACTGTACGATACCTTTAGCAAGTGTTGTCGCATCTGTTGCCGCTAAGCTGCTCTTATCTATCCAGTTCACTACACCCGCACCATCTGTACTTAATAATTTATTGTTTCCACCTGAAGCAATCTTTGTTACTGTTACTGCATTGGCTGCAAGTTTCGCGTCCGTAACCGCTAAGGCTCCAATTTTATCTACTGTTACTGCACTCGCCGCTATCACTGGTGAAGCTGCTGTTCCGGTCAGGTCACCCGCTAACCGGATCTTACCATTGGTTGTTGCATCGGCATCCGGCGTAACTGCCGCTAAACTGCTCTTATCCATCCAGTTCACTACACCCGCACCATTTGTACTTAATATTTTATCGTTTCCACCTGAAGCAATCTTTGTTACTGTTACTGCATTGGCCGCAAGTTTCGCGTCCGTAACCGCTAGGGCTCCAATTTTATCTACTGTTACTGCACCATTGTTGATCTTTGCTTCTGTTACTGCATTGGCTGCAAGTTTCGCGTCCGTAACCGCCAAGGCTCCAATTTTATCTACTGTTACCGCACTCGCCGCTATCGCTGGTGAAGCTGCTGTTCCGGTCAGGTCACCCGCTAGCTGGATCTTTCCTTTGGTTGTTGCATCAGCATCAGCTAACCCAGCTGCAGCAGCGACAAAAGCTGTAGTTGCCAATTGGGTTGAGTTGGTACCAGGAATTGCAGTAGGGGCTGTTGGTGTACCTGTTAAATTGGGACTTAACAGCGGCGCTTTCAGAGCAATATCGCCATCAAGCTCCACCAATGCAGCTTGAGCATTAGTAGCCGCTATACTTCCAGCTGGTGTAAACGGCACACCTGCAGTACCGATACTAATGTTTGCAGTACCGTCGAAAGCAACACCATTAATTGTTCTTGGAGTAGCTAAAGCAGTTGCTTTAGCGGCATTTCCAGTAACGCTTCCTACGATCGGATTAGTAACAGTAAGTCCAGTTAATGTACCAACAGAAGTAATAGCAGGTTGTGCTGCTGCGGTAACTGTTTGAGCAGTTACTGAAGTTGCAGTTGAGGGAACCCATGCAGTTCCATTCCAGCTTAAAACTTGTCCATTAAGTGGGGCGGTAGCCGAAACTGGGTTACCCTGAAGCTTGTTTGCATTCCAAATAGCAGAGTTGACATTTGCTGCAAGAGCGCCTGTATTATCTTTAATAATAGTAATATTGTCAATCTTAATATTGGAAGTTTTATCATTCAAATCAGTAATAGTTGCGAACGTTACCCAAACTCCATTTTCTCTTACATAGAACTTATTATCGGTCGAATTATAAACCAACATTCCATTTACCGGAGTTGCGATAGCTGTTAATGCAGTTATGCGAGGCATCAGGATAGCTTTATTTGTCCCATCAATCTGAAATGCCACATTCAGATTGGTAATGGTAGCAGATCCTATGGCTATTCCCTCAGCATTAAGTATTTGCTTTTTGTTCATATTCAGATCCTTCGATGCCATGTGATCACCCAAATTGTCACCAAGTCTTACTTGTCTCAACTGCCCTTGCACCGAACCTATTGCCCCTAACAATATGATCGTAAAAAATCCTAATCGGATAAATTGTTTCATTGAGTATTTCATAAAATCAGATAAAATCTATACTATTTTGATCTGCAGTTTTTCTGCTTCACAATAATTACTTCAATAACAAAACTTTGTACTGTGTTCCCAAAATCGTAACAGGATCTGGCTGATAATTAGCAAAACGAATACTTACTTTATTTTCAGCACTAACCCAGGCATTATAAACCGCAAAATCAGGTGTATCAGTGATTAAAGAAACAAAGACTATATCTCCTGGTACTGCACCAGCAACAGTAATAACGACCACATTGGTACTACTCGGTTCAATGATCAAATTACCACCTGTACTAGTAGTAAACTCTCTTGGCTTTTCAACGACTGTAGAAAGCTGCAGGATTGACTTTGGCTCCCAGGCTGTTCCGTTCCAGGTAAGCACCTGACCAGACACTGTTCCGGGATTAGCTGAAATTTGGGTAGTTGGATTAATCTTACCTGCCATATTTCCCAAATTCAGCTTTGCCTCGTCTACATTAACATTGTTGTTGATATTCGTGTTCGATACCCCGCTGAGAAAACTCCAAACTCCTTGTTTACGAACATAAAGTCCTTGGTTAGGTTCTTTTGTAAGATAAATAAGCATCCCGTCCAAAGGATTTAATACATTTATTGCGATCGTATCACTTAAGCGGGGCAATAATAAACCTCTGGTATCACTCTCTAATTCAAGAATAGAAGAGCGCTGAATCTGATCAGGGTTTATTCCAATTTTCACCTGTGCCTGACTTAGGTTTGCGCAGAAAACGCATAAAACGACAAAAAGAGCAATTGGAAAACTCTTGTTTTGAATGAATGTTTTAGAAAATCTAGTTTCCATAATCTTAAAAATATCTTGGTGAAAGGGCCATTCTTTTAAATGAGAACTCATATCTCAAAATCACTTCATGTGAACCTTTTGAAATTAAATTGAATTCAGAAATGCTATGATCATATGCGTATCCAAAATGAAGTTCTTTAAGCAGTTTAAGATCAATTATTCCTACTATTGCGGATTTATTACGATATGAAACTCCCAAGCCAAGGATATCAGCTATCCAAAAATTAGTATTGATATCATAAGAAATCGGACTCCCAACTACACCCCTGACTAAAAACGATGGCTTGATACGAAAATCATTATTAAGCGTAAATAAATATCCACTATTAAAATAGACATGCATTTGTTGTTTTAACTGACTGAAAGCACCTGTGTTGAATTCTGCATTGAAATTATTTCGAATCAAATTAGGAGATGAAAGTCCGACGTAGAATGTTTCCGAATTGAAAAATACTCCGGTTCCAAAATTCAAATTCAAGGAATTAACATTTTGGCTGAAAGAAGGATCATTTGGATCAATAACGTCAACCTTGGTGAAATCCGTTCTGAAATTATAAACACCAGCCTGCAAACCAAATGAGAGGTTAGAATAATCTCCGGTTGGTATTTTAAAAGAATAAACACCTTGTGCACCAAGTGTTTTTGTTATTACATCCCTGTCATCAAGTAATTTTAAACCAATGCCAACCCGCTTTCCGGGAATGGGCATATCAGCGGCAAAAAATGCACTTTGAGGAGCAGTTTTAAATCCTGTATACATTTTTCGAAACATGGTAGTAATACTCAGGGCATCTCTGCTTCCTGCATAGGCTGGATTAATCTCCAATGTATTGAACATATATTCAGAAAAAAGAGGCAACTGCTGGGCTATCAGTTTATGAGTTCCTATCAAATAAAAAAATAAACAAATAATTATTCCTTTAAGCATCATTGAATATTACCGGTTGATAATCATATAACTTGTTACCGGTTTTGAATCATTAAAATGTAATACATAATAGTACGTTCCATCAGGAAGTGAGTTATTTACCATCCCCTGCTGATTTCCTATTCCCTCGAAAGAATTTTTATAATCATTATCCCTGAACACAAGACTTTGCAACCTGTTGTAAATTTCAATTCTTACCTTATCAGTTACTTTCAAATTCTCAATGACGAATTTGTCGTTCAAGCCATCATTATTAGGTGAAATACCAACTGGAACTCTATAATTTGCCAGTACGTTTTCCTTCATAACAGATTTTGAGAAGTATTCATTTAAACCTAAACCACCATTTATTGTACGGGTATTGAGATAGGAATTAGCAATTGGACTTCCTGTTGTAAGTACGCCCGGAGTTATACCAATGGGCTTAACATAATCCCACTTTTCAATATTGAGCTGGTATCTGCTAATAAAACTACTCGTTCTGTCGGCAGTAAACTTTGAACCCTCCTCAGATGAATTATGTTGAGTACTAAAAACAATTTTGGAATTTGGATCGAGTGTACTAAATCTGAGATTCCACGTCTTGTTTAGGTAATTTATGTTATCAGTACTACCAAATATTGCTCTGACGTAAACATTTTCAAATACTCTTAGCTTCAAATCCTGAGGAAGGCCGGTGTAAATAATCGAAGCCGGCGTGTAACTTCCTGTAGTTGTTCCAATAGGAAATACTATTTGGGTAGTTTGAGATCCTGTTGTTCTTCTCACTAATGCACCCCCAGTGGTTGTGGTACCTGTAACAAAATATTTAGTGTTGTCGAACCCACCAATACTTGCTCCAAGCTCCATCACCACATTCGTGTTATTTAAGATTACCCTTCCACTTTGAAAATTAAAACTTCTTCTGATTAGCAGATCGTTACCCTGTAGCATTAAATTTAGGGGGTTGGCAAGCAGGAGATTAGGAAAAGCATTATTCGGCTGTGGCGCATTCAGAGAAGTGATAGTTTGAGAAAATGTGCTTCCAGAAAATTTGATGATTCCACCTATACCTGTAAGACCATTTAAACTTTCATCCATCATTCGGCTTCCCAACCTGCTGTTCCAGCGTTGACCGAGAAAATTAATTGTGGACTGATTATATGATCCGATGGAACCTGAATTATTAAGATCTGAAAAAACAGTTACGTTTGCTCCAGGATGGGCATAAAAAGATTCACCAGGATGAACAGTCATCTGCACAATCCCCTGAGCATTTGATCCAAAAGGAAAAAAAATGAAAAGGAGAATCAAAACATATAATTTATATTTAATGTCTGGCCGCACTGTGATCTAAATAATTAATCAAAAGGGTTGTTGATTAAACCACCCTAGATCAAAAAAAAGCAACAATCATACCATTCACAATTTTTTAGAACAATATTGTTTATCTAATGACTATTTAGAGTCAATATGGATCTATTAATTTGTAAAAACGACATTTTTTAATTGTGTAGTAAATTTCTTGTAGTTATTATCAATAATTGGGAGTTTTTGTGTGCAATAAAATATACGAAGTGGGCAATAATTTCTACAAAAAGATAATTTTAATATCTCAAATAGCAAATTTTTTGGTGGAAAAGTGCTTGATTTAATTTGTTGAAGTTAAATTTCAGTTATCTTTTTCTACACAAATTTTATTCAGAATAATTACACAAAACATAAGATTATGGTGAACAATTACAACTGTTTAAAACAAAATTTCATTGCTGTAAAAGTCGAAATCAGGGGCCTGTAAAAACAAAAAAAGCCACCCATAGAGGTAGCTTTTTTAACGAATTTGTATAAGGTTAAACCTTGATTTCTACTTCAACTCCACTTGGTAATTCAAGCTTCATCAGGGCATCTACAGTTTTAGAATTAGAGCTGTAAATATCAAGTAAACGCTTGTAAGCGCACAGCTGAAATTGCTCTCTTCCCTTCTTATTTACGTGC
>CAMCTU010000166.1 GCA_945878525.1 Sphingobacterium thalpophilum
GGAACAAAAGCTTGCTTAATTCTAAATTAAGCAGCTAAGGCGTAGTTATTTTCGCCAATTGTGGTTTGAAAGTTCAGATTTAAGCGCTAATACTTACAATGCGCTGCATGCTTACATACCTGCCTCCATCCTGTCAATTCCGGTCGGCCCCTGAATTTTAAATGATATGATATAAATGCAAAGATACGAATTATTAAAATAGCATCCCTGTTATGTCGTTTAAATCCGCCCAGGATACACTTTTAATGCCTGCTCCAAACAGGTCATCGCGGCTTCCAAATCTTCCTTGTTCAAAACGTATGCCAAACGTACTTCGTTATTTCCTGCCCCTGTTGTGCTATAAAAACCGGTTGCAGGTGCCATCATCACTGTTGCATTTTTATATTCAAACGCCTCCAGTATCCACTGGCAGAATTGATCAGCATTGTCAATTGGGAATCTGGCAACAACATAAAACGCACCACCAGGATTCGGACAAAATACTCCGTCTATCTTATTAAGCCGGTCTACAAGCGTATTTCTGCGGATGGTATATTCCTTGTTCACCTGTTCAAAATAACTATCAGGTGTATCTATTGCCGCTGTTGCTGCAATCTGTTCAACCATTCCCGGACTTAAACGTGTCTGGGCGAATTTCAAACCCGCCGCAATTACTTCCTTGTTTTTCGTAATTAGGCAGCCTAGACGTGCACCGCATGCACTGTAGCGTTTGGAAACTGTGTCCAATATTATCACATGCTGGTCTAGCCCCTCGAGGTGCATTGGAGAAATAAATTCTTTACCATCATAACAGAACTCGCGATAGGCTTCATCAGAGAATAGGAACAGGTTGTATTTAAGACATAATTCTCGGAGAGCCTCCAGTTCTTTTTTAGAATAAAGATAACCTGTAGGATTATTTGGATTACAGATAATAATTGCTTTGGTTTTCGGATTGATCAGTTTCTCAAATTCACTGATTGGAGGAAGTGCAAATCCGTTCTCTATGTAGGATAAAATGGGCTTTACCACAACATTGCTCATACATGCGAATCCATTATAATTGGCATAGAATGGTTCAGGAATAATAATCTCATCCCCTTCATTCACGCAGGCCTGCATTGCTATGGTTATGGCTTCGGATCCGCCTACGGTCACTAGAATCTGACCTGGATTGATATGATAACCAAGTTTATTATAATATTCAGTTAGTTTGGTACGATAAACTAATGTTCCTTCTGATGGGGTATATGCCCAGACCTTAAAATCTATGTTTTTAATGGCATCGAGCATACCTTCCGGAGTTTCTATATCAGGCTGCCCAATATTTAAGTGATAAACTTTTTTCCCTTCGCGTTTTGCCTGATCTGCAAAGGGGGTTAGTTTGCGAATTGGTGAGGCGGGCATTTGCTGGCCTTTACTTGAAATTTCTGGCATGACGCAAAATTAAAAAACCTCTTTGAATGGGAGAGGCTTTTTAATTTTTTAATTTATGATAGATCATTAACCGGCACTTCTTATCTCACCTTTTACGTACAATACTTTAACAGGAGTCCTTGCATTGGATTTGATTATGACAGCCTTTGAAAATCCGACCTGTGGGGTATCGGCATCATAAATAATTGTGATTATTCCTTTACCGCCTGCCAATATCGGTTCTCTTGTGAATTTGGTCATGATACAATCACAACTTGATTCAATTGACGAAATGATCAGTGCTTTCCCGCCTGTATTGGTGAATGTAAATTCAGCGCTAACAGGCCTGCCCTTTGGAATCTGTCCAAAATCATGAGTTTCTTTTTCAAATTTGAATTCTGCTTTGTTTTCGGTCTGCATAGACTTTAAGAACACAATTACGATTACAGCGGCCAGCAGCATTAATATTTTCTTCATTTTTCGGATTATTTTAAAATATCACAAAGTATTATTCAATAATCATTCCATACATTGATTAGCTGTAACATTAATCATCTGGATGTTATAATTTGGCTAATTCCTGAAAAAACGAATTATTATTTTGAAAGTGTACTATCAATTCCTGCACTCTTTTCTTATTTTTGTCTACAAAATTATTCCATGATAGAAACCCGGATGAACGAAATTAACTTAAAGGAACAAGAGGAGTTGAGCTTTGATTCGTTCAAAAGCCTAATCATTGATGATTATAAAATCGCTTTTGAAAGCAGGCAAGCCAGCCTTTTGGGACGCAAGGAAGTTTTGACGGGTAAAGCTAAGTTCGGAATCTTTGGAGATGGTAAAGAGGTAGCACAATTAGCTATGGCGAAGGTGTTTTTAGCTGGCGACTGGCGTTCAGGATATTACAGGGATCAGACCTTCATGCTGGCTGCAGGTATGTTAACAATGCCGGAATTCTTTGCTCAATTGTATGCTAACACAGATTCTGATGCTGACCCTGGTTCAGGAGGCAGACAGATGAATTGCCATTTTGCAAGCCGACTGTTAAATGAAGATGGCAGCTGGATGGATTTGACCAGTATCAAGAACTCATCTGCGGATATTTCGCCTACCGGCGGACAAATGGGGCGTTTGGTAGGTTTAGCTCTCGCCTCCAAGTTATATAAAAACAATCAGGATCTTGCTTACCTAAAGAATTTTTCCCTTAATGGAAATGAAGTAGCTTTTGGTACCATTGGAAATGCCTCAACTTCAGAAGGTATTTTCTTTGAAGCAATAAATGCTGCTGGTGTGCTCCAGGTGCCAATGGTAATATCAATATGGGATGATGCTTATGGAATTTCGGTTCCCGCAGAATATCAGACCACTAAAGAGGACATTTCTGAAATTCTCAAAGGTTTTCAGCGTGATGAAAAGGGTGAAGGGTATGAGATATTTAAAGTTAGAGGCTGGGACTACCCCGGTTTATGTGAAACTTATGAAAAAGCGATCAAAGTTTGTCGTGAGCAGCATATTCCGGTAATGATTCATGTTACTGAAATGACTCAGCCTCAAGGGCATTCTACTTCAGGTTCACATGAACGATACAAAAATAAAGACAGAATAGCCTGGGAAAACGAATTCGATTGCATGTTGCAGATGCGAAAGTGGATGATCGAATCGGCTATATCTAATGAAGATGAGTTGAATGAAATTGAAGCAAATGCTAAAATATATATTCGCAATTGTCAGAAAAAGGCTTGGGCAGATTTCAATGCAGGGATTAAATCAGAATTGGATACAGCTATTAAACTCGTTGAAAGTACTCAAAAGCCTGAACTTATTCATTTAGCAAGTCAACTCAAATCGAGTGTAGATCCATCCCGTAAAGATGTGATAGCAATGGTTAGAAATGCAATAAGACTCTTGCGTCATGATCATTCAGAGTCTAAAAAGTTAATTCTGGACTGGTACAGCCAGCAACATGATCAAATTTTTGATCGTTACAATTCTAAGTTATTTACTGGGTCGTCTGAATCACCCTTAAACATAAATTCAGTTAAACCTGAATATTCAGATGCTTCAAAACTTGTGGATGGAAGAGAAATTTTAAATGCATGCTTCGATGCAAATTTTACTCGTGATCCCCGTGTTCTGGCTTTTGGAGAAGATGTTGGGGCAATTGGGGATGTAAATCAAGGATTTGCCGGTTTACAAGCCAAATTTGGAAAAAAAAGAATCACTGATACGGGTATTAGGGAAATGACCATTGTAGGTCAAGGAATAGGTTTGGCAATGCGTGGTTTAAGACCTATCGCAGAGATACAATATCTTGACTATTTACTCTTTGCACTTAACATTTTGAGCGATGATCTGGCAACATTAAGTTATCGTACCAAAGGAAGGCAAAAAGCTCCCCTTATTGTAAGAACTAGAGGACATCGTTTAGAGGGAATCTGGCATTCAGGTTCTCCAATGGGTGTGATTATTAATTCATTAAGGGGGATGCATGTATGTGTTCCGAGAAATATGACCCAGGCTGCAGGCATGTATAATACCCTACTTCATGGGGATGAGCCTGCATTGGTTATAGAATGCCTCAACGGGTACAGATTGAAAGAAAAAATGCCTGAAAATGTTGGTGAGTTCAGAGTTGAACTTGGGAAGTCCGAAATCCTTCGTGAGGGAAGGGATGTCACGGTTATTTCATATGGTTCAACATTGAGGATTGTTGAAGAGGCTGCTGAGCAACTGGAGGTTTTAGGAATTGATATTGAAATTGTAGATCCGCAGACATTTTTGCCATTTGACCTTGATAAACTCTGTGTAAAATCTTTGAAAAAGACCAATAAATTACTTGTAGTTGGTGAGGATGTTCCTGGAGGTTCATCCGCTTTTATCCTGCAGCAGGTACTTGAACATCAGAATGGATACCAGTTTTTAGATGGACAGCCACGTACACTTACTGCAAAACCTCACCGTACTCCTTATGGATCTGATGGAGATTATTTCAGTAAACCATCTGTGGATGATGTAGTTGAAAGTGTTTATGAGATGATGAACGACAGTTTTCCGAAGAAGTTTCCGAAATTGTTTTAAAACATACCAAACAAAATTTCCGTCAATTCGACGAGCGAATCAAATTGAAATAAAAACGTAGAATATCAACCCGAGGAGAAATCTGTTGATTGGGATACTGACTTCCAGCATGAGATTTCTCTTCGTTCCTCCTTCGAAATGACGGACAGCACAACCCCGTCAATGACGGAAGCCTTATAGCCTAACCACTTTATTCCTCAATAAATGATCAGCCAGAACCAAGGCTGCCATTGCCTCAACAATTGCAACCGCACGGGGCACTACACATGGATCATGCCTGCCTTTTCCCTGAACATTTGCTGCTTTTCCTGATGAATCAAGGCTTTCCTGATTTTGCATAATAGTTGCAACAGGTTTAAATGCCACCCTAAAAGTTATATCCATTCCGTTGGATATACCACCCTGAATCCCCCCCGAATAGTTAGTAAGCGTGCGGAAATTGCTAATATCTTGACCATTTTCAGGAGAAACAAAAAGATCATTATGCTCAGAACCTTTCATCTCAGAACCAGCAAATCCTGAGCCGTAATCAAAACCATGTACCGCATTTATGCTAAGCATTGCTTTTCCTAAATCAGCATGAAGTTTGTCGAAAACAGGCTCTCCTAAGCCAACCGGGCAATTTTTGATCAGGCAGGAGATTTTACCTCCTATCGTATCACCTTCTTTTCTGATTCCATCAATGAGCTCAATCATCTGATTTGCAGTAGCCGGATCTGCGCAGCGGACAATATTACTCTCCCTGATCTCAAGTAATTCTGGTATCGAATTTATTGAAAGAAGTGGAGCTTCAATGGTGCCAGCTGCAGAGACATGCGCAAAAATTTCAATTCCGGATTCTTTTAAAACTAGTTTGGCGATTGCTCCGGCTGCAACCCTTGCGGCTGTTTCCCTTGCGGATGATCTGCCCCCACCACGATGATCGCGATGGCCATATTTGGCATCGTATGTGTAATCTGCATGCGAAGGACGATAAGCATCTTTTATATGAGAGTAGTCTTTTGAACGCTGATCTTCATTCGGAATGACCATTGCAATAGGGGTGCCGGTCGTTTTGCCTTCAAATATTCCTGACAAGATCTGCACCGTATCACTTTCTTTCCGCTGGGTTGTAATCTTGGATTGCCCCGGTTTACGTTTATCGAGCTCAGACTGAATGAAATCCATCTCCACTACCAGATTAGAAGGACAGCCATCTATGATCACACCTATAGCTTCACCATGTGATTCTCCGAAAGTTGTGATGCGGAACAGTTGACCGAATGAATTACCTGCCATTTTTGTTTTGAGTTATAAGTTATAAGTTATAAGTATTGAGTATTAAGTATCAGGTATCAAGTATTGAAAATTATCTTTAAAGATGAAAATTTGACTTCATAGTACGATATCTTAATTCTCAATTCTCAACTCTCCACTCTCAATTTAAACCCTGCTATTTCCAAGTGTTTCCAAAAATCCGGGTAAGATTTCTCGACCACCAAATGATCTTCAATTTCAAGTTCCGGAATAACCAGGGCAAGTGGAGCAAAAGC
>CAMCTU010000167.1 GCA_945878525.1 Sphingobacterium thalpophilum
GGTCCGCAAATTGCTTTACCACCAGAAACACAGACCAAATCAAAACCAAGGTCATTGTACTTCCAAAGATTTTCAACAGGAGGCACATCAGCAGCCATATCAATCATGGTTGGAATGTTATGCTTTTTACCAATGGCAACAAATTCTTCATGTTTTACATTGCCCATTGGACCGCTTGAATTCAAAAACCACATCATCGCCGTTTTACCACTTATTGCTCTTTCCATCTCCGCAGCTGTTTCAACTTCAACTACTTTGATACCGGTATTAGTTATCGCATGAACATAACCTACATTATGGGATTTTTGAACAATTACCTCATTACGGTCGAACGTTGAAACATCCGGTAATAAGGATACTTTTTTTCTATCCATTCTGGTTAAAACTCCGGCAGTTCCCAATACAAGGGCAGACCAGCAACCAGCGGTTACCATTGCAGATTCGGCATGGCACATCGCAGCAATTTTTTCACCTACTTTATCCTGAACCTCAGTAATCATCACAAAGTGTTTGGAAGCAGATTCAATGGTATCAACTACTTCCTGATGCATCAGGGAAGCAGTCATAGTGGTGTAGGTTCCTGCAGCGTTTATGAAGGTTCGCAAACCAAGTTCCTTAATTACATCACGCTTAGCAGCAGCTGCGGCAGGGGCAGCTAAAGATTCGAGTGGCACACTTGCACCAATAGTAGCTCCTGCAACAGGAGCCACAGAAAGATACTTTATTAGATCTCTACGTTTCATAGTACTATTTTTTTATTTGAAGGAGTTATAAACAATAAAAGGAGATCTTCCGATCTCCTTTTATTGATCTTAAAGCTAATATACAAATTGAGACATAGTTTTCAAATTGCATTCAGCATATTAACATATTAGTTACTCTGACCAGTTCTAGGACCAACATCCCACCACATTCTACCCTGTAAAAGATCAATTTGCTCTTCAGAATAATTCTGACGTTTGATTGCTTCAAAGTAATTATCAGGGTTTACGTTACGCTCAGCAATTGGAAGAGAGAATCTTCTCCACATTTTACCTGCGGTAACGTTACCCGGGTAAGGAACCTTATTACCAGCTACAGTCCAGTTGGCATAATTGAAAACCGGATATTTGGTACGACGCCAGTTAGAATACACCTCGTAATCATTTCCAAGCATTGAAACCCATTTTTGGGTAGAGATGGCTTCAATTTGCTGTGCCAATGTTCCTGAAGCAGGGTAAGGATTAGCAGCAAGATAGGCATCAACCTGAGCCGTGGTAATCACTCCCGAATGAGGAGCAACAGCAGGCCATAACGCCCATTCGGCCATTGCAGCTCTAACAGCATTGTTATAAGCTGCCTGAGCAGTTGATCCAACAGACCATCCTCTTGCAGCAGCTTCAGCAATTATTAAAAACGCTTCAGAAGGTCCCATTGTGATAATTGGTGCACCTCTGTCAATGAAAAGCAATGAAGGCTCTGAGTAAGAATCAAAATCAGTTGGTCTGGTATTGAGACTTCCGCTAACCATACCACGCTGAGTAGCTGGGGTATTATTTGGGGTATACGAATTACCACCTGCAGGAACCCAAACTACTGAAATAACAGGTAAACGTGGATCAGAAGTTGATTTCAAATGGTCAATAAATTTGGCTGTCCATTTACTTCCTTCTATGTTATCCCCACCCGGACTTGTAAAATCCCCGTTGATGTAAGTTAACACTCTAGGATTCATTTGACCCACTATGTTTGCATATTTCAGGTAAGCGATATCACCAAAAGCGGTCATCATTCCACCGGCTACTGCTTTTTCTACCCATGATTTTGCTGTTGCAGGTTCAACATCAGATAAACGCATTCCCAAACGAGCCATTAAGGTATACCCAAATTTGCTCCATTTAGCTACATCACCTTTAAAGTAAGGATCAGCATTACCAAATACATTTGGCTTGGTTGCATCCATCGATTTTAAGGCAGTTTCAAGTTCGGTAAGCATAGCGGTATAGATACTTTTTTGAGTGTCATACTTTGGCTTAAGCTTATCGAGCCCCTTCATAGATTCGGAATATGGCATATCACCCATCACATCAGTTTGCTGGTGAAAAGCCAAAATTCTAAGAATCTCAATAGCTGCACGTCTATTTACGTTTTCAGCTCCTGGAATTTCTTTTGCTAATTGCAAGAGACGATTCCATTGTCCGGTGTAAACACCGAAGCTTCCAGCTGTACCATTAAAGTTATAGAATTTATCTCCTGTAGCAGGCACTTCCTTGTAAGAAGAAAAATACTGTAATCCCTGGCCTAAGGCTCTGTAATTTTCTCCAGGTCCACTTGCCAATACAGCAGCTGTGAAGGAGTATTCAGGAATTACATATTCAATTGCATTGGGGTTCCTGTTCAGGTCAGTCAGCTTCTCGGTATTACACGATTGCATCGTTGAAACCAAAAGAACAACACCAGTTGCATATATCAATTTTAAGAATGTCTTTTTCATGTTCTTAGATTTTAGTATTAGAATCTTAAATTCAGGTTAAAGCCAATATTCCTGGTTCTAGGAAAAGCAACACCCTGACTTCCCTGAGCATTACCAACTGTTTCCTGCATTTCAGGATCAATTCCGGCTTCTTTAGTTCTCTTATCCTGATACAGAATAGCCAAATTCAAACCAGTAATACCTACTGAGGCAGACTGAACACGCATGAACTTAAGTGCACTGACTGGAAGATTGTATTTCAATACTGCACGACGTAATTTGATGAAGTCGGTTTTGTAAACCCACATTCCAGGATATGCATTACCAAAATTATTGTAATAAGTATCCAAATCAACTACAGACCAAACTCTTGTGAATGGTGCTCCTGTCTGATCAACCCCGGTTACCGTCAAACCACCTTCTCTACCAGGCAAAGTTTGAGGAGTATGACCAAAACGAGTTGCATACTGAATAAGGTTACTATATCCAACCGCACCGAATTTAGAATCAAGATCCACGGTCAAGCTGAAACGCTTGTAGCGGAAATTATTTCCAAGACCCATCAAATATGGCGGGTTACCAACACCTATGTCAGCTAATACTCTGTCTTCATAACCGGTTGCCTTGTTATATACCAAAGTTCCATTAGCATCTCTCCTCATTACGTTAGCACGAACTGTGGAGTAAGGTAAACCAACAGCATTAATCATTTGTGGTCCACCAATACCAGAGCCTAATGTAAGCACATCAATACCTTCGGCAAGTTCTACGATCTTACTCATGTTATAACCAAAGTTATAATTCACATCCCATGAGAAGTTATCCTTTTTGACTGGAGTACCTGTTAAGCTGATTTCCCAACCTTTGTTAGTCACCAAACCAAGATTTCTTCTTCCTGCAGCGAATCCGGTTGCTCCTGAAATTGGAGGTGAAAGGATATCGTTTCTGGTTCTTCTTGAATAATAGTTCACATCCAATCCAATTCTACTGTTCAACATTTGAACCTCAAAACCACCCTCGATGGTTTCAACAGTAACCGGACGAATATTAGGATTATTCAAAACATTCGGGTTTGTTAAGGTTGGAATACCATAAGCATTCACCGTACTAACCGCATAAGTCTGGTTGATACTTCCTGCATTTACAGTTGCACTACCTACTTCAGCCCATGAAGAACGCAATTTGGCATAATCCATGAATTTTGGCATTTTAACAACATCCGAAAGGATGAAACTAGCACCAACTGATGGATAGAAGATTGAATTAAATCCTGGATTCAATACCGAAAACCAATCCTGACGACCTGTTACAGTTAAGTAGAACAAGTTGTTATAATCAATATTTGCTTCACCAAATACAGAGTTAGTTCCAAAAGAACCTTGTGAGGCATTCACCAGATCTCTATTAACCAAATTGGTAATACTATAAAAATCAGAGACTACCCATTGGCTACCATTGGCAGTACTTCCCTTAGAGAAATCTCTTTCACTTTGCACACCTCCAAGAAAGTTTAAGCCAATTTTTTCTTTCAGAAATCTTTCATTGTAATTTACAATTCCCTGAAAGTTAGTTTTGTCTTCCTGTAGCATACCTGATTCAAAATAGCCAAGAGGAGTAAAATTATTTGTATTTGGTACATATACTTGATCAGTAGTATAGTTAAAATCGCGAGCTACTGTACCTTTAACAAACAAATTAGGTAAAATATTTGCCTGAACACTTGCGCGACCAATTAAACGCTGACGAGCATCCTCATTACCAATCTGATAGGCCACATAATAAGGGTTGAAAGCTACAGGAACTGGATTCCAATCCAATTCTCTTCCGTTTGAAACCCTGATTCCAGGTCTGTTAGGATCTGTACCTGCCATATTCCGAACATCTACCACATTCGCAGCCAAATAAACCGGCCATGCCGAATTGAAATCTGCATACCCAACACCTGGTCTATTTCTACCTTCTATCAGATTATACTGTACACTTGATTCAATGGTTAGAAAATCATTCTTACCCATTTTACCAGATATATTCAGGTTTACAGTTTTCCTCTTGTAACTTGAATTTGGCTGTTGATCTTCTGCACGCAAATCACTAAGAGATAATCGTGTTTTTAATTTCTCACTACCCGCACTAAATGCCACCGTGTTAGTGATATTCTGACTCAATTCATAAAAGTTTTTAATATTATCTTTCACGTAGAATGGTGAGTATGGGCGCATAACCCCATCAAACTGCAATACCATTGAACCGTCCATTTTTGCACCATAGGATAAACGACCTGAGCTTAATGCAGCAGCAGCGGTAGCAGGTTTAACTCCGTCATTACCCTGACCGTATTCATATTGATAGTTAGGGAAAACTGATGGACTACCAAAGTTTGCATCCGAAGTAATTTCAACACCTACACCTTTCTGGGCAGTACCTTTCTTGGTGGTGATTAGGATTACCCCATTCGCAGCCTGGCTTCCGTAAAGTGCGGCAGCAGCTCCACCTTTCAAAACAGATATGGTTGCAATATCATCAGGATTTATACTTGAAATACCGTCTCCACGGTCAGCATTCAATTTTTCTGTGGATGTTACAGGGCCTCTGTTATTATTGTTGATTGGCATACCATCTACCACATAAAGCGGCTGCTGATTACCATTCAATGAGGTGTTACCACGAATAATCACACGACTTGAACCACCTGCTCCTGAGTTTGCCTGAGTTGCATCCACACCGGCAATTTTACCGGTTAATGAATTTGCAATGTTATTTTGACGTGATTCAGTGAAGTCATCTCCACGCACTTCCTGTACTGCATAACCTAAACCTCTTTTTGCTTTGGTAACACCGAAAGCCGTTACAACCACCTCACTCAATGACTGACGGTCTTCAACAAGAGTAACATTAACACTAGTTCTTCCGTTAACAGCAACTTCCTGAGTAATGTAGCCGATGTAGGTAAATACTAAAACAGCATTATCCGGAGCATTCAAAACGAAATTTCCATTTATATCTGTTGATGCACCGCTATCAGAACCTTTAACCCGTACACTAACCCCGATCAAAGCCTCGCCGGATGCATCAATTACTTTACCACGAATCTCTGCGCGTCTCTGTTCAATATTGAACGTTGAAACTTTACCTGAAGCCTGAGGGTTCTGAGATTTTAAAACACGGTCATTTGGCACCAAAGAAAACTTTGAAGTCTGCTCGATGGTACGATCATCTCTTCTTTTTAAAATAATCGTATTCTCAGTTATGGTGTAAGTTATTGGCTGGTTTTTAAAAACCTGGTCCAAAACCTCTTCTAGAGAAGAGTTTACTGCATTTACAGTTACAGGAACTGTATTTCTAAGCAGTCTAGTATTATAAAGAAAATCATAACCGGTTTGCTTTCTAATTTCATTGAAAACTTTGTCCAGGTTTGATTTTTTTTCATTTAAGGTAACATTTTGTGAGAAGCCTTTAGCATTCACCTGCAAAAAGGCAACTAAAATTAAAATGGTACTTAGTTTCATAATTCTTAACGTTTG
>CAMCTU010000168.1 GCA_945878525.1 Sphingobacterium thalpophilum
AAAATCATCATCCGGTTGTGGATTGGATTACTCCTGATCAGTTTGCTAAATATAAAACCCGCGGATTAGAGATGGGTTTCAAGTACATTGAAAGCGGACCGCTTGTTCGTTCCTCATATCATGCAGAAAAGCATCTTTTTGAATTTTAAAAAGATTTTCCTTTTTTATCAAGTAGTCTCACAAAAACTCTGAATTATTTCCGGTAGCAGGAGCGTGAGTTCCCCGGGCGGGATGCTATACATTCCCATCTCCTGATTTAATACATCTCCGGTTTTTCCATGAATATAAGTGGCTAGAATTGCAGATTCTTTTGCTGTGTATCCCTGTGCTAAAAACGCAGCAATCATTCCGCTTAGCACATCACCCATTCCTCCAACAGCCATAGCTGGATTTCCGGTAGGGTTGATCAGGATATCGCCTTCAGGCAAAGCAATAAAGGTATACTGGTTTTTTAACAGGATAATCAGGGTCAGTTCCTTAGCTTTTTTTTGCGCTAAATCCACTCGTTCCCACCTGATTTCTTAAATTCTATTATTCGAAATGACGGTTTGTTAATGACAGCTTATACAGAAGTTCCCATCTCCAATGCGAGAAATTTCCCGGTATGGCTATTCTTTACTTTCATCAAATCTTCAGGTATACCTTCGTAAAGTATTTGTCCGCCGCCCGAACCACCCTCCGGACCAAGATCGATTACCCAGTCAGCTACCTTGATCACATCCAGGTTGTGCTCTATCACGAGTATTGTATTTCCATGATCAACCAGGCGGTTTAAAACACCCAAAAGCACATTGATATCTTCAAAATGCAGACCCGTTGTAGGCTCATCCAGGATGTAAAAAGTATTGCCCGTATCTTTTTTTGAAAGCTCGGTTGCTAGTTTAACACGTTGTGCTTCACCACCTGATAAGGTGGTGGATGACTGACCAAGACGAATGTAACCCAATCCGACTTCCTGGAGGGTTTTGATTTTGCGATAAATTGCCGGTATAGGTTCAAAAAATGCTACAGCATCTTCAATGCTCATATCTAGAACATCGCTGATGGATTTACCCCGGTAACGGACTTCAAGTGTTTCGCGGTTGTATCGTTTACCACTGCATTCCTCACAAGGTACTTGAACATCAGGTAAAAAATTCATTTCGATGAGCTTCATGCCGGCACCCTGACAAGTCTCACAGCGTCCACCTTTGACGTTGAAAGAAAATCTCCCAGGTTTATATCCCCTGATTTTTGCCTCAGGAAGCATTACAAATAAGTTCCGTATATCTGAAAATACTCCGGTGTAGGTTGATGGATTAGACCGCGGAGTACGTCCGATTGGCGTTTGATCGATCTCGATTACTTTATCAATATGCTCAATGCCCTCAATCTTTTTAAAGGGCATTGGTTTTTTCTTAGCTCTAAAGAAGTGATGATTAAGAACAGGATAGAGTGTTTCAGCAATTAAAGTTGATTTCCCGCTTCCTGAAACTCCGGTTACACAGATCAGTTTTCCAAGAGGAAATTCAACAGACACATCCCGAAGGTTATTGCCACTTGCATTTTTTATGACCAGAGATTTTCCATTACCTTCTCTTCGTTTCACTGGAACTGCAATCTCTTTTCTCCCACTGAGGTAATCATTTGTCAGAGTTTTAGCTTTTGCGAACTCTTTCGGACTGCCTTCACCAACAACTTCGCCTCCATGCTCTCCGGCTGCAGGACCCATATCTAT
The DNA here is from genome assembly GCA_945878525.1 of Sphingobacterium thalpophilum. Lineage (GTDB taxonomy): Bacteria > Bacteroidota > Bacteroidia > Sphingobacteriales > Sphingobacteriaceae > Daejeonella > Daejeonella thalpophilum_B. The sequence continues at coordinate 1,718 of CAMCTU010000168.1, forward strand.
AACATGATCTGCATGCATAATCATGTCCTTGTCATGTTCAACAACCAAAACAGTATTGCCTATGTCCCGCAAGTTTTTTAGTGCTGAGATCAGGCGTTCATTATCACGCTGGTGCAATCCAATACTTGGTTCATCAAGAATGTATAGCACATTCACTAATTGAGATCCAATCTGAGTAGCCAGCCGAATGCGCTGCGCTTCTCCTCCGGATAATGTTTTGGCTGTACGGTCTAAAGTCAGGTAGTTTAAGCCTACATCCAGCAGGAAACCTATTCTAGAACGAATTTCTTTTAATATTTCTCGGGCAATGGTATTCTGCCGTTCATTTAAACGTGATTCCAGCTTGTCAAACCATCCTGAAAGCTGTGATATATCCATACATGCCAGCTCGTAAATATTTTTATCATCAACCTTAATATGTAGAGACTCTTTTTTAAGTCTAGCACCATGACATTCAGGGCATGTTTTTAGCACCCGGTAATTTTCAAGATCTTCACCAATTTCATCTGCCCGATGTTTAGTTTGTTCCTCCAGCATTTTGATTATTCCATCAAAGGAGATCTGGTAGTTCTGAACATTCCATTTATTGTATTCAACCGGTACTGTAATGATATCTTGTGAGCCGTTTAAGATAATCTCAATAATTTCTTCCGTAAATTTTTCAAGTGGAGTTGAAAGTGAGAAATTATATTTTTTTGCAAGTGCTTTTAAGATTTGGAATACCCAGGTTTCACGATATTCGCCAAGTGGAGCAAGTCCGCCCTGCATGATACTCAGCTTTGAATTCGGGATAACCGAATTGCGGTCAACCTCGAAAATATAACTCAATCCACTACATCGCTCACATGCGCCATATGGAGAATTGAATGAAAAAGTATTGGGTTGTGGTTCATCATAGGAAATTCCCGAAATTGGATCCATCAGGAATTTGCTATAAAAGAATTCTTTGTTTTCCTTATCACTGACTTTAATAATGCCTTTCGAAACTTTTAAAGCAGACTGAATTGAGTCGTAAAGTCTTTTTCTGTCTTCTACACTGACCATTAGTCGGTCAATCACCATCTCAATATCATGAATTTTATAACGATCGAGCTGCATTTTGGGACTGATATCCAAAATCTCACCATCAACCCTAACTTTCAAATAACCCTGCTTCCGTATTTGTTCAAAAAGTTCCCGATAATGCCCTTTACGGCCTTTTACAACAGGAGCCAAAATATTCACTGCCTGACCTTCAAATTTTTCAAGGATGCTTTTTAGAATCTGATCCTCGGTCATTCGTTCCATTTTTTGGCCACTTACATAAGAAAAAGCTTCTCCTGTTCTGGCAAATAATAAACGCATGAAATCATAAATTTCAGTAATAGTTCCAACGGTGGAGCGGGGATTTTTGCTGGTCGTTTTTTGCTCAATAGCAATCACCGGACTTAATCCAGAGATTTTATCAACATCTGGCCTTTCCATTCCACCAAGGAATTGCCGTGAATACGCGCTGAATGTTTCCATGTATCTGCGTTGTCCTTCTGCATAGATTGTATCGAAAGCAAGCGATGATTTTCCACTACCACTCAATCCGGTTATAACAACCAGCTTATTTCGGGGAAAAGAAACATCAATATTTTTTAAATTATGTACCCTGGCACCGAAAACTTCTACTTCACTTTGCTCCCCAAGGTCTGGGTTAGATTTATTCATAAAAACAATATGCGCTCAAAAAATTTATGCAAATATGCGAATTTTTATGCCATTGACTTACGAATTTACCTGGGCGTCAAGCAATTTATATTCGTCAGGCACGACGAAGCAATCTTGTGATATTTAGTAACAATAGTGTGGAGAAGATTGCTTCGCTGCGCTCGCAATTGACAAGAGGCTACGCTCGGAATTGCGAGGAGGCCCGCCTGACTGGACGGGCAGGCACGACGAAGCAATCCTTCCTAGCAACCTATATCACAATCCTTACAAAGTAAAATCTACAATTTTCTTAAATTCGCTTCATACAACATTTACATTGGCAAAACCCATACTCGTACTAAAATTTGGAACTGCATCCATCACCACCAGCGATGGGGAGCTTGATGAGATCGTGATCGGAGAAATTGCCCGTCAGGTGGCTTCGATTCATAAAGAGTTTAATCTGGTGATTGTTTCATCAGGTGCGGTTGCTGCCGGAAAGAAGTTTCTCAAGAATTATGGGGCTACGCTGAATGAGAAGAAGGCTGCTGCATCTGTTGGGAATCCACTCTTACTAAATACCTACGCCAAGTATTTTTCACCTCATGGCATAGCCATTGCCCAAAGTTTATGTGAAAGGCATCACTTTTCAAACCGGGATCAGTTTCTGCAGCTCAAGCGTACTTACGAAGAGTTATGGAATAGTGATATCATTCCGATCGCAAATGAGAATGATGTGGTAAGTAATCTGGAACTGAAATTCTCAGATAACGATGAATTGGCAACCCTGATCGCGGCAGGTTTTGGGGCTTCTCAAATACTATTCAGTACATCAGTGCCGGGTGTTCTCGACAGTGCCGGGCAGGTGATTCCTGAGCTGGACACTGCGGATAAAAAGGTTTTGTTGCTTGCAAATAAAGAGAAGTCTGCTTCGGGTTTAGGTGGCATGACCTCCAAGCTCAATTTTGCACGATTAGCCAATCAAATGGGAATCAGGGTTGTGATTTTTGGTATCAGAACAGAGGATGGAATTTTGAAAGCACTTGATGGAAGGACCGGTACTTTATGTCTGCCACAGAAAAGTACTTTGCCGGCCCGCAAAAAATGGCTGGCAAGTGGAAGTCTGGTTCGTGGTCGCATTCAAATCGATTCGGGTGCCTGCAAGGCCTTACAAAAGCGACATAGTTTGCTGGCTGTAGGAATTAAATTGGTTCTGAATGCGTTTGAGAACGGCGAGATCATAGAAATTCTGGATGAGGAAAATAATGTAGTGGCCGTTGCTAAATCTAAGATCGATTCGGCCATGCTAGCTAATGAAACCAAAGTTAAAAACCTCGAAGTGGCGCATGCCGATAATATTGTTTTATTGTAATTATTAATCATGGAATCAATACAATCTTTTCTCGAACAAGCTTCTGAGGCTACAATAGCGGTCAAACTCCTTAGTGATGACAAGAAGGAAGATGTTCTCAGAGCTTTAGCTGCAAAACTCAGGGCTCATATACCGACCATTCTTTCAGAAAATCAGCTTGATCTCGACCGGATGCCGGATGCTGATCCAAAAAAAGACCGGCTTTTACTTAGTGCACCCAGGATAGAAGATCTGGCTAAAAGTGTGGAGGATATTGCAGCACTCCCTGATCCAAGTAATCGTTTGCTCTCGGAAAAGGTTCTGGATAATGGTTTATTGGTTCAAAAAATTACTGTTCCATTGGGTGTTGTTGGAGTGATTTATGAGTCAAGACCAAATGTGACTGTGGATGTTGCTGCATTATGTATTCAATCCGGAAATGTATGTCTTCTTCGGGGCGGCACCGATGCTTTTTATACCAATACCTATCTTGTGGCATTGATTCAGGAGGTGCTGGCGAGTTTTGATCTGGATGTAAGCATTGTTCAATTACTTCCGGCCGACCGGAAGTTTATGCCTGAGTTACTTACTGCTACTAAATATGTAGATATTTTAATTCCGAGAGGGTCGCAGCAACTAATTGATTATGTACGTGAGCATGCTTCTGTTCCGGTGATTGAAACCGGTGCAGGTGTTTGTCATACCTATGTGGAGGCATCCGGAAATCTGGAGAGCGCAGCAAATATTGTGACTAATGCCAAAGTTACACGCCCTTCGGTATGCAATTCACTGGATACACTCATAGCCGACAAAGAAATTCTTGAGCCTTTACTGAATTTATTGGCGCCAAAATTAGAAGCTTATAAAGTAGAAATTTTTGCTGATCCTCAATCCTATTTTATTTTGAAAGGGATGGAGTACCCATACCTGAAAGAAGCTGTGGAAGAAGATTTTGGGCACGAGTTCCTCGATTTTAAATGCTCCGTAAAAACAGTGAATAGTTTTGAGGAGGCATTGAAACATATCCGAAAATTTTCTTCCAAACATTCGGAAGCCATAGTTTCGAGTAATATGGAGTATTGTGAACGTTTTTTGAATGAAGTGGATGCGGCCGCTGTGTATACGAATGCTTCCACCCGTTTTACAGATGGGGGTGTTTTTGGTTTAGGTGCAGAGATTGGAATTTCCACACAAAAGCTGCATGCGCGTGG
>CAMCTU010000169.1 GCA_945878525.1 Sphingobacterium thalpophilum
ATGCTGATACGGTCGTACCCTTTGAAGAAAACAGTCAGAAACTGGCCGAAATTTATCGTGCTGCAGGCGGCAAAATAGAACTCATTGTAAAAAAAAGAATTGGACACCATCCCCATAGTCTTAAAGATCCAAAACCAATCGTTGATTTCATTTTAAAGCACAGCAGAAATTGATTAAGCATTTGAATATAATTTGGGTCGATTATTGAAATAAAACTGAGCTTGAATCACATGATTATTTAATATTCCAAATTGAATTAACATAAAATATTACTTACCCGAAGAAAATGAGACAAACTAAACAGAAAATAAAAATAATCATGCTTAATTTATCAATTCCGAGGAGATCTTTGCTCCTTATGGTCATTCTTTTAAGTACAATGCCCATCCTCTTCGCGCAAAACCCAAAAATTGTAGGTCACCGGGGTTTGGAGAATTATGCACCAGAGAATACCATGGTAAATTTCAAAATTAGTCTTGGATTGAATATCGGTATTGAGGTAGATGTTCGCCGAACAAAAGACGGAGTTTGGGTTTGCCTTCATGATGACTCAGTCGACCGCACAAGTAATGCCAAGGGAAAGGTTAGAGACTACACCTATGATGAACTGCAAAAATTGGATGTAGGTTCCTCCATGTCCAGCTATTTTAAGGGAGAGAGAATACCCAAATTCGAGGATTTACTCTCATTATTAAAAGAACAGACACAAAAAAATCATTTTCTTGCAATAGATCTGAAAGAAAAAGGCCAAAATGCAGAGCAAGAATTAGTAAGCCTGGCAAAGAAATATGATGTGTTGAAACAATTATTGTTTATTGGCAATTGCATCACTGATCAGTCCATGAGAAAAAATTTTTATGAAGCTGACCGGGAAACCCAAATTGCCGTGTTGGTGAACAGTCCATCAGATTTAGAAAAAGGACTGCTTGATCCATATGCAAACTGGACTTACAATCGGTACATCCCAGACAAAATCAGCATTGAAAAGATCCACTCCCAAAATAAAAAAGTCTTTATTGTAGGCTCAAGTCATATTATCAATGATTGGAAAACGGGGGCAGAACAAGCAAAAGAAGCAGGGGTTGATGCAGTGCTTACTGATTATCCTTTAGAATGGCAAAAAGTTATACATCTCAAAAAAATGTAATTGAAATTTAATAATTGTTTTCTTTAATCGTAACTCCCTAAAATTCTGATGGAAAAAACAAAAAAAAAGATTAAAGGCATCAGTTATTAATCAAATTAAATAATTTATCTGCATTTGAATGATGTCTATATGATTTTTATCAATGCGCAAAAATTTGGGTTTTACTACACTAATACAGTCTTGAAATCGCAATTTTATTTGATAAATATAAATTCTATATTGAAACGTTTATTTTAAGCATAAAAGTTCCATCTCGCAGGTGCGGGATACAAAACTTAAAAAGATAAAAAATGAAAAGAAGAAATTTTATCCTTCAGACAAGTACCGTTCTTGCCGGATCTGCCATAATACCCGCTAATGCTGGCACTTTATTGAATCCTGTCAAAAAGAAACGAATCGCTATGGTTGGACTTGGTGTGAGGGCAACAACGATGTGGGGTAAAACTGTACTTGAAAAGTATGGAAATGAAATTGAATTCGTAGGACTTTGTGATATCAATGAGGGCAGACTGAGGTTGATGAAATCAGGTATGGGAGTCAGTTGTCCGACCTTTACAGATTTTGACAAAATGATGCGTGAAACCAAGCCCGAAATCCTGATGGTCATGACGGTAGACAATACGCATCATGAATTTATAATCAAAGGAATGGAAATGGGGGCTGATATTATCACCGAAAAGCCGCTAACTACTGATGAAACTAAATGCCAGGCTATACTTGAAGCTGAAAAAAGAACCGGCAAAAGTGTTAGGGTTACCTTCAACTACCGGTATTCCCCGCACAGGGTGAAGATTTATGAATTACTCCGATCAAATGCAATCGGTAAAATAACTTCTGTAGATTTCCACTGGTATTTGGATACTAGTCATGGAGCAGATTATTTTAGAAGATGGCACCGGCTGCGTGAAAAAGGCGGATCTTTACTGGTACACAAGGCATCGCATCACTTTGATTTGTTAAACTGGTGGATCGACTCAGATCCGGAAGAAGTTTTCGGCTACGGTGCACTGGAATTTTATGGCAAGAATAACTCTTTCAGACATACCAATTGCCGCACTTGTCCCCATACTAAAAACTGTGATTTCTTTTGGGATATTACCAAAAATCCTGAGCTGATGAAGCTCTATGTTGAAAACGAAAAATATGACGGCTACCTGCGTGACGGTTGTGTCTGGAAGGAAGATATTGACATTTTCGATAAAATGGCCGTTCAGATCAAATATGCAAACAAAGTTCAGGTTAGTTATTCATTAACTGCTTATTCTCCTTATGAAGGATACCGTATTTCATTTAATGGCACCAAGGGTAAACTGGATGCATGGATCAAGGAAAGGCAACCATGGGATGAGGAGGGCTTTGATGAAATACAATTGACTAGCAACTTTGGAAAACGTGAGATCTTTAAAATTTCAAATACTGAAGGCGGACATGGAGGAGGTGATGAGCGTATGAAACAGCATATCTTTTTACCGAACCAGCAGGATACCTACCGACAGGCAGCAGGCTTACGTGATGGAGCTTTGGCAATCCTGACGGGAATTGCTGCCAGAAACAGTATAGATACAGGTAAACCAGTTAAAATTGCTGATCTGACAAGTATTAAACCACAGATTAAGAAAGCATGATGCACGTGCCCCTTCATGTGGTCGGTGGTAACACAGACCACAAGGAAAAACTTAACGGATAGAACATCTGCTGATCGGTGCCAATACTTACAAGTAGGAAAATATATTGGCAAAAAAGTATTTTTATATCGTATTTGGCAAAAAATCAAAAACAGTTTTTTGTAAGTTTGATTCATACTAATCATCATTATGCATCATTCTGCAGATCATGAATTTAAATTTTAAATGATCCGTCTAATCAGAACAGACTCCGTCAATAAAGATTTTATCAGACTGATTAAAGATCTCGATGCATACCTTGCAGTTTCCGATGGCGAAGAACATTCATTTTACGCCCAGTTCAATAAATTAGACCTCATTAAACATGTTGTTTTAGCATCTTATAATGAAATCATAATAGCCTGTGGAGCAATCAAAAAATATGATCAAAAAACAATGGAAATCAAGCGAATGTTCACTTCATCCGATTATCGTGGAAAGGGTATTGCAGGCCTTATTTTGATTGAACTAGAGAATTGGGCGAAAGAAATGGGATTCGAAAATTGTATTTTAGAAACCGGAAAAAGACAAATAGAAGCCATTAGACTTTATAAAAAGAGTGGTTATGAGGTTATTACAAACTACGGACAGTATGCAGGTATGGAAGACAGTATCTGCTTCATGAAAAAAGTTCGATAAATACACTAACAAAAATCAAAAAATATGAAACTAAAAATCACTCGCGATACTCTAAAGAAACCTGCTTTTTATACCATATGTTTAATATTTATCATCAGTATCCTTAGCCTCACATTAGTTAGAAATCCAGGCGGCCTGCCCCCATCAGACCCGGACAATGGCGGACTTGCATTTCCGGATGGTTTTGAAGCCGTTGTAGTTGTTGATAGCCTAGGCCCTGCTCGTCACCTTGCGGTAAATACCAATGGTGATATCTATGTAAAACTCAGGTTTTCTGATAAGGGTGGAAATGTGGCCATGCGGGATACAGATAATGATGGGAAGGCAGATATTATCCAGCACTTTGGCAATTATAAGGATGTAGGCAGTTTAGCCAATGGAATGCGAATTCACAAGGGATACCTGTATTACAGTTCTTCTCTTGCCATTTACAGAAATAAACTAACACCAGGCAAACTGATTCCTGATAGTCCGATGGAAACAGTACTGATCGATGATCATGGCCATGGTGCACACTGGCATATTACCAAACCAGTTTCTTTCGACGACAAAGGCTTTATGTATGTCCCATTTGGAACCCCTTCCAATAACTGCATGGATTTGGCCAATACTCCCGGAGGAAAACCCGGGCAACCTGGAATAACTCCTTGTCCTGAACTGGTACAACATGGTGGAATCTGGCGTTTTGATGCCAATAAAATTGGCTTAACTCAAAAAGACGGCACTTTATTCGCTACCGGATTACGCAGTATTGTAGCCATGGACTGGAATAAAGCAGACAAAAGTCTTTATGTAGTACAACATGGCCGAGATAACCTTCACCGGTTATTTCCTGAACTATATACAGCCTGGGAAAGTGCCGTACTTCCTTCAGAAGAATTCCTGAAAATTAAGGAAGGTGATGATGCCGGATGGCCATATTATTATTATGATCAGATCCAGAAGAAGAAGCTAATGACCCCGGAATATGGTGGAGATGGAAAGAAAGAAGGAAAAGGTAAAGAACTGGCGCAACCACTCATTGGATTCCCGGGTCATTGGGCACCCAACGATTTATATTTTTATCAGGGTAATCAGTTCCCTGAGCGCTACAAGAATGGAGCATTCATAGCATTTCACGGATCAACAAATCGTGCTCCATACCCTCAGGCAGGATATTTTGTTGCATTTGTACCTTTTAAAGATGGAGCACCTTCAGGAGATTGGGAAGTGTTCGCAGACGGGTTCGCAGGAGTTGATCCAATTGTTAATGTGAGGGATGCCAAGATGCGTCCAATGGGTATAGCAGAAGGCCCCGATGGTTCATTATACATCAGTGAAACCGAAAAAGGCCGAATTTGGCGGGTCATGTATAAAGGTGATAAAAAGACCTTTGGCCTACCTCAACTCGCTAACATGGAGAAACATAAATTACTCTCGCATATTCGGACTCCGGATAAAATAAAAGATGATCTGGAAAAAGGCAAAATTAAACCTGAAGCAGTACTTTACAATACCTATTGTTCAGCCTGCCACCAGAATGATGGTAAAGGAGATGGAAATCGCTTTCCACCCCTTGGAGGAACAGACTGGGTAAGCGGTGATAAGACAAGACTGTTAAATGTTGTTTTGAAAGGTTTAAACGGAGAAATTATAGTAAATGGGAAACCTTATAATGGTCTGATGCCGGCACATAATTTCCTGAAAGATGAAGAAGTTGCTAATATCCTGACCTATATCCGCTCCAATTTTGGAAACAGCGCAGGTCCGGTTACCGTACAGGAAGTGATCAATTTTAGAAAAGCGAATAATTGATCTGTAAATAGTATTGTCTAAAGGATGATGTAACATGAATAGTACCTAAATTAAGTTGTAATTTTTATTGAAGTGCTTAATTTAGTTACTACCCTTAGCGGTAGCCGATAATCAAAAAATAAACTTAAATCAAATATTTAAATGAAACGTAGAGACGTTATTAAAGGTCTGACAATGTTACCCTTAGCAGGTGGGATTGTTGGAGGTGCACAAGCTGCCATCAACACTGAAGGCACAGGAATATTAGAAATGATGGCCGGCGAGAATGTTGCCGCCGGACCTATGAAATTTGGCCCTGAGGTTTACAGATCATTGGGAGTTGAACCGGTAATCAATTGCCGCGGTACCTTTACAATTATTGGGGCATCTACTTTGGTTCCTGAAGCTAAAGAAGCAATGTACAATGCGCAATCTAATTATGTACAGCTTGATGAACTGGCAATGGGTGTTGGAAAAAGGCTTGCAGAACTATCCGGTGCTGAATGGGGAGTAGTTTCATGTGGATGTGCTGGTGGAATGAAAATTGCAACTATTGCTGCGGTAACAGGTGGTAACCCTGAAAAACTGGTCCGCGTTCCTGATCTAACCGGTTTTGAAAAG